>JAAYMU010000180.1 GCA_012521215.1 Peptococcaceae bacterium | reverse complement strand
TCGCCATATTTGCTTACGGCTTTAACTTTGTAATAATAGGTCCTGTTTCTTTTCAGATTGCTATCTATAAAATAATCTTGGTCTGTTCCACCGATTAGGATATACTCACCGGATGAAGATTCGGAGCGATAAACCCAATAGGCCATAGCATCATCGACTTCATCCCAGGTCAATCTAATAGAATCAGGACCGGTCGCTTCGGCTTCCAGATCATCAGGCGCTTCAAAATCGTCGCTATCCTCCGTAGTAGCATAAGCCCTGGCCGAATAATCACTAGTACCGGAGCTATTGGAAGCCCTTACCTTATAATAATATCTTTCCCCTGCTTCAAGGCCTCTATCGGTATAGGACGTACTTTTGGTTTTGCCAATTCGTTCGTAGGGACCGGATGAAGACTCAGCCCTGTAGATATAATAATCAGTCGCGTTGCTAACCCTGTTCCAAGTCAATTTTATTTCATCGGAATCCCTGGCGACAGCTTGCAGATTGGTAGGGGCTGACAGCAAGCGGTCGGAATTGGAGCCGGTTTCCCGAAGGCTCTGCAAAATATGGTCAGGAATTGCTGCCGTTCCACCAAAAGCAATGATCTTTTTAGCATTTTTGTTTTTAATATAACTTGCGGTAGTCTCATCCACAGTTCTCCCTACTAGAAAAACGGGAGCTTTTTTCAAGGCGGCCAAGGGCAGCCCGGACAGCGCATCCGCGTAAACCTCACCTGTAGCCAGGTAACAGTTATCGAAGTTGAGGATATCGGCATAGGTTTGAATAACCTTTAAATTAGTTTCATAACGGTCCTTACCGCATATACGGGACGGAGATGGAAGTTGGCTGAATATTGTATCGCTGATAGCCAGCGTATCACCAACAACTACCGTTTGGGTAATGTTGTTGTTAATATATGTTTTTAACTCGGAAGTAAGATTGGTGCTGGGCGATAGAAGGATCGGATAACCTTTAACTGCTGCGATCGAAGCTATGGACAAGGCATCATAAAAATTTGTTCCGGGAGCGAGCACAGCCGTACCGCTACGCCCTAAAGTCTGCTTTACGTAGGCAGCCACCAGGACAGATGTCTGATAACGGTTACTGCCTGCTATCCTTGTCACCTGGATCCCCATGTTTCTGATAGCGTTTTCCACTTCGGTTGAAATAACCTTCGTGCCACCGATAAGAAAAACATGTTTAACTTTCAGATTGGTTAATTGGGTTTTAGATTGGATTGGCAAACTATTTTGGGAGGTTAGCAGAACCGGGGCCGAATATTTATAAGCCAAAGGTACACTGCATATGGCATCGGCATAGTCTTCACCGCTGGCAATTACCGCATAATAAGAAGTGGACCAACCGGATGAAGAAATTTTCCCTGCAGTATCGTACCTGTTCTGGCCGGCCATACGGCCGGTTTCAATTACATGGCCGGAAGGGATGTCTATGTCGTCATCATCGTCCATATCCAGCTTAACCCGCACCCTGTTAGAAAAGTCACTTTCATAACCATGCTTGTCAACCGCTGTAACTTTATAATAATAGGTTTTACCCGGCTCCAGATCCTCGTCATCTATGTATTCAGTATCGTCGGTGGAATCGAGAAATTTGTAACGGCCGGAGGAAGACTCAGAGCGGTATATATAGTACTCTTCGGCATCATCAACTTCATCCCAGGTCAGCTCAATTGCATCAGAACCGATTGCCTCCGCTTCCAAATCATCCGGAGCATCCAGGTCTTCATCATCTTTATAGCCGACTCTGGCATCTTCCTCTTCGGAAAAATCGCTCTCTTCACCGTAGCTGTCAACAGCCTTTACTTTATAGTAATAGGTTTTTCCCCTATCCAAGTCTTCATCAATATACTCATTATCCGAGGTGGAATCGAGGTAATCATAGTCATCTAATAGTGGTTCATACCGATATATGTAATACTCAACAGCACCTCGAACTTCATTCCAAGTTAATATTATACCGTCGTAGCCGTGGGCTTTTGCTTTAAGTCTATCCGGTGCCTCAGGAACCCTAGCGGCAAAAACACTTTGCGGAAATACCGCTGTGGTAAAGATAAAGCTCAGAATTATCCCCATAACCAATAGTTTCTTACAATATATTTTCAATTCTAACCCTCCATTTATATAATCCTAATTTTTAATTAAAGTTTTTAATTAAGATTTTTAATAATATTTAAAATTTATTAATATATTGTTCTTAATAATTGTTCTTCTATGATTTAGTTTTTCCTCCCTGTTTCTTCCTCTTTTAACAATAAAATTTTATTTATTTATATAAAATAAGTATTAATTTATACTCCCTAATTATTATAAAAAAAGTAAGCCGACATCCCCTAAAGGGGCTATCGACTTAATTTCACTTTAACTTAAAACAGAATATTTATCTAAATAGTTTAAAACCCGCCAGGAGCCTGAGAACCGGAGCCGGAGGAAGATGCGGAAGCTCCACCACTTACTATCAGCCCTCTCTTGGCCCATTCATATGCATTATAGGCCTGAAAGACTGCATCCTTAGCTAATTCGACCTTAATCTTCTGACTCAAGAAGTTGTTTTCTTCCGTTTTCAAAGACAGATCAGAAATCAGCCCTAAGTCGTGCTTTAATTTGGCGATTTCATAGTCCTGTTCTGATGTTTTCAGCCTGGCATTCTCTAATTCTAAAGCCTCTTGCTTATCTCGCATATCCTGGTAAGCACTGTAAAAACCGTGCCGGAATTTGCGCAGGGCATCGCCCTCTCTTTCAGCATCTTCATCTTCATTTAGAATAACTTCATAACTGTGTTCCCAGGCCCGGTTATAGTCATGCTCCACGTCAGCAGTCACAATCTTGGAGCGCATCACCCTGGGCACTTCCCCAATTTCTAACGGATCATCAAACTCCCTAGACAGGGCTAGATTAAATTGCTCTTTTAGAGTTTGCCTAGTTCGTTCCAGTTGTTGAATGGAGTTATCCAGAGACCAGATTTCATTCTCCGTTTTCTTGAGCATAATGGCAGTGGTCATTCCTAATTCGGTCTGCACTTCCAAGGCAGACAACTGCGTTTCGGCCAGTTTCTTCTGGGCTTTTAACAAATCTAATTGACGTCCTAGGGAATTATAACTAATGTAGATAGTTTCCAGACTGGAAGTAATGGTGTCAACCACCATATCGGACTGAGTCTCCAGCTTATCAAGGTCCGTGTTTAGCAAACTTCTCTTTTGCTGGTTTAAAGATTGGAGCTGAGCGTTCAACAAAGTATAGAAAAGATCATCCTGAGTCACGGGGGCCATAGGATTAGCTACAAAATCAGTAGGCGGTTGCAAAGATCCACTTTTCAGGGCTCCCTGGATTAAGAAATTTAAAGAATCAATCGCGGCATTAATAGCCCTTAGTGCATCATCCTGGGCTTCCTCGGCATCTTCCACCCCGTCTATGGCTTCTTTGGCTGTGAGATTATAGATTTGCACCAAAGGACCGATCTCTGAAAATTCCACTTTCATAATATCTTCTTCAGACCGGGCATCGGCCCAAAGACAGTTTGGAAAAGCCAGCAAACCGACCAGTAACAAGCAAAATATAAGTGTCAACCTTTTTCTATTTTTCACTGTTTTTTCCCTCTTTCCAATTCATGCCTTCCGGCCGCACAGCCGGTTTTGTTATATCTTACTTCCAAATCCTTATTTAGTCAATAAAACTTCCTCATTTATCCTATTGCTTACTACTTTGTATAATTCTCCGAACTTGTTAATTATCCTTTTGGTAATTTAAGGTATATCTGTTCTAGACGAACACCCCATGCCACTAAGAGTAATCTGATGTTTAGCGTGATTACGTGATTAATCTTAATGCAGCTATTGGGATAGCTTACAGGGA
>JAAYMU010000179.1 GCA_012521215.1 Peptococcaceae bacterium | reverse complement strand
TTCCAAAAGTTGTTCCCGTTTCTTTTCTTGTTCTTCCATAAGGATAACCTTTTGGGAAAGAATAAGCTTTTTTTGAGCCGGATTATATTCTATAATCCTCAACCTTAAAGTTTGACCAAGATACTTATTTAAGTCTTCTACATATCTTGTTTCTATCTGGGAAGCAGGGATAAAACCTCTCATGCCAAGTTCTACTAATAGCCCGCCTTTGGTAACTCCGCTTACTTTGGCCTGAATCTCTTCTTTACTCTCAGCCAGTTCGGCCAAACGCTCCCTGACTTCTTGCTCAGCAACCTTTCTGCGCGAAAGCACAGTATATCCTTCTTTATTCTCAACCCGAGTTACCATTGCGGAAATTTCATCGCCTATTTTCACAGGCTCATCAGAGTTTAAGATATTAGTGGCAGTAAGTTCTTTCCGCGGAATAATTCCTTCCGACTTCCAACCGATATCCAAAAATACTTCTTCATCGGTAATTTTTACTACAGTACCTTTAACTATGGCTCCCCCATATATTGAAGGTAGTTCCTGTTCAAAACTATCCATAATATTTGCTTCATCTTTTCTTGCTTCGGATGTTTCCTCTACAACAGCTTCATTTGCGTTCTCTAGAATTTCCGACATTTTGGTATAAACCTCCTCAATTATCCAATCCGGTGTGGAAGCCCCTGCAGTAAGACCGATACAGTTGGCATCTTTAAACCAGATTTCTTGTATTTCAGCCGCAGTTTCTATTAAATAGGTTGGTGTTATTTGACTGCAGATAGCAGCAAGTTTTCCGGTATTGGAACTACTACGTCCTCCTACCACAATCATAACGTCAACCTTTTCAGCCAAGGCCCGAGCTGCTGCTTGGCGCTCTTCTGTTGCCTTACATATAGTATTATGGACAATTAAGTTATCCGTATGCTTTTTTAACTCTTCCACAATCGAGGAAAAAGTCCCCTGATGCTGGGTAGTTTGAGCTAAAACAGCGATGCTGGGCATGTATGGCAATTCCTTCGCTTCATCTAAGGTGTTTATGGCTTTGGAACCTTGGCCGGCCCAGCCAAGAATACCTTTAACTTCAGGATGATCCTTGTCTCCTACTACAATAACATAATTATCTTTTGATAATGCTGCGGCCAAACCTTGTGTTTTTTGTACATAGGGACAAGTTGCATCAATTAGCTTAATATTTCTTTTTTGTGATTCTCTGTAGATTTCCGGGGGTACACCGTGTGATCTAATGACCAACTGCTCTCCATCCGAAATTTCTTCAAGAGAATCTGCAGGTTCGATTCCTTTGGACTTCAGATAATCTACTACTTGCTGATTATGAATAAGGGATCCAAGCGATTTTGTCTTACCATTTGCGACTGCTTTTTCGGCCATTTCTATGGCTCTTTTAACGCCAAAACAAAAACCTGCTTTTTCCGCTTTTAAAATCCTCTTAATTATTTCTGCCCTCCTTTTTTTGCTTAACAATAATTTCGTCGAGAATTAGAAAATTCCTTCTTATTTGCTAAGAAGCCGGCTATATTTCATCGACTTCCTTCATGATCTTATTTGCAATCCAGGAGCGACGATCTGAGATATCAGGAGGAACAGCGATTTTATCAATATATATAGGTTTGCCGATAATTACTCCCATCGTACCCCTTTTTTGTTTAAGCAGTCCGCGAGAACCGTATATTTTTACCGGTAAAACAGGTGCTCCGCTTTTTTCCATGATGAGCACTACTCCTGTCATTGCTTCTTGTAGCTCTCCGGTTTTAGATCTTGTTCCTTCCGGAAAGATACCGAGAACAGCATTATTTTTTAAGACTGTCAGCGCTTTCTTAATAGCTGCTATATCACTATGTCCCCGCCTGACCGGAAAAGCATGCAAACCTTTAATTATTATTCCCACAAAGGGGATATCAAATAATTCTGCTTTAGCCATGAAGATTATCGGCCGGGGCAGAGCACAGCCGACAATAACCGGATCCCAAAGGCTTAGATGATTGCAGGCTACTATGAACGGTCCTTCCGCCGGAACATTCTCCAAGCCTTGAACTCTATAACCCTTTATCTTTAATATAGTTGAACAAATATACTTGGCAAAGGAATAAAAATTCACCTTAGGCCTCCCTCACAATTTTTATAATAGTCTCTACGACTTCCTGTTGACTTAAATCCGTTGTATCGAGAATTATGGCGTCAGGAGCCGGTTTTAACGGAGCATGTTTGCGCTCCATATCCATACGATCTCTTTTCTGGATATCGGCTAAAACTTCTTCATAGTTGGATTCTTTACCGGCCAGAATGTTTTCTCGATGTCTTCTTTTGGCTCGTTCAGCGGGGGAAGCTGTCAAAAAGATTTTTACTTCAGCCTGGGGTAACACATAGGTACCTATATCCCGGCCATCCATCACGACACTACCTTTAGCCGCTTCTTGACGCTGCAGATTTACTAAACATTCTCTAACACCGGGATAAGAAGCAACAACCGATACGGCCCGACCTACCTCCGGGCTGCGTATTTCAGTGGTTACATTTTGGCCGTCACAATAAACCTCAGGGTTCCCTCCGGGCCCAAAAGTAATCTTTATCTTGCCGGCCAGAGCTGTTACTTGCTCTTCGTCCCTGATTGAAACTCCGAGAGAAAGAGCTTTATAGGCCACCACCCGGTACATGGCACCGGTATCCAAATAAGCAATACCTAATCTAGTGGCAATTTCCCGGGCAACCGAACTCTTACCGGCCCCTGCCGGACCATCAATTGCAATATGAATTAATTTATTATTCTCCAAAAACTCCTACCTTCTATCCTATTATCTAACCTCGACCCTTTTTTTAAGAAATGTCTTGGTTAATAATTCATAATAATCGGTTACTAAATATTAATATATCTATTAATGTTTAGTAACCCGCCTAAGATTATACCACAGCTAACCTGTCCCTTACACCTAAAAGTTAAGCTAGAAAGGTAATCACCAGAACAGCCAAGAGATTATTAAAGGCGTGCAATGCTATGGAAGGAAGAATGGAATTATGTTTAATGTAAAGGTAGCCTAAGGCAATACCCAATATTAATCTAGGTACAAAGCCCAATAATTCCAGATGCAAAGCTGAAAAAATAGCTGCACTGATTACTATGGCCGTCCAAGGACCACAGTATGTTCTTAAGCTGCCTAGCAAAAGTCCGCGGAAAAGAATTTCTTCCACGAAAGGAGCAATAACAGCGATTAGGACAATGTTTAGAATCAGCATTGCCAGGGAGGGGTTTTGCAGTATTATGAGCAGTTTATTTTCCGGCACGTTAATGCCGGAATCGATAATAAAAAACATATAAAAGAGGCTAAGCAGCCAGGCCAGAAACCATATTTTAAGCATATCTATAAGCCCGGCAGCAATCTTAACCGGTTTTAAGCCTATATCTCCCCAACTCAAAGACTTATCGGTCTTAATAATCAAGATCAAAGCAAAAAATAAAAGATTGGAAATTGAAATAGAAATATAATAAGCGGCTCTTGGAGCAGCAATGTAATGAAATATAAGGTTGTTAATAAAAAAGATCATCAAGACGTTATAAGCAGCTATGCCAATAACAAACCTTAATAAGACCATTTTATCCAATTTTGGTTTTTGATCAGCCGCCGTAATTTGCACAGTTTCCTCTTCGGTCATAATTCACCCTCATCTGTAAAATTATTCTTGTTTATTTTTTACCTGTCCATACCATAATAAACTCGAGAAATATAACGGTCAATTGATAAACTTTTTATTTGACATACAAGGAGGTTAAGTTCTGTGTTTGCCAAGAAATCAAATAATAACTGGATAAAAATAGGTTCGGCCATGATAGGAGGATTTTTGCTCGGAATTTCCTACAAAAAATATGGTAAAAACTTATCTCATCACTGGCGTAATATGAAAAGGAACATGGACTATAATGATTTTATTCCTTCCGATGAGCCAGAGGTCTAAGAGACAAATAGACAAGAGTGGGACAAGGGGATGGTTTTGGTCCCTCATAAAATGGGACCAAAACCGTCCCCTTGTCCCGTTGCCTTCATTTTAGTTTTTAGGAGCTACTCTGTGTCCAAGTCCGACAGCAACCTCATCCAGGTGAAGCAATCCTACCCCAAAGAAAACAGCGACACTGAGATGTTCTCCCCTACGAGCAATACCGATTTTACCACCGATATTAAGACCTAAAGCTTTGCCCATAACCTGGTTTAAAGCTTCTCTAGTGGCCCCGGCAACCGCTCCTTCATCACCATGGGTTTCCTGAATTACGCCCTCTCTTTTAGATGCTACGATGGCCCGTTCGATTATTTTTTTAATCGACCCCAGGTAATCGCCACCGTAGTCCACGGCCACGCATCGGATACCGTTAGTAGCGAATTTTTGTTTCAGTTCACCCTCTTCTCCCCTGCTTTCGCTCATAGCCATTCTTAAGGCAGCCAGAGCTATGGCTTTACTGTCAGTCGTCATATTTCCTCCAAAATGCCGTAAGGCTTGTCTTTTCATTTTTCAATCTAACAATATTATAATAAAAAATACCTTCAAGGCCAAGAATAAAGCGATAATCAGAACTACAAAACAGAAGAGGACTTTACTTCCAGAGTAAAGCTTTTAATATTGCCGTGTAGATTAAGGCTATGCTTTTTTTCATTATAAATAATATCTACAGTTACAGGGTAGGGAATACCGGAAGCATCTAAATCTACTGTCCCCTGCTTTACTTTTATTTCTAAACCCTGCCCTATTACTCCCAAAATCTCACCGTTCTGCTTGACCAAAACGGGAGAATCGGGATTTGTATTAAAGTAAAGAGTAACTGTTTTATCTTCTGCAACATACTGACTGTACTTAAAGGCGGGAGTATCTATATCTCCGGCTATCTTAAGATAAAATTCAACTGGATCGGTAATAAATCTAAGCTGAAACAAAGCCAGTAAGACCGTGCAGGCAATAGCAACGCGAATAATAACTTTTTCTATTTTTTTCAGCAAAGAAGAACGGTACCCGAAATTTTGGTGGCGCATCGTGATTCACCTCAGTAATATCTATGCGTCAAATTAATTAGTCATTCCCAATTAGTCATTTCGCACTTTAATTATTATTTGCCACATTATCCGCCACGGCATTTGCAGCGGCTCGTCCCGCCTTATAACCGGTGGAAAAGGCTGCCTGAAGGTTATACCCTCCGGTGATGCCGTCAATATCAATAACCTCCCCCGCCCAGAACAGACCCTTAACCAGCCGGGATTCCATAGTGGCGGGGTTTATCTGTTTAGTGTCCACACCGCCGGAAGTAACGATAGCCGTAGCCATCCCTAAAGTGGCGGTAACGTTAAGCCTTAAGTCCTGCAATAAACCGCCAAGCTTCTGCCGTTCTTTTTTATTAATCTCATTAGTCATTTTGTCCGGCTGAATTTCCGATAAGCTCACAATCACCGGAATCATTTTCCTGGGTAAAAGCTCATCCAATGAATTTTTAAAATGCCTATTACGAAATTTGCTAAAATCTCTTAGCAGTCGAAGATCTAACTGCTCAGGAGTTAAAGCGGGTTTAAGATTGATACTAACTTCAACCTTTTTATGTTCGGCCAAAGCATGGGAAGCAATCCGGCTAAGAGCAAGAATAACCGGACCGGATATTCCGAAATGGGTAAACAGCATTTCTCCAAACTGTTTATCTTTTTTCACCCCGTCAACCCAAATGGATACTTCAACATTTTTCAGAGTAAGCCCTTGCAATTCCCTAGGCCATTGTTCCAAGGTACGTAAAGGAACAAGGGCCGGAAGAGGCTTAAGAACCTTATGGCCGGTTTTTGCAGCCCATATATAGCCGTCACCGGTTGAACCTGTACCGGGGTAGGAAGCACCCCCGGTAGCAACAATAACTGCCCCGGCAGAGCAAATTTCCTGCTGGGAAACAATGTCTTGCTTCCCCGGATTATTATTTTTAGTGGGGATAAATTTAACTCCCGTCACCTTGGGTCCATCGGTTAAAATTAGTTCTTCTACGGTATGACCGAGAATCACTTTTACCTTATGCCTAGAAAGAAATTTTTGCAAGGCATTTATTACCGTTTCCGCTTCATCCGATACCGGGAACACCCTGCTACCCCGCTCGATTTTGGTTTTAACCCCCAGACTTTCAAAAAAATCAATTAATGCCCGGTTATCAAATTGTTTTAAGGAAGCATAGAGAAATTTCCCGTTACCCGGATAATATTTTATAAAATCAGAAATATCTCCGGCATTGGTAAGGTTGCACCTACCCTTGCCCGAAATGGCAATTTTGCTGCCCAACCTTGGCATTTTTTCAATTAAAACCACTTCGGCCCCGGCAGCCGCGGCTTGCCCCGCAGCCATTAAACCCGCAGCTCCTCCGCCAATAACAATTACCCTATTAGACATTAGTAGTACCTGCTTTAGGCTAAATCATCCAGTCTGGCCATCTGTTCACGATACTTTTTGAAAATAGAATAGAGCATTCTTTCTAATTCCAGACCGTCAAGATTAATGTTTTCCGGACCGAGGACTTCTATCTTTTTGAATTCCGGGCGGAAGAGCAGAGGAAATACATCTTCAATATTATCGGCCACTAAAGTAACTATTAAGGGTGCGTAAGCGACTTCTTTTTTTCGGCGCTGATCACCTTCATTAACAAGATAAATATCCATGCTGGTATCAATTTCTTCAAAAGTTATACCTTGAATAGGAACATTTTTTAAAAGGCTCGCCTGCTGTTCACGAACTTCCTCAGCCATAGCTTCACTCGATTTGCCGCCAAAAAGAAAACGCCCACTTTTTTCTTCAGCTCGGAAATCCAGCCTCACTTTAAATCTCAGTTTGCCGTTAACTAATTCGTTGTTGATTCTAACTTTAAGCAAAGTCTAATCTCCCCATTCAGTATTCAGTAGTATTTAGCCCTACTTCCTTTTGCAAGCGAGCAACTTCTTGCACTTTAAGCGGCCGGAATTCGCCCGGTTTTAGGTTGTTTAATTTGAGAGGCCCAAATGCTATCCTTTGCAAACCTACGAGCGGATAGCCAACCGCTTCAAATATTCTTCTCACTTGTCTGTTTTTGCCTTCGTGAATGGATATTTCTACAACAGATAAACTATTTCCTCTATTAGCTTGCTGGACTTTTATTATTTTTGCCGGAGCTGTAACCCCATCCTGAAGCTTAACTCCTTCTTGCAGAGTTTTTATAGCCTCTGCTGAAATCCTTCCTTTTATCCAAGCCTTGTAAATCTTTTTGACCTCAAAACGGGGATGAGTCAGCCTGTAAGTCAAATCTCCGTCATTGGTCAAAAGAAGAAGTCCTGAAGTATCGTAGTCCAGCCTGCCAACAGGATATACTCTTTGCTTTACATCTTGTCGGATAAGATCAATAACTGTTTTGCGTCCTTGAGGGTCATAAACACTTGTAATAACCCCCACCGGTTTATGAAGAAGATAATAGACAAATTTTCCCTGTTCCCCTACCGAATCCCTTTGCACTACCTTTTTCTTGCTTGGGTCTAGGACTTCAATCTTATCCTGCGGCGACACTTTCGTACCGAGCTGAGTAACCACCCGGCCATTGACTTTAACCAATCCCTTACTGATGAGTTTCTCGGCATGTCGACGGGAAGCAATACCCAAGCGGGCTATTACCTTCTGCAAACGTTCTTGTTGGGGAGCTTGTTGGTAGCTGTGATTCATAAATTATCATTCCAAGTTCCTTGTTTGATCCCGACAACATTAATATTAACAAAATAATAAGCTAAAATTCAATGCACTATTGGTTCCCGTTAGAATCAAACCGCGTACAAACAGAAAATGCGCCGGCAATGATTTATGCCGGCAGCATTTTCTTGAGCCTGTCTTCTTGTAGTCTGGGGATCTATATTGGAAGAGGAGTAAACCAAATTTGTTATTGCCCCATTCTGCACTATTTCATTCCTTTTACACTATTTCATGCATGGTACGGTTAACTATTTCATTCTGAAGCTCAGGCGGCAAATCGATAAAGTAAGCGCTGTAACCGCCGACCCTGACCAGCAGGTTTTTGTGCTTTTCAGGATGTTTCT
>JAAYMU010000178.1 GCA_012521215.1 Peptococcaceae bacterium | reverse complement strand
GCTCAATCTTAGCCAGGCCCTGTTTGAGGTAGATCTTAAGCGGAATGAGCGTCATACCCTGTTGCTGAACTTTACCCGTGATTTTAGCAATCTCGGATCGGTTGAGCAGCAATTTCCTTTTCCTTAACGGATCATGGTTAAATCTATTACCTTGTTCATAGGGACTAATGTGCATCTGATTAAGCCAAACCTCACCACCGCTTATTTCCGCATAGCTATCTTTAAGATTGACTCTTCCAGCTCTTATGGATTTAATTTCTGTTCCGGTCAGGATTATACCTGCTTCATATCTTTGCTCCACAAAGTAATCGTGAAAAGCTTTTCTGTTTTCGGCAATAACCTTAATCCCATCTGCCATTTACTCACCCCCAAAAAAGCTATTATAGAATATCCTTCCTCCAAAATAATATTATTTCCTGATAATTGCAACTAAAATTCTTTCCGGGAATTACACCCTAAAAGTTTTTTTTCAAAAATTCAAGTATGCTTTGAGCAAGCTTTTCCCTGGCGGGACTCAAGGGCAAATAGTGATCTTCACCGGCCCAAAAAATAACTTCTTTATGAGAACTGTGAATCTTTTCTTCTATTATTCTACCGCTTTGAGGATCAACTGTATTATCCTCAAGACTTTGAATTATAAGGGCCGGACAGACAATCCTAACCAGTTCGTTTTGCACCAAAGTAATTGCTCGATTTAAAGAAACGAAACAAGAGACAGGAACCTCTACATACGAAAAGTGAGGAAGCCCGCTCTTGCTGATACTTATTTCGTTTTCCCGATAGGGTTTTTTAACATATTCCTGTGACCCTAACAATTGATCGGCTAAATGTAGCCTTGGATCCCTGAATAATATGGGGGTATTAATAGCTACTGCCCCAGCAACAAGTTTTTGGGCCGCTAGATAAAGGGCAATTAACCCTCCCATGGAATGTCCTACAACAATTATTTGAGAACAAATTTCTTGCAAATACTGTCTGGCCTGAGAGGCGCTCTGGAGCCAGTCTTGCCACGAGGTAGCACTTAATTGTTCCGGGGATGTACCATGTCCGGCCAATAACGGCGCGCTAACGGTATAGCCGGCGCGATTAAGATCTTGGCCTAAAGGCTTCAGATCAACAGGACAGGCTGTAAATCCATGAACCAGCAGTATTCCAATTTCCCCGCCGGGATAAAAGAAGGGCTTAGTAATTTCATTTTTCTTGAAGGGCAGAATTTTCTCTCTATTCATATATTGATTTAATCAACTTCTCCCATATAGCATCAATTACTTGCTCTTAACTTCTTTCATTTAAACAAATTTAGAAGGAAAAAGCAATTTAACAATTTATAAAGTTGTAAAAAATGCCAGTATAATTTAAAATACTATTTTAAAGCAAACATAGGAGGAAAGTTATGAACATTTGGCACGACCTTGATCCAAGCATGGTTACACCCGAAAATTTTACGGCCGTGATTGAAATTCCTAAAGGAAGCAATACCAAGTATGAATTGGATAAAAAGACCGGTCTGTTGCGTCTGGATAGAATTCTTTATACGGCCACACACTACCCGGAAAATTACGGTTTTATTCCTTTGACCTATGGAGACGACCTCGATCCCCTTGATGTTCTGGTTATATGCAGTGAAACTATTCATCCTCTGACACTAGTTCAATGCTATCCGATTGGCGTTATCAATATGATTGACAACAATAGCCATGATGAAAAAATTATTGCCATTCCTTTTTCGGACCCGACCTACCACCATATAGAATCAATCCACGACCTTCCTAAACATATTTTTAACCAAATGGAACACTTTTTTACTGTTTATAAGCAGCTGGAAGGGAAAGAAACAGATGTTGAAACGGTAAAAGGCAGGGACTTTGCCCTAAAGATTATTGAGGAGGCTATAGCTAGATACCGTCACCATTTTAAGTAGGCCTGACGGCAATAATTCCCGGCCACGCTTCATGCATGGGCATGAGTATGCGCCCATCATTTTAAAATAGCCACCGACAACTGTCGGCGGCTATTACTTTTTAAGAGTAAATCTATGCTACATTTTATGCTATATAAAGATAGGTGCAAAGACCAAAGCAACAATACTCATGAGCTTGATTAAGATATTAATGGAAGGACCTGATGTGTCTTTGAAGGGGTCCCCGACAGTGTCGCCGTTTACGGCCGCAGCATGAGCTT
>JAAYMU010000177.1 GCA_012521215.1 Peptococcaceae bacterium | reverse complement strand
GAATTTTAATGTCAATGTTTTTTATCCGTTCCTTTTCATGACAAAAAAAGTCCTAAGATTATATATACGAATGCTTATCTTCCGACAGAAGATATTATATATTGCAAAAAATAAAAAAGAGTTTTAAGTGCAAATAAACTGATGGTATTCTTGCTAAAAATAATGTACTGATCTATTTTTCAAATTACTTTTTAAAAATAATCATATAGCTGAGCACAGATATTGATGAAGCCAGTACTGTAATTTATACTGCAATTTCTTCAGATAGAAACCGCAGTAGTATATTCGCGACGAATATGAATATATGCAGTGACGACCAATGGGAAAGAAATGTAGAAATGTTTTAATATTTAATAAGTATGAATGTTTCATCCGATAATATGGATTTATCGATTGTCATCAAATCCGATCATTTGTAGTAGTCAATTTCTGTAGTATTAAAACAACGCCTGGCAAGAAAGTGAGGGGTAGTTATGAGTCTTTCTGCTTGTCCGGCATACCCGGCTTCTAAATTAGATGCAGACATAGGAAATTATATAGTATCTAATCCAAACGGCGATTTTAGGAAGGTAATAATGACAGATAATCGCTGGCAAGTCTTTTATCATTTAAGCCCCTGGGCGGCTGCTCTTCTAAGCTGGTACCCGTTTCGTAAAGATTCATCACTTCTTCAGATTGGTGGCGGGTTTGGTGCTTTAACTGGTATGCTTTGTGAACGTTGCGGTATGGTTACTGTTTTGGAATGTGATGCCTACAGAGCTGAATGTATCAAGAGGCGTTGGCGAGAAAAATCAGAACTACAGGTTTTGCATGGTAATATTTCTTCTCTTCCTTCCCATTCTGTTTATGATTATATTGTGATTATTGTAAGTTCCGATTCCCTAGAACCAGTGTTTAGCAAACAAGGGTATGTTTCCTTGCTGGCAAAAGCGAAAACTTTTCTTGCCAATGATGGGAAATTGTTGTTTGCCGTATCCAACAGACTTGGTATTCAATACCTCTGTGGAATTCCTGATCTTTCCACTGGGGTTCCTTTTGACGGGCCGAATAATTATCCTACCGGCGTGGCAATACCTTCTTTGAGTAAAACCGAATTGTTAGATGTACTGAAACAAGCCGGGTTTCCGACTGTTAAGCTATATTATCCGTTTCCAGATCATTTATTACCGCAAATGATTTATACAGACGAATATCCGCCAGGTCAAGAATTGTTTGAGAGGTTATATGTATATCAAGTGAATCAGGACAGTCTTGTTATTGACATATATAAGCTATATGAACAATTTGTTTCCAATGGGCTAATTTTGTTTTTTGCTAATTCGTTCCTGGCTGAGTGCAGTAATGGAGGAGGGAGCCAGGTATTATATTCTGCCGTATCTGCCGAGAGAAAAAAGGAGGAGAGTTTTTCGACAGTAATTTTTAAAGACGGGACAGTTGAAAAACGTCCATTATATACAGAAGGAATAAAAGGACTAAAAAGGTTAAGCGAAAATCTACGAGAATTAAAAGCTCGTGGCATTCCGGTAATTTCATATAGACTCGAGAATGGCAGGCTTGTGATGCCGAAAGTTCCAGCACCTACGCTGTCAAACTACCTGAGGAAGCTGGTAACTTATGATACAGATGGCTTTATCCAATGTCTAGATAAACTTTATCAATATATTCTACAATCTTCTGAACAAGTGCCCTCGGAAAAAAATGCTCTCCTTGAGTTAGCTCCTCATGCTAATTGGGGACCAATACTGGCCAAAGCATATTTGGAAATGATACCTGTAAACTGTTTTTATATTAATGGGGACTTTTTATTTTTTGACCAGGAGTTTGTTAAACACAATTATCCGGCTAAGTATATTATGTTTCGTGCAATTCATGATGTTTATATGTTTGCTCCGCAAACGGAGAATTATGTATCGTACCGAAAAATGCAGGAGCGTTACGGCTTAACAGATTTATGGCCGTTTTTTTTACAGGAAGAAAACTCTTTTCAGGAACAGCTCCACCAAAATAAAATGTATCAACAGTTTTATAAATGGTTGTCCTGTGACACAAAAAATATACTAAGAAATGGAAGGTTGTTACTTATGAATAAAAAATCCGAACAAATCAATCTTAATTCCACGGAAAGGATCTTTGCTGCTGTTGAAGGGATAGAAGATAAGAAAATTGTATTGTTTGGCGCAGGACGGATGATGGATCACTATATTAGAAAGTACGGTACAAGTTATCCCCCTGTTTTTGTTGTCGATAATGACGAGAGTAAGTGGAATACAGAGAAACTCGGATTCCCCATCAAAAGCCCCCAGGCCCTCTACGAATTGACTCCGGGGAAGTACAGAGTAATTATTTGTGCTGGCGTTTACCCTGAAATTGCCAAGCAGCTAGAAGAAATGGGCATTAAAGATTTTCGTATCTATGTCCGAACTTTCGATGAAATGCTGGAAAATATTGAAGTGAGACATAACCCCAAAAAAAAATACAATATTGGCTATGTGACGGGAGTATTTGATCTATTCCATATTGGCCATTTAAATATTCTACGCAAGAGTAAGGAAAGATGCAAGCATCTGATCGCCGGTGTTTTGACTGATGAACTGGTAGAGCATGACAAGGGCCAAAGACCCTTTATTCCATTTAAAGAAAGACTCGCGATAGTAGAACAAATTAAATATGTGGATGAAGCAATTCCCGTTGATTTTCATAATACGGATAAGCTGGAAGCTTGGAAACAGCTACGTTACGACTGTCATTTTTCAGGTACAGACCATGAAGAAGAATGGTATTGGCTGAAAAAACAATTACAAACTTTAGGTTCTAATATGGAGTTTTTTTCCCTATACCGAAAAAACCAGTTCGACTATACTTAGGCAAATGATAAAAAAAGCCTTGCTTTAAGCTTTTTGGAGGAAAGATTGTGGATATCGGCTTGCAGTTAATTGGAGATCATTATCTACCTTACCCTGACAATGACTTTAAAATGATAACAGAGGCGGGATTTACAAGTATTGCCTTTGACCTTAGTTTGTTTTGTCTGTCGTTATGTTCGTTAACCGGCAATATAGAGGATATTAAAAAACTTTTGTTTCCCTATAAAAAGGCGGCAGGAAAGAATGGGCTGAAATTCGCTCAAGTGAACGCCCCTTCTCTATCTCAGGTTGTTGATGACAGTAAAAACAAGGAGAAATTTCATCAGGCGATTAGAAATTGCATAGAGGTGTGTCAATGGCTAGGTAGTTTGTACTTGGTTGTTCATCCATTTGAGGCCGGAAGTTTGAATAGCCGCCAGGAGTGGGAAGAAAACCGTGACTTTTTTCTTTCTTTGCAGGAAGAAGCTAAAGAGCATCAGGTAGTGCTTTGCCTGGAAAACCAGTATAGAGAATACAACGGGCGCTATCTTCGTGGTGTTTGCGCGGATCCGTATATAGCTGCTGACTATGTAGACCGCCTTAACCATGAGGCCGGTGAGGAACGCTTTGCTTTTTGTCTGAATACAGGCAACTGTAATTTTGGAGGCCAGAGTTTATATGAGATGGTGATTAAGTTAGGGCGAAGAATCAAAACTGTTCGGATCGAAGATAATAATGGTATTTGGGACCAGCGTTTTATGCCTTATGCTTGCGCAAGAGATGGCCTGTGCTCGCTAACGGATTGGCAGGGATTTGTGCGGGGAATGAGAGAAATTGGTTTTCAGGGCACTTTGAGTTTTACAGCAGATGGTAGCATTAAATGTTTCCCCAGCAACATGCGAGCCTCAATTTTGCGATTGATTGCTGAAACAGGCCGGTTCATGGCTGAACAGATCAATATCGAAAGCATTTTAAACAAATGCGAACGAGTTGTGCTTTTCGGAGCCGGTAAAATGTTTGCAAACTATATGTCTTGTTATGGAAAAAAATATCCCCCGATCTTTACGGTAGATAACAACCGCAAGCTTTGGGGGACGTCCAAGCTGGGGGTATCGGTTAAGCCTCCGGATGCAATAAAGGAACTATCCGATGATTATGTTATTCTCATATGCAATCAGTTTTATTGTGAAGTTGAGCAGCAATTGAAAAAAATGGGAGTTAAGAATATTTATCATTTCCATGACGAATACAGACCATTGTGACACAATATGGAGGTAAGATGAACAGAATTGGCGTGCAGACCAAGGGTATTGTTGAGGATAAAGAGCCGGCTAAAGGTTTTCAGTTAATTAAGCAGGCGGGCTTTGACTGCGTGGATTTTAGTTTAAACCAATACTTAACCAATGAGGAGATATACGATAGAAGAAAAAACTCATTTTTTGATCAATCAATCAGCGAATTAGAGAGTTTTTTCACTCCGCATAAAATTTCTGCAGAGGAAACAGGAATTACAATTAATCAAATGCATATGCCTTACCCGCTTTATATTTGGGAAGCGGGAGAACTTAACGAATATTTATGTAAAACTGTCGCGCCCAAAAGCCTGGCTGTCTGTTCTTTTTTGAAATGCCCATACATTGTAGTGCATGGGTTTAAGCTTTCGTCCCATTTGGGCTCCGAAGAAAAAGAATGGCAGAAGACAGCATGTTTTTTGCACACTATTGGACCAATAGCTAAAGAATTAGGGCTCACCATCTGCTTAGAAAATCTTTATAGTAGTATTGGAGGACGTATCGTAGAAGGGGCTTGTAGTGAACCGGCGATTGTAGCGGAGCGTATTGACAGGCTGAATGAAGAGTATGGGGAAGAAGTATTTGGTTTTTGTTTTGACACCGGCCACGCAAACCTTTTGGGAATCGATTTTGAAGACTTTCTCTCTCAGATGGGTGATAGAGTGAAGGTACTGCACATTCACGATAACGATGGTGTTCAAGATCTTCACCAGTTGCCGTTCACCTTTACCCGGACAAGAGAAAATTTGTCTACTACTGATTGGGATGGCTTTATACGAGGATTGAAAAAAATTAAATACAAAGGTGTTTTAAGCTTTGAAACCTCACCTGTGCTACAGGTGTTCCCACCAGCTTTATTGCCTGATGTATTGAGTTTGATTGCAAAGATAGGAAAATATTTTGCCAGGGAGATAGAGTCTAGTAAGTAATTCTTTAGGCTTGACAGCGGTCTTAAACATTAAACCTAAAGTTTATGATATCTCCGTCTTCAACTATATAGTCTTTTCCTTCTAGGGTTAAAAGCCCTTTTTCTTTGACCTTGTTCATAGAGCCATATTCCAATAAATGCTGGAATTTG
>JAAYMU010000176.1 GCA_012521215.1 Peptococcaceae bacterium | reverse complement strand
CAAAGCCGATATGATATTAGTGATAGACGATGGAGAAATAATTGAGAGAGGCAACCATGTGCAACTATTAAAACAGAAAGGTTTCTACTATAACCTGTATATGAGCCAATTTGCCCATATTCTGCACCAGGCAGAAGTTTATGAAACATACTAGAATCCTATTTCTAGAGCAAGATAATCATAAAATCTTTAAGCATTAGTTCCACTGAAAATAGATGAATCCAGCCCGCTTCCTAAATGTAACAGACAAAAGAATTATAAGCTACAATAACATTCACTATCAGAGGTTTATAGTACAGCCCCTGTATCAGACAGATACTGAAATCCTTTTCTAATGATAGCAGCTATGCGCTTACGACGTTCTTCAAGGAAGGGAAAGTAACTCATATCATACCATACTTCAGGCAATGCGTGAAAGCTATACATTTCCTCCAGTCGTTCAAGTGAAAACCGTCTTTCTACATTAGGCGCGTATTTGGATGGAGGCTGGTTGCTGATATTAATATTATCCTGCCATTCCACAAGAGCATAGTTAGCCACCTGATCGATATCACGGCTTTCCTGAACCCCAATGTTTTTAAGGTACTCCCGTGGAAATAAATGGTGACGCTCTAAAGCTTTTTTCTTAGCCTGAACAGTCGGGTCAAGCAAATCTCGTACCTTCATCGTAGAGTAGAGCACTGGTGCATCCAGAATGCAAAGAGCAGCAAAATAGGAAAACTGAGCTGGATTACGAGCAGAAGCAGTAGCTAATTCATTTGGTAGGGTTACTTCCCAATAATCCGACGTGAGCACCGCGTTTATTTCCTGTTCAAGTGCTTTAACAAATTCGTAATCCCTGGTACAACCACGTAATAGAGCAAGATCCTGTTCCATACGCGCTTCTGGCGAGGTAGTATATCGTCTCGTCAAGGATGCCATAAAAAACCAGCGAGCCATGACATCCCGTAAAGCATAAAAAGGAAGGCCGAAATCTCGCTTACCAATTAGCCAGAGAGCATAAGTATACACAACCGCAGTTTGAGAAGAAATCAGGCTAGGATGTAGGTATCCAGCACGCTTGAGAACGTGTAAGAAGTCATGCCAGTTTTGGAGATCTAAGACATATTCCTGTGCTTCGTGCAGGCGGGCAAATTGTTCTTCCCGACGCACGGGAGAAAACTCACCGGTTTGCAAGTCTTTACCTCGCAGGATAGAATAGACATGCTCTAATCGAGCACGCCTGAAAGCCAAAGCGACATCTACCCGCAATAATTGATCAGGAGCTGGCTGAAAATAATGATTGTACGATGAAGGCCGGTTATCCGTAGGCGGCTGCTTGGCTTGATAACAAAAAGACTCCAGCTGCTTACGTCCTTCATCCCAGAACACAGACATAAGGGTAAGAATGAAATCAGACTGATTAAGAGTACGCCCCTGGCTGTTTATACGCACAAAAATTTCAGCGACCTGCTCTTCCGTCGCCTGCATGGATATTTCCAGCGCGGTCAAGGGATAATTTTTCAAGTTAGACAAATGCTGGATAGCCTGCGAAATCTGGTTGCGATTCTCCTCGGAAACTGCTTGTCGCTGTTCAAGACGTTCCAAAAACTTGGAAATAAAAGTATACAGATAGGAGTCAGATTTCCAAAGTGTACTTATATCTGCAATCCAAGATACATCGCGCTCAATAGCGGTGTTGGCAACCTCAAAGCGCTCTTTTAAGGGGTTGAATGCGATACGGATACGGCGCTCACGAAAATCCTTATCTCTTATAGGAACACCTTTCATAACTGCATATAGTGCCGTCAGACGTTGCTGACCATCCACAATTAGCAGATGTGGAACTTTTTGCTTGGCATCTACACCTATAAGCCGGTGTTCGCCGGGAAAACCATTTTCCCAAAAAAGCAAATAACCGATGGGATAACCACGATACATAGAATCAAAAAGGTCACGCACGCGGGTGGTATCCCACACAAAGGGGCGCTGAATGTCAGGTAGACCAATTTCCCCAACGGCAATATCTTCTAGCAGTTTAACTACCGTATAATCCACTTTCTTAAAAAGCATCTCACTCATACTTTTCCCTCCAAACTTGGCAATAAACTTGCATCAATATCCACGCTTTTGTAATCATCAAACGTTTACATAATCCCTAAAGGGCACATCCAGCATAACCAGTCGTTCGCTCTTAGCTATATTTTGTTGTCCATCCCCTTTTGTTAAAGAAGTGACTCCCCAGACAGCGTCAGCATATTTTCCACCAAGGATTAAGTTATGCAACCGTTAAAATAATCCTACCCAGAATATCTTTTTGAACTATTTATTAATTGGAATTGGCAAAAAACTTTCTTTATCAAGCATTTCTACAATTCCACGCAATAAATAGTTATTTTCAAACCGAATAACATATTTTCTGCTCTTATCTTTTTCTGCCTGCAGCATCTTTTTATCTATTAACCTTCTGATGTTTCTTGAGATTTCAGCCGGTATTTTATCCGGTAAAACCCGTTTTACATCTGCCGCTTGAATAACCTGCTTTTTAACTGCTACCTGTAAAATTTTACATTCTTTTTCAGTTATATATTCCCTTTCTAAAGCAAAATCTATTGCCGGAAATAATATATTTTTTGCTAAAAATTCATAATCAAGCAATTTATCAATTTTACTTATTTCGTTTTTTAAACCACCAAGTACATATTCGCACCACAACAACAAACTTTCATCGCTACCGTCATCTGCCAGAGACAAATAGCGGTAATAATTTTCTCTGTTATTGCAAAACACCGCGGTGGGATTGATAATTCGTAAATACACACTTAACAATTCAATGCTGACCGAGTTACTTTTTATTATATCAAATAAGAGGGGAAAACCCCTTATAGTCCCCGGAAAAGATTAAAGAAAAAACAAAACAGTCTGCGGGCTAAAAACGAAAGCAAAACAGATAAAAAAATAAATCAATTATGCTGGAGAAAAAACGTTCCAGCGTTGAGGGGGAAAAGGATCCCTCAGTAATATTTGTCTTCACGACTGAAGATTTCCTAACTTCGACACTTTCTCCACCTTTTTAACTCTCACAGTATCTAAAACCTTTGATAAATCTATATTACAATTTTCTATTTCTAATTTTTGACACTTTTTATAGTTTTTTATTGACATTGTATGTAGTAAAAAGAAAGAACCTTTTTAAATTATGGCTATCAAGGTCAGAAAAAAAGGATATATACTGCAATTTAATAACTTAACCCAACTTGCGCTATAAGTGCCAGAAATTAGCGCTATATCAGGCTTTTCTTTTTAAGGACTCCCATTTTCTGGTAACACGGATTTTTTCTGCCAGAATGGTCTATCTCTATACTTTAATGCCTGATATATTTTTCTTACCTCTTCTTCTGGTTCACTGCATTTTTT
>JAAYMU010000025.1 GCA_012521215.1 Peptococcaceae bacterium | reverse complement strand
GGGGCGTTATTGTTATTGGGTGCATTATTCGGGGCGTTATTGTTATTGGGTGCATTATTCGGGGCGTTATTTGCAGCATTATTTTGGTTATCCTTTTTGCCGAACATAGTATACCCTCCTATATTGCTTGTCTGCTTTTAGTACAATATATGAGGTTTTTTAAAAAAGGTGTCAGAAGAGTGATATGATTGTGATTTTGTTGCCTATAATTACATTAATAAACCAGCGTAGAAAATATGGAAGATGGTAGGATTATTAGATACAATAGGGATATGTCCTTTGACATTAGCATGGGTGCCGCCGGAGACGCAGGAGAATGAGTTAAACCAAAATTGACGTCCTAAAGCGCGGAGTACATATCCATGATGTAAAAAGAAGAATGAGGAGAGTATAAATGTGGCTCAGACTGCATTACTCGTTATTGATTTACAACAGGGCTTATTTAACAGAGAACATAAGATTTATAACGAAGATAGATTAATTGAGAATATTACTTATTTAATTAATAAATGTAGGCGAATGAAAATAACGGTAATTTTTATCCAACACACCAACAAAGGTTTCTTATTAGAAAATTCGCCGGATTGGCAGATACATTCAGGAATTGATGTTCAAGACACGGATATATGTTTCACTAAAAAATATTTTAGTCTATTTAAAGAGAAGAAAATAGTTAATGAGATTGAGAATATGGGGATTAAGAAACTGATAATAACCGGACTTTTAACTCATGGGTGCGTAAAGCTAGCTTGCCTAGATGCCAAGAAACTTGGTTATGAAGTTATATTGGTAGAGGATGGCCATAGTAATTATGAGCGAAATGCCAAAGAGATAGTTGCTAAATGGAATCGGAACTTAGCGAAGCAAGGTATTACTGTATTACCGACTGCGAAAGTATTTTGTTGATTTTCTGGACTGCAGCAACTAAATTGACATAAACCAAGCGATTATTTTATAATAAAAATGTTTGTTTTACCGAGTAAAAAAAGAATTTTGACACAATTGAGGTTGATTAATTAAAAAATAATTTTATAATTATCAAAAACTCAATTTTTATTATTTAAGGCAATAAATTTTTAAGGAGAAAGACCATGCAACTTAAGACACCGCTGTATGAGTGTCATAAAAGACACAAAGGGAAAATGGTAGAGTTTGCGGGATATTTACTGCCTGTGCAGTATGAACAGGGCGTCATAAAGGAGCATTTAGCCGTACGGGAAAAATGCGGCTTATTTGATGTCTCTCATATGACCGAGCTCTTTTTGGAAGGAGAAGATGCTCTGAAAAACATCCAGAAAATTTTCGCCAATGATTTTGCTGAAACTAAGATCGGACAAGTTAAATATACCACCATGCTCAATGAGGATGGCGGTATTGTGGATGATATGGTTATCTATAAGTTTTCCGATACCAAATATATGGTTGTAGGAAACGCTGCCAACCATGAGAAGGATTATAACTGGATCAAATCCCATCTATTCGGTAATTGTACTTTGACCGATCGAACAAATGATTATGCCCAACTGGCCCTGCAGGGACCTGCTTCTACTGAAATTCTTAAAAAACTGACTGAAGAGAGTAACATTCCTGCTAAGTACTATACCTTTTTAGAAGGCAAGATCGCAGGGCTGGATTGTATTATCAGCCAAACCGGCTATACCGGTGAATTAGGATATGAACTTTATACGGCCCCTCACAATGCTGTAAAGCTGTGGGATGAGCTCATTCAGGCGGGCAAAGATTTTGGCCTGATTCCATGCGGATTGGGCGCCCGGGACACCTTGCGTTTGGAAGCGGCAATGCCGCTATACGGGCATGAAATGACGGACGATATTACGCCCTTGGAAGCGAAGCTAAACTTTAGCGTTAAGCTTAATAAAGAGGATTTTATCGGCAAGACCGCTCTGGAAAAGAGAATGGACAGTTCAAGGGTTCTGGCGGGATTTAAGATCACCGGAAAAGGAATTGTCCGGGAGCAAAACGACATGTTTATTGACGGTAAAAAAGTTGGTTTCTCAACCTCGGGAACACATGCTCCTTATTTCGGATACCCCATTGCCCTCGGTTATATAGACAAGCAGTACAGTGCAATCGGGACTAAGGTTATATTTAAGGTGCGCGGCAGAGAAGTTGAGGCCGAAGTCACGGCAACTCCTTTTTACAAAAGAAGCAAAAAATAAATATATAAAGAAAAAAATAAATATTATACAAGTATATATTATTTATTTTATATATTATTTATTTAGCCGCAGCAGCGGCGGAATGGAGATTGTTATGAAAGTAGACAAGGATATTAAGTATTCAAAAACTCATGAATGGGTGAAGTTTTTAGATGATACCACCGCCCTTATAGGGTTAACCGACTACGCGCAGGAACAACTGGGCGACCTGGTATTTATCAACATGCCTGCGGAGGGTGATGAAGTTTCCTGTGATACTCCCTTTGGTGACATTGAGTCGGTAAAGGCTGTTTCCGATATTAACAGTCCGGTTGACGGCATTGTGGCCGAGGTCAACGAGGAGATCGCCGAAAATCCCGAAAATATCAACTCCGATCCATATGGTTCCTGGATTATAAAAGTAAGCAATATCACGGAGATATGCGACTTGATGGATGCGGATAGCTACGAAAGATTCTGTCAAGAGGAGGCATAACATGGGGTCTTATATCCCTAATTCTAAAGCTGAGCAGGAAAGAATGCTGGACTTTCTTGGGCTCGCTTCTCTTGACGACTTGTACGATGAGATTCCGGATAAGGTGAAACTCAAAGACGGACTTAATATACCTGAAGGGAAAAGCGAGCTGGAGGTTAGGCGCCGGATGGAGACTCTTGCCGGCAAAAATACGGTATTCCATACCATATTCAGGGGTGCGGGTGCCTATCGGCATTATATCCCCGCTATTGTCAAGGCCGTAGCCTCCAAGGAAAAGTTTATAACAGCCTATACGCCCTATCAGCCGGAGATCAGTCAGGGTGTGTTGCAGTCTATCTTTGAATTCCAGACTATGATTTGTGAACTGACAGGGATGGATGTAGCCAATGCCTCTGTGTACGATGGCGCTACGGCCTGTGCTGAAGCGATCTCCATGTGTGTTGACAGAAAACGGGATGTAGTCTATGTTTCGGCGACCGTGCATCCCGATTACCTGCGTACGGTAAAAACTTATTGCTATGCTGCCGGGCGTAAGCTAGTGGTGGTTCCGGAAAAAGATGGCGTTACCGATATTGCCTTTTTAAAGGAAAATCTTGATGAAAAGAGCGCGGCCTTCTTAATGCAACAGCCGAACTTCTACGGAATCATCGAGGACGCCGAAACTTATTTTGGGGTGGCTCGTGAAGCGGGCGCTAAGTCTATTATGTGTATCAATCCCTTTTATGGGGCTATCGGCCGAACACCAAGAGAGTGCGGAGCGGATATTGCCGTGGGAGAGGGGCAACCCCTTGGAATCAGCCTTGGTTTTGGTGGACCCTATTTGGGATTTATGGCCTGTGTTCAGGAAATGACCAGGAAGCTTCCTGGAAGAATTGTCGGTCAAACAACAGATTTAGAGGGCAAGCGTGCCTTTGTGCTGACACTTCAAGCAAGAGAACAGCACATCAGAAGGGAAAAAGCGTCCTCCAATATCTGTTCCAATCAGGGGCTTTGTGCCCTTACGGCAGCGTGCTATATGAGTACAATGGGACCTTCCGGCATTAAAGAGGTTGCCAATCAGTGTCTTTCCAAGGCTCATTATGCGGCAAAGCTTATTTCCTCGGTTCCCGGATATGAACTTGTGTTTGACGCAGAGTTTTTCCATGAGTTTGTAACCAAATGTCCGGTAAGTGTAAATAAACTGATGGCCAAGCTGGAGAGACAAGGAATACTTGGCGGATATCCTCTCGGAGGTCCGTATGAAGGCTGTATACTTTGGTGCTTTACCGAAATGAACACCAAAGAAGAAATCGACCAACTTGTCGCTATTTTGAAAGAGGGGATACAAGAATGAAGCTGATTTTTGAAAGAAGTACCCCGGGTCTTTCCTGCGAAGTACTGCCTCCCTGTGATGTTGAACCCTACGAGCTTAAACCTGAACAGCGAAGGGGACAGGAGCTCAGACTGCCGGAGGTTACCGAGGGGGAAATCTCACGGCACTATACACAGCTGGAATCACAAACTTTTGGAGTGAACAGCGGGTATTATCCCCTTGGCTCTTGCACTATGAAATATAACCCTAAGATAAATGATGAGATAGCCGGTCTGCCCGGCTTTTCAGATATTCATCCCTTGCAGCCCGCCCATACCGTCCAGGGTTGTTTGGAGGCCTTGCATCTGGCAGAAAGGCTCTTTTGCGAAATCACCGGGATGGATAATATGACTTTCCAGCCGGCTGCAGGAGCTCACGGGGAACTTGCAGGGCTCATCATGATTAAAAAATATCATGATTCACGCCAGGATGAAAAGCGGAATAAGATTATTGTCCCTGATACCGCTCATGGAACCAACCCGGCTAGTGCAACTATGGCGGGTTTTACATCGGTTAGTATCTCGTCCGGAAGTGATGGTCTTGTAGATCTTGAAGCACTTAAAGCAGCTGCCGGGGAGGATACTGCCGGACTTATGCTTACCAATCCCAACACCCTTGGCTTGTTCGAAAAAAATATTGTAGAGATTGCAGAAATTGTTCATAAGGCAGGGGGACTTCTCTATTACGACGGAGCAAATCTCAATCCTGTGATGGGCATTGTCCGTCCAGGCGATACCGGGTTTGATATTGTCCACCTCAATCTGCACAAAACCTTTTCAACTCCCCATGGCGGAGGCGGACCCGGTGCCGGCCCCGTCGGATGCAAAGCCTTTTTATCGAAGTTTTTGCCGGTCCCAAGGGTGGAGGAGAAGGACGGGAAATTTTATTTTGCCAGTGATTATGAAGATACAATGGGCAGTATGAAGGCCTTTTATGGAAACTTCCTTATTGTGCTTCGGGCGCTCACCTATACACTTACGCTGGGCCGGAAAGGTATTCCTGAGGCGGCCAAGAGTGCCGTGCTCAATGCCAATTATATGATGAAAAGCCTTGAGGATTTGTTCCAGGTGGCCTTTCCCGGCAGATGTATGCATGAGTTTGTGCTGACGGCCGAACCGCTAAAAAAGAAAACAGGCGTAAGCGCGCTGGACATTGCCAAAAGCTTGCTAGACCATGAGATGCATCCGCCGACCGTTTATTTTCCGCAAATTGTTCATGAAGCACTAATGATTGAACCCACCGATACGGAATCGAAGCAGTCCATTGATGAGGCTGTGAAGGTCTATCGACAGCTGTATGAGAAGGCCTGCACAGATCCCGAGGCCTTACACCAGGCTCCTGTAAAAACGGCGGTGCGCCGTTTGGATGAGGTCACTGCGGCGAGGAAACCGATTTTGCGCTATAATTTTGATTGACGGTTATCCCGGGGCTGGCGCCTAGACATTAGCGCCAGCCAAGTTTACTTAATGATGAACTTGATGATGAAATAGAGGGAGAATATGATTAAAAGGACAAGGATCTATTTCGCCGATTCAACATGTCCGTACCATAACCTGGCTGTGGAAGAACAGCTCTTACATCTGGTAGAAGATGAGGAATGTATTCTGTACCTATGGCAAAACAAGCATACCGTGGTCATTGGCCGGAATCAAAATGCTTTCAAAGAGTGCGATACAAAAAGACTGGCGGCGGATGGAGGAAAGCTTGCCCGGCGTTTGAGCGGCGGAGGGAGCGTTTTCCATGACCTGGGTAATCTCAACTTTACCTTTCTGGTCAAGGAGCGGGATTACGATGTGGACAGGCAATTGTCTGTTATTATCCGAGCGCTTAAAGATTTTGGGTTAAATGCCGAAAAGACCGGACGAAATGACATATGTATTGACCAAAGAAAATTCTCCGGTAACGCCTTTTACAGACACAAGGGACGCTGTTACCATCACGGAACCATTCTTGTGGATGTGGATTTACAGAATATGTCCAAGTATCTGCATGTTTCGAGGGAAAAACTGCGCTCCAAAGGTGTATCCTCCGTAAAAAGCCGAGTAGTCAATTTGAAAGACTTAAGCCCTAGTATAAACATCCCCGATTTAAAAAACGCCTTAGTAAAAGCCTTTGCTGAAATCTATAATGCAGAGCCTGCGACAATCTTAAACCGGGATTTGGACAGTGAGGAAATTAAGAGGCTGGAAGAAAAATATGCTTCCCGTGAATGGCTTTTTGGTAAGAGAATGGAAGCAGATTTGACTTTAAACCAACGGTATGTCTGGGGAGAAATCAGTGTTAATTTCCAAATCCAAGGGGATATTATTGCCGACGTGCAGGTATTCTCTGATGCGATGCATGAAACCATTGCCGAACTTATGGTTTCCTGTTTGGCAGGTATCCGTTTTCAGCAAGGGGCCATGGTGGATGCCCTTAGACGCTTAGAAGGAAAAGTGGAACAAGAAATGCTGGAAGACATTATTGCTTTAATAAATACGCAGTAAATTTGGTAGGTGAATATTAGAAGTATGAGTAATTTTGATTTGGTTGTGATTGGTTCCGGACCCGGAGGATATGTAGCAGCAATCCGAGGAGCCCAAAAAGGACTTAAAACCGCTATAGTCGAGAACTGGGATATTGGCGGCACCTGCCTGAATCGAGGCTGTATTCCCACCAAATCCATGATTCATAGCGCCAACCTTTATAAGGAAGCTCTTAACGGGGAAATGTTCGGACTGCTTACCGAACAGGTTGGGTTTGATTTTGAGGTCATCAACAAGCGTAAAATTGATGTTGTGTTGAAATTGCGCGCCGGTGTAGAACGTCTGCTTAAAGCCAATAAAATTGAGATTATTCGCGGTAGAGGAGTGATAAAAAATCCGCATACCGTTGTCATAAATACCACCGACGGCAACCGGGAAATCGGGACGAAATATATTATTATTGCTACCGGCTCCAAACCGAAGCTGCTTCCGGAATCAATGCAGCGTCTTGAGAATGTATTCACCACTGATGATGCTCTGGCTGCTGACGCCAAGCTTTATAAGCGGATACTTATTTCAGGAGGCGGGGTAATCGGCGTGGAATTTGCTTCCCTTTATAACAATCTGGGATGTGAGGTTACCATCGTCGGCTCGAGGGAGAACCTGTTGCGCCGCATGGATACGGAGATATCCAAAAACATTATGATGCTGTTTAAAAAACGAGGAATCAATATCATAACACCGGCTAGAATTCAGGGCATCCAAAAGGCGGGCAGCGAACTGGTGTGCCAAATAGCACACAAGGATGAGACTAAAGAAGTAGTTTGTGACGGAGTACTTGTCTGTATCGGCAGAGCCCCTGTGACGGAAGGGCTTTTCCTGGAAGGCGTTGATGTTGCCCGGGATAGCGACGGATTTATAATTATTAATGAAAATATGCAAACCAATATTCCGAATATATACGCCATTGGGGATTGTACCGCAAATAGTACTCAGCTTGCCCATGCTGCCTCAGCCCAAGGACTTAACGCCATTGACCACATTGTGGGAAAACCTTGTGCCGTCAACCTCAAGGCCATTCCCAGTTGTGTCTATACAAGCCCTGAAATAGCCGCTGTAGGGCTTACCGCTGAGCAAGCGAAGGAAAAGGGTATAGAGGTTAAGGTCAGCAAATATATGATGGGCGGAAACGGCAAATCTATCATCACCGATGAGGATCGAGGCTTTATCAAGCTGGTGTTTGATGCTAAAACCAACGTGCTGATTGGAGCGCATCTTATGTGCGCCCGGGCAACGGATATTATTAGTGAATTAACAAGTGCTATTGCCAATAAGATGACAGCCGAAGAGATGGCTTCCGTAATACGGCCTCACCCTACCTTTGTAGAGGGGATCACGGAAGCGACGGAGGATTTCTTTGGTACAGCAATTCATATGCTGCCGAAGAGAAGCTAACTCATCTGCAACTTCAAAGCGGTAGGGCAGTTCGTGAAACACAGCTTTTTTTGGGGGAGGGTATTGATTTGACTTTCAACTACCATAGACCTGTTCCTCGATCAAAAATTAGAATGTCCCTTGGAAAGCTGTATTTTACTTGGAGGCGTTACTTTGTTTGGGCATTCAATCGCTCGATCAAATACGCCTCAAGTTATGGAACCATAGATTTTAATAACCTAGTAGCTTCTCATAAAACGCCACTGTACAGGCAACTTCGTAATGTTGATATGTGGCTACAAGAGAATAAAGTAACTAATCTTAAGTTAGCAAGTGAAAAGCTCGATGGGTTAATAGTGAAATCCGGAGAAACCTTTTCATTTTGGCGTTTGGTTGGAAAACCGACTAAAGCAAAGGGGTATTTGGAAGGAATGGTTTTAACCAATGGTTCATTTACCGCAGGAGTAGGGGGCGGACTTTGCCAGTTATCAAACCTCATCTATTGGATGACACTTCATACGCCTTTGACAGTAACAGAGCGCTGGCGTCATACGCACGACGTTTTTCCTGATGTGAACCGGACACAGCCTTTTGGGAGTGGGGCGACTGTCGTTTATAATTACGTCGATTTGCAAATTAGAAACGATACACCCTTTGAATATCAACTTAAAATCAGGGTAGGGGAACATGACTTAGAAGGCGAATGGAGATGTGAACAACCCTGCCAATTTAAATATGAAATCTATGAGAGCGGGCATTTGATAAAGCAAGAATGGTGGGGCGGTTACATGCGCCATAATGTTATAAGGCGTAGAGTATTGGACCGTCATGATCAAATTATCTCGGATGAATTTGTGACAGAAAACCATGCCATTATGATGTATGAACCGTTACTTCAAGAAGGCAATGAATAGGCTGACAAATATTGTCGGCCTTTTATTTTTCCTAGCAAAAATATATTTTATGCAATCGAAAGTAAATTGTTGACAGTTTTATTGGCATTAAGTATATTTAAAGTAACTTTTTGAAAAACCTGTTAAAAAATGTACAAATTAACCATAAAATTAGTTTGAAAAAATACTAATATTGACGGAGCAATCCGTTTATATATTAAATAACTAAATAAATTTAAATCGGAGGAAAAGAGATGAAAAAAAGAATTCCTGTTCTAATGCTTATTTTGCTCTTAATGACAGCGTTAGTAATCTCCGGTTGCGGTAAGAGTTCCGGCGGGGACAGCACTGCCAGCGGAGATGCTGCGGGAAATGGGCTACCCAAAGTAGAACTGTCACTTACCCTCCATGACCCAGTCACTTCTCGTATAGCGAAGGCTATGCAAGCTTGGGCGGACGAGGTAAGCGCCAAGACGGACGGCGGCCTGACCATCAAGCTTTTTGGTAGTGGCACGTTGGCTCCCGGACCTGAAGCACTGAACTTCGTAATGGATGGCACGGCCGATATCGGCTGGCTGTACACGATGTTCTATCCGGGACAGTTTGCGCTTACAGAAGTGGTCGCTTTGCCGATGAATGGGCCGACACATCCGGCACAGACCGCCGAAGTGCTGTGGGATCTCTATGAATCAACTCCTGAAATGAAGGAAGAGCTTGATTCCAAGGTACACGTTTTAACCATGTACGGGAATCCGGTTAATTTCATTTCTACAACTAAAAAGCCAATCAACACCTTAGCTGATATCAAGGGAATGAAACTGCGTTGCCCGGCAGGGGCTATGACCGAAGTCATGCTGCTCTGGGGTGCCTCACCCGAAGTTGTCGCAGCCGGGGATACCTATGATGCTCTTCAAAAAGGCAATATTGACGGCACATCTTGGGAATGGCAGGGTATTGAAGCATTCAAACTTTATGAACAGCTAAAATACTATATGGAAGGTATGCCTATTTATGAAGGTGTCTTTGTCCTTGGCATGAACAAGGATAAATGGGACAGCCTGCCTCAGGAATATAAAGACGTTCTGAATGAGACTACAGGTCGTGCGGGCTCGGTTGCCTTCGGCAATACATTCTATGAAGCGGCCGAAGAGTCCAAGGAAGCGATTTTCAGTTCAAACAAAAATCTCGAGATTGTAAATCCCACGCCTGATGCAATTGCAGAATTCAAGGCTATTGCGGACGAATATGCTAAGACCTGGGTCCAAAAAACCTCGAAAGACGGCTTTGATGCCCAGGCTTATCTGGACAAATCTTTGGAGCTGACGGAAAAGTATAAGGACAAATATAATAAATAAGTTCAAATAGCAGCTTAGTAGTTTGTGCAAATCTTCATTAACGTTGTTGATGGAATGAACATTGTTTATGGAAACGGGTCGCAACTTCTGCGATCCGTTTCACCGGCCGGAAAGGAGCTCGTTTATGGACTTGATGACCCTTGCCATACTTGGTATTGTAGCTTTTCTGGTACTTATCCTACTTGGTATGAATATAGGCATTTCCCTTCTGCTCGTCGGTACTATAGGCTATGCACTTGCTGTTTCTCCAAAGGCAGCTCTAGGCCTTCTACGCTCGATCCCGGCTTCCCAAGCGGGAACATACGCCCTTATGGTTATACCGATGTTTATTATTATGGGAAATTTTGCCTTTCATGCAGGACTGTCTAACGGACTCTATAATTTTTGTAACAAATGGTTGAGCAGACTTCCGGGCAATCTCGCTTGCGGAACTGTGGCTGCCAGCACTGGTTTTCACGTTATTTGTGGCAGCATCGCCGCCACAACGGCAACAATGGGTACAATCGCCATACCGGAAATGCGCAAATACGGTTACGATGACAGACTTGCAACCGGTAGTGTGGCGATGGGCGGAGCACTCGGCAATCTCATTCCTCCAAGTACACTTCTCATTATTTACGGCGTAGTTGCCGAACAATCTATTGGCCGCCTGTTTGCAGCCGGTATTATCCCGGCTATTATCTTGCTAGTACTGACTATTATCACTATTGTTATTATGGTTACAGCAAAACCGAGCCTTGCACCGCCACCGCATAAAACCCCATGGAGCGAACGGTTTAAATCTACTATCGGCATGATCCCGATTATTATAATCTTTACCGTTGTTCTTGGCGGAATGTTTTCCGGTCTCTTCACCGTAAACGAGGCTTCGGCTCTAGGCGCTTTGACGGCTGCAATTATTACTATTGTGAAAGGTCGCTTTAGCTGGAAGAGCTTCGTTGAAATCATGGCCAAATCCGTTGAGACTACCGCGATGACTTTTCTAATTATTATAGGTGCTGCCGTCTTTTGCACCTTCCTGAACATTACAGGATTTCCGGAGCAGCTTGCGAACATCATTGCGGGAATGGACGTTTCCAAATTTGTTATTATCCTAGTTATGACCATTATTTATCTCATCCTCGGGGCTGTCATGGACGAACTTCCGATGATGATGATGACAGTTCCGATTTTTATGCCCATCGCTGTAGAGCTTGGGTTTTCCCCGATCTGGTTTGGCGTCTATGTGGTTCTCTGCATGGAAATGGGTGCGATTGCACCGCCGGTCGGGCTTGCCTGCTTCATTCTTGCCGGCATTGCCAAAGACGTGCCGCTCGGAACGATCTACCGAGGCGCTTTGCCTTACATTATTACCATCTTGGTCATGATTGCGATTATTACAGTCTTTCCGAATCTTGCAACCTTCCTGCCAGATCTGATTTTTAATCAATAACGGAGGCGATGATTTATGAAAATAATAAAACGACTTCTTTATCGCTGCGCCGGTGCTATGGGCTCAATTAGCGCCATTGGGTATATCGCGATCATCGTCCTCTGTGTGTTCGACGTTGCCCTGGAAAAACTAATAGGGAAACCTATCCGGGGGTCTTATGAACTCGTGGAACGCTGTATGGTTATCGCGGTTTTTGCTTCATTTGCTTACGCCCAGGTTAAAAAAGCTCATATCAATATGATGATTCTTATTGAGCGTTTTCCGAGATTTTTGCGTTTGCTTTCTCTCGGCCTTACGAGCTTACTTTCTGTCGGAACGACGGGCTATGCCGCTTATGCTGCATGGACGCAGTCAATGACCGCCATGGATATGAATCAGTATACCGGCATCCTGCATATCCCGCTCTGGCCGTTTTACTCCTTGCAATCAATCGCCATGTACTTCTTTGCCATCATTCTACTTCTTGATACAATCTATGTCTTCGGAGCGATAAAGAGCAATAGGTTAAACGAGATGGTAACGGAGGATTATGGAATGATAATCCCTAAATCGAGGAAGACTG
>JAAYMU010000175.1 GCA_012521215.1 Peptococcaceae bacterium | reverse complement strand
TTTGCCAGTAGCCAATAACTGATTTTAGTGCTTGATAATCTTCAGGGGATATGGCCAGGCGAATGGGTTCGTCATCAGGATTGTGGAGTAATCCGTCTTCCCGCAGTGTCCATTCCCCCTTATCTAGTGGCTCTAATATCCAGTCTGACACCCCCCACTCAGGGTAGGCGGGGCTGGAGAAAAGATGTGGTCCTTTGCCGCCGACGATGATTTCGTCATCTTCGACGAAGACGGTCATTTTTTCACAAAGCTCTTTAAAGGTCAGAGGCCTTTTGATCATGGGATCTACTTTTTCGTATTTTTTATAGGCTTCAGTGAGGATAACTGCTCGTTCGGCTGTATTAACTACAACTCGATCCCGAATACGTTCTCTCATGCGTTGCATACGCTCGGTTACAGGCCTGTAAGTATACATCTTTAATTCCTCCTTATATTTTTTAGCGGAGTCTGGGTACTCCTTAGTTCAAATTTATATGGATTTGAACTTTTTCTATTTTTATATTATTAGCGAAGCTATTATTGGATCTGCTTTAATGGATCTGCGCCTTTAAGCCCATAGATTGCATGAGTTCCAAGTATTCTCGCATTTCCTGGTCCGAGGGAGGGGTTATGTTGAGTTTGTATGGCAATCCGAGACGGGTGTACTTGGCACTACCAAAGCTGTGATAAGGGAGGAGCTGAACCAAGGTAACAGCATTTCCCAGCTCCCGACAGAAAGCTGCGGTTTTTTCCATGTTTTCCTTAGTGGCATTTAACTTAGGGATAACCGGAACCCGGATTTGTAAATTGCCTTCGTTTTGGGCGATACGCCGGGCATTGTCCAGAATGAGCTCATTATTGACCCCGACCAGTTTTTGGCATTTATCCGGATCCATATGTTTAAGATCGTATAAAAACAAATCAATATAGGGTAGAATTTCTTGAAAGTTCTCCCAGGGAGCATAGCCGGTGGTGTCAAGGCATACTGAGATTCCTTCTTCCTTGCAGCGTTTGGCCAGGGCAAGGGTGAAATCAAATTGAGCCATAGGCTCGCCTCCGGAAATTGTTACTCCGCCTTCTTGACCAAAATAAATCTTATCTTTCGCTACCTTCCTGAATACTTCTTCTACGGTAGCTTCATAACCTGAAGGTTTGAGGGCTTGGGCCGGACAGGTTTGGGTGCAGATCAAACAATTCCGGCATTTGCTTCGATCAATTTTAATCTTGGTAAGCAGAGAACCATCGGTAGCAGATTTTTCCGGCTCAGCTTTGCTTATTGCTCCTTGAGGACAGACGTCCAGGCAAAGACCGCATTTTTCTGTACCTACACAGCGAGTTTCAAACCAGGCCAATTCATAGTCAAAACTAATAGACTCCGGACTGTGGCACCAAAGGCAGTGCAGCATACATCCTTTAAGGAAAACGGTGGTTCTAATTCCCGGGCCGTCATGAACGGAATAACCTTGAATATCATAGAGTTTTCCTTTTATGTCCCTGGTCATTTCTTTTAGCTTCCTCTCTTTTTCGCAAATATTGTTGAGATTATGATTAATCCTTCTGTTATTTATATGCAATACCTATGCCAGATTAAAAATATGCTTTAATTGAGTATTTTAGGGCTTTTTTAGTTAGTATATGATTAATAGAGAGTTCAATTTGAATACTTCCGGGGTTTAAAATATAAGCAGGGGTTCAAATTTTGAGCTAAGGGCGAAGCTCTCGGTTATTTATGAACAACAAAAGGCAGCCCTGAAAAAGCAGTGCTGCCAATTTAATTAAAAGTTTAGTATTAAAGAAGGAAAATCAAAATAAGTGTTGAATATTTATCATACACCATCTTGACAATAAACGATATTATTTTTATAATTTAATTTTCGACTTCCGCCTATAACTGGCGGATTTTAGTCTAAAGCTAACCCAAATTAAGCTCACTCATGTTTGGAGAAGTACCTAAGGATTGAGGGGATGAACAGTGTCTCTCACAATCAGGGAAAGAACCGAAACAGAAGAATATACCAGGCTTTCGCAATTGGCGGCTAAAAGTGCCGAAGCCAAAAGGGCCAGAGAAGAACAGGAGTGTCAGATAAGAACCAAATTTCAAAGGGATCGGGACAGAATTCTTCATAGTAAGCCTTTTCGCCGTCTGAAGCATAAGACCCAGGTATATATAGCTCCTACAGGGGATCATTTCCGCACTAGGATGACCCATAGTTTAGAGGTGGCTCAGATTTGCCGAACTATCGGCAGGGGATTGCGCTTGAATGAAGACTTGATAGAGGCTATCGCCTTAGGTCACGATGTTGGGCATACCCCTTTCGGCCATGTCGGCGAGGAAACTTTAGCCTCTATAATAGGTCATTTTGAGCACAACGAACAGTCTGTTAGAATATTAACTGTTCTGACCGGCGACGGTAAAGGTCTGAACCTGACTGAAGAAGTTCTGGATGGAATTCTTCATCACACAGGTGATGGTCTACCTAAAACCTTGGAAGGTCAGGTTGTAAAAATTGGCGATCGAATTGCTTACCTTTGTCATGATTATGATGATGCCCTGAGAGCGGGGCTGCTTAAAATCGAAGACCTTCCCCTAAAGGTCAAAAAGGTTTTGGGAAGTACAACCAGCGAAATGATTTCTTCCATGGTGACCAATATAATTTATTCATCTGAGGGGAGTAACAGTATTGGTTTATCGGGAGAAATTGCCCAAGCTATGGACGAATTCCGGCGTTTTATGTTTGAGAGGGTTTATCTCAGTGATACCTTAAAAGAGGAGCGCAAAAAGGGGAAGCTTATTGTGGAAATTTTGTTTGATTACTATACTAATCATTCCGAACTGCTTCCTCCGGAATATTTGCTTTGGGCGGAAAATGATCTTTCAAGAGCAGTGACCGATTATATTGCCGGTTTGACAGATAACTATGCGATTAGCACTTTTAAACATTTTTTTATACCCAGAGAATAGATTAACAGAGGGAAATTTTCCGCGTAGGCATAAAAAAATCACATAGTCAGAAGGATATTTAAGAAATATATCGAAAAAGATAAAGACTTGTCAAACATAATTCTTAGAAATAAACATTTAGAAATTTTATTCTAAAACTTGTCTGATAAAGGGCGTGCCAGAGTGTACAATAGGATTCCCGAGGATTTTATTGAGGAAGTGCGCCGGCAAGCGGACATTGTGCAAATTATATCAGAGCATGTTGCTTTAAAACGCACGGGCAAAAACTATCAAGGGCTTTGTCCGTTTCATTCTGAGAAGACCCCAAGTTTTAACGTTAATCCCGAACGGCAGATGTTCTACTGTTTCGGTTGTCATGTGGGGGGCAATGTATTTACATTTCTGATGAAAAAAGATAACCTGGCCTTTATCGATGCAGTGAGAACCGTTGCCGAGAAAATAGGTATAGCATTTCCGGAAAAAGAACTTTCACCTGCGCAAAGAGAAAAAGAACTAAAACGTAAGCGTTTTTTGGAAATTCACAAATTGGCGGCCAATTACTTCCATGAAATTCTTTTAAATGGTCCGGAAGGTCAGCCAGGACGGCAATACTTGAAAGCAAGGGGTATTGATGCTCAGACGATTAGAGATTTTAGTTTAGGGTATGCTCCTGACAAATGGGATGGTTTACTGAAATATATGGTTTCCAAAAGCGTTTCTCCTGAGGAACTGGTTGAATTTGGATTGGCCGTCGGCAAAACTGCTAATGACGGAAAACAAAATTATTATGACCGTTTCAGGGGTAGAATTATTTTTACTATTAAGAATTCTCGCGGTTCTCCGATAGCTTTTGGGGCCAGAGTCCTGGATAAGTCTCTTCCTAAATATCTTAACTCCCCGGAAACAGCTTTTTTTCATAAAGGTCGTAACCTTTATGCTATTCATTTAGCTAACAGGGTAATCAGGGAAGAAGGATATACCCTGCTCCTTGAAGGATATATGGATACCATCGCTGTTCATAGGGCAGGGTTTAAAAACGCGGTAGCTTCTCTTGGAACAGCTTTTACCAGGGACCAGGCTAAAATGTTAAAGAGATATGCCCAGAGGGTTATTATCGGCTATGATTCAGACAGTGCCGGTGTGCAGGCAACTTTAAGAGCCGGGGACATACTCCTGGAAGAGGGTTTACGGGTAGATGTACTGCTTTTGGATGAGGCCAAAGACCCTGATGAATTTCTCAGTAAATATTCTGGAGAAGAGTTTCGGGAGAGAATTAAAAATGCCATTCCTTTTTTTGAATTTAAATACAAAACCTTGGTTAAGGATCTTCCACCTCGTACCATACAGGATAAAGCTGAGATTATTAGAAAACTAGCTCCGGATATTCTTAAAACAGCTAGCGCAGTAGAGAAAGAAGGGTATGAAAGGTTCTTAAGCCAGGAATTAGGACTTTCTTGGGACGCGGTAAAATATGAAATAAACAGTTTAGCAAAGAAATATTCAAAAGACAAGGCATTTTCTAAAAAAAATTTAAACACACAGGATATTTATGTAAAAAACAGAAATAATATTAAAGGGATAGAATCTGCCTATCCAATGCATGCATCTGTTCCTTTAGGAGTTTTTAGAGCCGAACAAATCATTTTAAAAATAATATTAGAAAATCCGGATAAAAAAGGAATAGTATCTGAGAATTTGGGGAATGATTTTTGGCGTCTTAAGGAACATAAATATATTTTTGAGAATTATCCTGAGAAAAATGCCAGCCTTAGTCAAAGCAATGATTCCTGGAATGACTCCTGGTATGTTGAGATCCAAAAACGTCTGGCCGCCATCTATGAAGTAGACATAGATACCGGGAAAGCCGATATCCTCTTAATGGATTGTATTTCTTCAATTAAAACCTCTTTTGACAAAGAAAGTATGGAAGAACTACAGGCCAAAATGATAAATTTGGAGAAATCTGGAGATATGACTGGAGCTCTTAAAATACTCCAGGAGATAGGAGAGCGGTTGAAACGTGGCGAAAAATAATACCGGCGAAATGATCGCGAATTGCCCGTTGGAAAGGGGAAATTCGACGATGGTTGATGAAAGAAAAAAAGATAATATAACCAGCCTGATTGAGTTAGGAAAAACTAAGGGCAATTTAACTTATGATGAGATTGCAAACGCTTTGCAGAAAATTGACTTATCTGAAGAACAGATTGAGGAGATTTATGATCAGCTAAACACTATTGGTATTGATGTTGTGGATGACAATACCGAAGTAGAAATTGATAAGGATACTAAAGAATTAGCTGAAGAAATAACCAATGAGTCAGATATTGATCTCTCTATTCCGGAGGGCGTCGGCATTGATGATCCTGTAAGAATGTACCTCAAAGAGATAGGCCGAGTTCCCCTTTTGACGGCTGAGGAAGAGGTTGACTTAGCCTTAAGAATGGAGGCTGGAGATGAGGTTGCTAAGCGGCGTTTGGCTGAAGCTAATCTGCGTCTTGTAGTTAGTATTGCCAAGCGATATGTGGGACGGGGTATGCTCTTCCTTGATCTAATTCAGGAGGGAAATCTTGGTCTTATTAAAGCTGTAGAAAAGTTTGATTATCGTAAAGGCTTTAAATTCAGTACTTACGCAACCTGGTGGATTAGACAGGCCATCACCCGGGCGATAGCCGATCAGGCCAGAACTATTCGTATCCCGGTTCATATGGTGGAAACTATAAACAAACTTATTCGAGTTAACAGGCAACTCTTGCAAGAATTAGGCCGTGATCCTACTCCCGAGGAAACTGCCAAAGTTATGGATATTTCCGAAGAACGAGTTAGGGAAATCTTAAAAATTGCTCAAGAGCCGGTTTCCCTGGAAACCCCAATTGGGGAAGAAGAAGATTCTCACCTGGGAGATTTTATCCCTGATGAGGATGCTCCAGCTCCCTCTGAAGCAGCTTCTTTCATCTTGTTGAAAGAACAGCTGGAAGAGGTTTTGGAAACCCTAACCCCAAGGGAAGAAAAAGTTTTAAGATTGCGTTTTGGTTTAGATGACGGGCGGTCAAGAACTTTAGAAGAAGTTGGACAGGAATTCGGCGTAACCAGAGAAAGAATCCGCCAAATTGAGGCTAAGGCTTTGCGTAAACTCCGACATCCCAGCCGTAGCAAGAAGTTAAAGGACTATTTGGATTAAACTGGGAACGAAGATAAACTTTCCATCTTAAATTTATAAAAAATCCTTGACCATGCCGGCATAATTACGTATAATAAACGACGCAGGCTTTCCTCGATAGCTCAACGGTAGAGCAACCGGCTGTTAACCGGTAGGTTGCTGGTTCGAATCCAGCTCGAGGAGCCATATACTCGGGCCTATAGCTCAGCGGTAGAGCGGCCGGCTCATAACCGGTTGGTCCCTGGTTCGATCCCAGGTGGGCCCACCAATTTTCGAAGTTCGAGGTTCGAATAAAAATAGAAGAACCCAGCTTTAAACAACTAAATCACATCTGTAAACAAGAACTTCGGCTCAGGCCGAAGTTTTGTTTATGTTTAAAGGCTTGCTGCAGAAAATCAGTAGGTTATTTAAGAATTAGGAAAGGGATAAGCATGAATAAGCTAATTAAACTGGGTCCAAGGCTTAAGACCATAGCTTCTTTTGTCCCCCGAGGAACAAGTTTAGGTGATATTGGCACCGATCATGCGTATCTTCCGGTATATTTGCTTCAAGCGAAAGCAATTGTTAAAGCTATTGGGGTTGATAATAATCAAGGCCCATACGAATCAGCCTTGGAGACTGTCAGAACCCACGGCTTGGCCGATATCATGGAAATACGTCTAGGTGACGGCTTGGTTCCACTCCAAAAAGGAGAAGTAGAAACTTTGGTTATTGCCGGAATGGGGGGCAAAACTATACTTAAAATTCTACAAAGCAACCCACCGGTTATGGAGGAAATTAAAACTCTAATTCTTCAGCCTCAAAGTTATGAAGAACAGGTAAGGGTACAACTCTTACGTAAGGGATGGAAAATAAAAGCGGAATGTTTGGTTGCCGAAGAGGATTTAATTTACATAGTTTTTTGCTTTTCCCGTTTTGAAGGTTATAGTCTTGTAGAAATTGAAAAAATAAGCAAAGAGCTTGCTGCCAGTATTGCTGAATTAACGCCGGCACCAAGTTCAGTTTTGTTAAAATTTATTTGGAAGTTGGGACCTTTGCTGCTTTGGCATAAGGATAAGCTGTTGCCTAATACTATTGAGCAAATAATACAGCAACGACAGAAGATAATAAAGTCTATGACCAAGACGGAGAGAAGCGAAGTTAAACAGGCAACCAGGGAATTGCAAGCGGAAATAAATATCCTGGAGGGAATAAAAAAATGGCTGTTACAGTAGGACAGGTTGAACAACTTATTGAAAAAATTGCTCCCCGTTCCTGGGCTGAAGATTGGGATAACCCGGGACTTTTAGTGGGAAGTAGTGCTCAGAAAGTGGACACCATACTGCTTTCATTGGATGCAACCATGGAAGTAGTTGAAGAGGCGGTCTCCAAAAAGGCCGGTCTCATTGTCACTCATCATCCCTTGCTTTTCAAGCCGCTTAAAAACTTGAGGATGGATAATCAGGCCGCCCAGTTGCCTTTAACACTTTTTAAACATGGAATATCTTTGTATTCCGCTCATACCAATCTTGATCAGTCGGAATTGTCTTCAAGCTTAACTATGGCTAAAATTTTAGAACTGCAGGAAGTTAAGTTTTTAGAAACTACCGCTTCAGCTAAGCTCTTCAAAATTGTAACTTTTGTGCCGGAAGATCATGTGGAAAAGGTCCGGCAGGCGCTGGCTGCCGAGGGCGTTGGTACAGCGATAACCCAAGGGGAACACAGCGCCTTTTACAGTGACTGTTTCTATCAAAGCAAAGGAGAAGGGATGTTTAAAGCCCTCCCGGGCTCGGATCCGACAGTCGGGAATATTGGGGAACTTACCCGAGTCCCGGAAATCAGGTTGGAGAGCGTTGTAGAAGAAAAGTTTTTAACCAGAGCCGTAAAAGCTTTACACAAATCCCATCCTTATGAGGAGCCGGCTTATGATCTCATTCCATTACAAAATCCTGGAAAAAGCCGGGGATATGGGGCCATAGGTTACCTTAAAGAACCTTGTTCTTTTGGAGAATTGTGGCCATCTTTTTTGGCGGCCTTGAATAATCATCCTAAGATAAAAGTTTTTCCGACTGAATACAATTTATCTACTGTAAGGCTCGCCGGTGATTTGAAGAAGAAAATCAGAAAGGTGGCCATAGCTAACGGCAGCGGCAGCAGTTTTGTGTCCAAGGCTATATTTAACGGAGTAGATCTTTATATTACCGGGGACCTTGATTATCATGGAGTATTGGATTCCTTGGATGCCGGCATGGCTATTGGAGAATTGGGTCATTTCTTTAGTGAAATACCAATGATTCAGTCACTCTTTACTTATTTAAGTCAAGATAAAACGATGAAAGGAGCAAAAATAATTATTAGTGAAAGGACCAAAAATCCTTGGCATTTTGGGAATTAAGTTATGCACATTATTAACCGCTTCTATAAGGCTAAAAATCTAAGAAAAAGAAAAAGGAGACAAGTTTGTCCACAAGTTATCCACAGACTGTGAATAACTTAAAATTAAAATAATTACCAGATCATAAAATTATTATATAAAAAACTTAAATAATAAGAACTATTGTAAAATATTGTCGCTTGACAAATTATTTTGTTATGATAGATTATATAGGCTTAATATTTTTTGTTGACCACAACAAAAAAATAATATAAGATTGTGAACGAAGTTAACTGGATGGTCGCGGGGACAAGAACCGAAAGGTCGTCTCTGAGGAAAGTCCGAGCTCCATAGGGCAGGGTGCCGGGTAACGCCCGGTGGGGGTGACCCCAAGGAAAGTGCAACAGAAATATACCGCCCGGCGCTTACTTAAGCCGGTTGTGCAGGTAAATGTTTTATGGTTTATACTGCAAGGGTGTAGAAACCGTTTTAAGTAAGTGCCGGGTAAGGGTGGAATGGTGAGGTAAGAGCTCACCGGCAGTCAGGTAACTGGCTGGCCCTGTAAACCCCACCCGGAGCAAGACCAAATAGGGGAACAATGAAGTGGCCCGCTTTAGTTCCCGGGTTAGGTCGCTTGAGGCTGGCGGTAACGTCAGTCCTAGATAGATGACCATCACCTCGTAAGAGGCACAGAACTCGGCTTATAGGTTAACTTCGTTCAATATATAGATTTCCCATGGAATTATGGGAAATTTTTTTATATGGAAATTCTGCAAGCCAATATTAATAAATTTTTTTCTGTATCTTAAACAGGAAGGAAAAAACAAAGTTTGTTGAATACACTTCATAGGGTATTTTCAATAGTGTGATGAAATACATAAAGGCATATTGAAATACCCAATTAATTATCAGACAATTTTGAATCGAGGAACTAGATAAAATAGTCGGAGCATTTTGAAAGGAATGAAGTTTCAGTGTAATATAATTAAACCTTCAATCCCGAAGGTTTAATTATATAAATCAAGTAATCAAAAGGGGAGAAAATGAATTATGAAGAGGAGAAAACAGATGCGAAAACTATTTAGTATCATGCTGGCGCTGACTCTTGTCTTTGCTTTATTTGCAGGTTGCGGCGGTAAAACTGATTCCAGTGACAGTGATGATGTCGGTTCCGAAGGGGAGCCCATGGGACCCCAGGTGAACCTGTCATTTGCTATGTATTTGCCCGACTTTGACGCAACTACCAAAGATTGTGTTCGTTACCTGGAAATGATTAAAGAAGCTACCGAAGGAACAGTTGACTTTACCCTTTATGCCGGTGGTACTCTTTGTCCTGCCCATGAAGAACTTGATGCCGTAAGAAAAGGTCTAGCCGACATAACCTTCTTCCCTGTTGCTTACGGCCCAGGAAGCTTGGTAGAGAGTTTCATGCTCGAATACCCTGGCGTTAATTTCGTCAATGGCAAGGCTGCTTCCTATACTGTAAATGAGTGGTTCAATCAGGTTCAGCCCAAGGAAATCGCTGACCTCAAACTTCTCTATGCTTTGGGTCAGGGTAATGGCTGCGTTATGACCACCTTCCCGGTTGAAAAGTTTGAAGATCTTGCTGGGCACCAAATTCGTTGCGGTGATTCCCAGGCTCCGATTATCAAAGCTTATGGAGCAACTCCGACCGTTATGGCTTTCTCCGAAGTTTATGAAGGCTTAAGAACCGGTGTTGTTGAAGGTTTCTATGGCCTGGCCCATGCCGGCAACAGCGTCAAACTTTATGAAGTTACCGACCATGTTGTTAAAGATCCTTTCTATATTGGAACTTATATTATGGTTATGAATCAGGACGTTTGGAATTCTCTCAGCGAGGCCCAGCAGAAAGCCATCACTGAGACCACGGAGAAAGCATTTGACGAGTTCCTCGCTGAAGGCAGAGATGCTGATGCTCAGGTTGCTTACGACAGCTTTGAGGCTAACGGATTGAAAGTTGTCGAGTTCGATCAAGCCAACCTTGACAAGATGATCGGTGCTTCCGGTTTCTTGCAAAGAGATTATGCTAAAGATCTTGACAGCAAAGGTTATGAAGGAACCAAAAACCTTGAACTTTTCTTCGAATTGGCAGAAAAGTATAACGCTCAATTTGCTGACTAAGTTTTAACAAGCTCAATAACTAAAGGCTCTCTGTCAAATGTCGGAGTTAAGTCCGAAAACGTAGAGTAAATAAACCAGATACTTTAAGAAGGTGTCTTCATGTTGAACTTGAAGGCATCTTCTTTATTCACTCAGCTTGCCCAAATACTCCATTCGCCCGGTCACGTAGCTAAGAACAA
>JAAYMU010000024.1 GCA_012521215.1 Peptococcaceae bacterium | reverse complement strand
CACCTTCCTAAAGTATCTGGTTTATTTACTCTACGTTTTCGGGCTTAGCCCCAACATTTGACAAAGAGCCAAAAGAAGCTGCAATTTAAGCTGCAGCTTCATGATTACTGTTAAACCAGAAGACCGATAAGATAATCAAACAGAATATCTTCCAAGCCTTGAAGTTTGGTAGTTCTGTAATCAGAATCGTCGAAACCTTCCCATTCGGTTAAATACCGGCTTTCAAGCTTCCTGGCTGAAGTATAGGGTTGATAATCATCTTTATTAAAGACAGAACCTGAAGATTCCTCGGCATTATCATACACGGCATAATCCCTAACAAATTCCGTCACCGCACAATAATTCTCCAGATTTATATCATCTAAAATTAGAGGTGATTTGTCCGTCGTAAACAAATATCTGCCGCCTGGAGCTAAAATATCGATTAACTCCTTGGCTTTGGCCAAACATTCTTCTTTGGTGCCTGTTTTTAAGAGGGAGATAGGATATAATCCCTTTATAATATGTTTCTTGCCTAGCTTTTCTTTGATGAGTTTGGGATCTCCGTATTCGAACCACAGAATAGTATTGGTTGGTAATTCAGCTAAATAATCCAGATAACGAGTCCAGTCAGTTTCACAGAAAAGTTCACAATGCACGCCTAGAGACGCATACTCTTCCACTAATTTTTTGAAAGTCGGCCACCAAAGTTTGGCAAAATCTTTTTCCCTCATATACGTTGGCATATGTAAGGGTATAAAAACTGTAGAAAACTCAGTTATCACTGAAGGCATACCTTTTCTAAGCACAATAGGATACACTGCTTCACAGGCTTCGGCAACCTTATCCGGTATTCTACGAACATCCATGCTAATTTCTCTAAAACCGCGGAGCATATCCGCTATAAAATCAAAGGGAGCTTCGGTGAAACCATTAGCACCAGGAGGATTACCGGGATAATAACCGTATTTTTCAATAATCTGGCTGGCCATTTGGCTAAACTGGGCCATTTCATTGTTATGAGCCACAATACTTTTGGTCAGACTTAAGGCCATTTTAAACGGGTCATCAGCAGTCAGAGCTTTGTATTGTCTGGGCAAGACCTTTTCCACAAGACAATCAAAAGGTTTTTCTATAAGGTAATCATATTCCTCTGCCAGCATTCCTACAACTTCCGGGTGTTGAATAAAACCATTCGATCCCATGACAAAAGCCTGGGATTCAAGAATTTCGTAGAAAGATGGATAACGGGCAGTTGAAGTTACAGGACAAATGTCGGAATATAAAGTTTGCGCCAGTTTATCAATTCCATCTTGCAAAAGTTTGGAATTCCATTTGGCAGTTCCCATATCCACCCCTGCAAATTGAGAAACATAATCATATGTTACACTAACGTTAAGAGGAACTCTTTTTGGCACTTTACTTCTGAATAAATCTTCATAAAGACTAATACGTTCTTGCTGGATTTTTTTGGTGTCAACCATCTGACAAACCTCCATTCATATGCTGAATTTTGAGCCTTAGCATACTGCTAATACTAGTATACCGTAAGCTTTTCTATTTGTATATACAAGCAATGCACTAGTTGTAATTAGTTTTTATAAAATATCCATTGCCGCAAAATAGGCTCTTTGCACGGCGTCCATGATTTTAAGCGGTCTGACGCAATCACCGATATCATGAAAATCTTCGGCACAAAAACGTAAACTTTCTACCGTCTCACGATCCGAGATTAGACCGGTTGCACAAATAATAGTATCGGCTTCAATAAATTTTTCATTTCCTTCTTTATCGACAATCCGCATACCCTTAGTCGTAATCTCGCGGCAGCTAGTCTCGGTAAGTAGAACAACCCTTGGGTCGGCATGTAGTGTTTTGAGCAGTGGATCGCTATGTCGCCAATAAATCGGGTCTCCTAATTTATTTTGTATTTCCACAACGGTGATTTCCTTCTTGCCCAAATGAGCCATAAACAGAGCAGCTTCACAGCCAACGAGTCCACCTCCAAGAATAACAACTCTTGCCCCAATTTTTTCAGGATGGCAGAAGAAATCCACAGCGGTAATCACATTATCTCCATTAATACCGGGAACAGGAGGCAGATAAGGATGCGCTCCCACGGCACAGATAATTACATCTGGTTGGAGTTTTTTCATTAATCCCGGATTTCCTTCCGTGTTGAGCATAATATTAGGAACCAGACGCTTGGTCTCCCGAATTAGGTACTTTTTGAATTCCTGCATATCTTCTTTTAACGGGTCTAGGTCGGAGATCTTTAACATTCCGCCCAGAGAAGAACTCTTTTCCACTAGTGTTACTTTATGCCCGCGCTCGGCAGCCGTAATTGCCGCTTGCATACCGCCCGGGCCTCCCCCAACTACTACAACCTTACGGGAACGGGTTGGGTTTGGCAATGTCTTCCACAGCAGTTCATGACCCGCCTTGGGGTTTACGGCGCAGTTAAAGTTATCTCTGTGTACACAGCCATGGAGACAAGAGTTGCAACGTAAACAAGGTCTAATTCTATCCCGTTGGCCCCGACGGGCTTTATTAGGTAAATCAGGATCCGCAATAAGGGCGCGAGCCATCCCTATTATATCCGCCTTACCTTCGGCCAGAATCTGCTCCGCTAATTCAGGGGAAGAAATACCACCTACTGTAACAACTGGGATCTTAACAACTTTTTTCACGGCTTCCGCCAAATAAACGTTGCAGCCGTGTTCGGTAAAAGTGGTGTGCGCAAACATCCTGGTCAAGGTATCTCTGATTTCATGAACGCCTGCCGAAACATGGATAAGGTCAACTTTGTCTTGAACCATTAATGCAAATTCTTTAATTTCATCTATTTGTTGTCCGCCCGGTACTAGTTCATCCCCACTGACCCGCAGTTCAATAATCATATTCTCGCTGGTTTTCTTGCGAATACGGTCAATAACCTCGATAGCAAAGCGAGCTCTGTTTTCCATACTCCCTCCCCACCGGTCTTTTCTCTGGTTGGTCCGAGCTGAGAGAAATTGAGCAATGAGCCAGCCGTGGCCGGCATGAAGCATAATGGATTCAAAACCTGTTAGCTCGGCAACCGCCGCCGCATTAGCAAAATCTTCAATTGCCTCTTCGATCATATCTTCATCCATAGCCCGCACATGAACACCGTCTGGACGGGTATATGCCATCGGACCAATAGGATCAGGGGACCAAGGATAGTGTTTATTAGCATATGGACCGATATGGGAAAGCTCAATACTTGGTACCGCCCCATGAAACTTAATAGAATTAGCAGTCTCGGCTAAAATCAGCCTGTCATTAGGATCGTCCAGTACGGGAACAACCTGCTTAGTCTGGCGTAGATATTTACTACTGACATAGGTTTCACAAATTGAAACCTGGGCAGCACCGCCAATGGCCTTGTCCGCCTCGAACAATCTTTCTTGTTCCAGTCTTCTGAATCTTGTTCCGGTCGGAGGGGCAAATATTCGGTTGCGAAAGGTAGTATTTCTGATACGGATTGGGCTGAACAAATGCGGATAGTATTTATTCATTGTCTTTTATTCCTCCTCAATATAGATAATTCTAATGACATAGATAATTTTAATGGCCCTTCCAATTACCAAACCCTTCTCCTAAAACCTCAGTAACTTCTCCGATAGCCAAAAAGGCCTGCGGATCGTGGCCTTGAATGATTTCTTTGGCGCTGGTCAGCTGAGCCCGGTTTACAATGCAATAGATCACTTTTTTCTTGCTTCCGGAATATGCACCCTCTGCCTCTAAGAAAGTTACTCCCCGGTTCAATTTATGTATTATATCGGAAGCTATTTCCTGGGGCTTTTCAGTTACAACCATAAGGCTTTTCGAATAATCCAGTCCCCCCTGAACCAAATCAATAATTTTGGAAGCTACAAACATGTAGATCATGGCATACATGGCTGTTTCCGGACTAAAGAGGATGGCTGCCCCGATAAAAACAATAGTATCCAGACCTAAAATTATTTGTCCTACACTCCAGGAAGTCTTACGATTAAAAAAAATAGCCAGAATATCTGTCCCGCCTAGAGAGCCGTGAAAACGAAAAATAAGACCCATGCCTATACCGGTAACCAGCCCCCCAAACACAGACGCCAGAAAAGTATCCCTGGTTATTACCGGAATTCCGGCCGTATATTTAAGAGCAACTGATAAGGTCGCTACTCCTAAAATACTAAAAATTAGAAGACGTTTGCCCATTGTTTTATAGCCTAAAAAAAACAAGGGGATATTGAGTATAAATACAACTAACCCCGTTTCCCAGTTAAAAAGATAATGTAGAATAATCGCTATCCCTGTTACCCCACCGTCAGCAATACGGTTAGCGAGGATAAAAGTGTTGATACTTATGGCTACAATAATGGCCCCGAAAATAATACCTAAACTTTGTTTTAAGATATACCAAGGTATTTTTTTTATCAATTTTACTAAAAATTTTTTAAATCGCATATCTACCTCAATAAGAACATTTTCTGTAGTTTGATCCTAAAATAATACTCATCTGGACATCTGGATTTTTTTCAAAAAATTCTTCTGAATATGGTATTATATAATTTGAATCTATGAATTTAATAATTCAATTTGAGAAAGAGCTTGACAAAAGAACTTGTATTTAGTAAAGTAATTTAGCGGTTTTATTATAGTTGCGCTCGTAGCTCAGGGGATAGAGTGACGGTTTCCGAGGCCGGAGGTCGCAGGTTCAAATCCTGCCGGGCGCACCATATTGAAAAGTAGATGCCGCAAGCATTTGCGGTTTTTTACTATTATATACCATCAATTACAAAATGCAACTTCGACAATGATTTTACGACAACAACAGCCCTGGGGATCCAAATTCCTGGGGCTTTCGTCTGTGCCGGGATTATTTCTACATACACAATTTCTTGTTTCACAAACAACTTTTCCCAAAGATATACTGGTGAAAGAGGAGGGATTTTTCCGTGCTTATCAAAAAAGATCCTTTTACCAGGGAAGACCTTTGCTTATTTTTGAATGATCAGATGGCCAAAGTCATTCAAAATTTTGAAGCCCGGAACGGCCGGCTCAAATCTTTTGAGTTTAATTTTAATTTTGAGAAATCGAATTATCGGCTCACTGATCGAGACATAGGATCCTTCAGATCAAGATTAAAATTGTAATTCTAGGCATATCTTTCCAATTTGGGATATGCAGATATCCTTTAATACAACATGCTCTCTTTTATCCTGCACGATTTTCACAACGTGTAGGATTTTTTCCAGCCAAGTACGTTCCAGGGCTGCTTCTTTGTTAAGGGGGAGACCACGGGATTCCGTCACAAGCAATTATGTACGGCTGGCCGAAAGTATATGAAACTCTCGCCTAAGACACTCCTTGCAAGAACTCGTCAACCGCTTTAATAATATCATTTTGTACGGATTGAGGGGACTGTTCGCCGTCGATTTTTATAACCTTTTGGCCACGGTTCTGGCATTGTTCAAATATTCTCTCATAATTGGCCAGGACTTTTGCCAAGATTTCCTTCGTTTCAAATATCTCCGTTTTAAACCTGCTATCGTGAATTCTTTTTAAAGAGGTTTCCGGCCGGACGCGAATAAATATGGTCAGATCCGGTACTAAGGCATTTTTATTGATTTCTTTAACCCATGCTAAATCATTGCTTAAGCTCTGATAAGCCAAAGAAGACCACACATACCTATCGCAAATAACAAAATCACCTTTTTCCAGAATAGGAGTGATTTTATTATGGTTATGATCCAACCTATCGGCAGCAAATAATAAAGCAAGGCTGCTTTCCTCGACCCCAACTACCCTACTGCTAAGGATTTGACGGATTAGAGTTCCGATCGGACCTTCACTGGGTTCTTTAGTCAAAACAGCCTTAACAGCGTAAGCCTGTCTAAGATAATCTTTCAAACGCTCGGCCTGAGTACTTAAACCCGAGCCGTCAATGCCTTCCAACACAATAAATTTTCCTTTTTTTTCCTTAAGCACTATTATTCACTCCCCGGCTTTATTTTAATACTTTTCCTGGTAAGTTTAAAAGAACTGTTTCCCAAAGCCTTGAATTATTAAATATATGTATCGAATATACCATGAAAATGAATATAACGAAAGGAGGGCCGCTTGAGGCACCTCCTTATTTGTATTTTTCATTGGTTCTATAATAAATGTTGGGGTAAGTAGCAGGAAAAAAACAAAGCATAAGCGAAAACCTACCGGGTAAATAAACCCACCACGATCATTTACAGGAGGTTTTGCTTATGCTTAACTCTAATTATAT
>JAAYMU010000023.1 GCA_012521215.1 Peptococcaceae bacterium | reverse complement strand
GTATCGAATGCCTGAGCCCTTTTGTGCCAAAACTCAGGCTTGCGCCTTTTTTGCTGAAATTTATCCGCACACCTTTAGCGATAGTCATACTTTTGCGCATTCTTAGGGCCATAAAACGACCTCCTTGCGTTAATTTCTTCTAATGAGCTAGTCCTGTATCTTGTATTTTCATCGATATTTTCTAGGCTTATCCACCAGAATGCATGTTAATTTTAGCAAATAATTCGGAAGCTCTCAATAACTCCTAATATTAACGAAGCTTAGCAACAGCTTACAGGCTATGTTAGTAAAGATAAATCTCTCTACGATAAGCGGAGGTTAGTGGTGTTTTGATAGTAAACAGGGTATTAAAGAAGGGAAAAAGCTTTATTTTGAAGAAAAGGAAATAATCGGATGAACAAATATACATTACAATGGACAAGCCTTAATAAAGATTATATATATTTGGTGTCAATTGACGCCAAATATATTGACGTCGAGATAATCGGGGTGGTATAATGACAGCGCAAAAAGGTGAGTTTAATAAGGTACCCAAGACTAGAGAAGATGTAGAGACCTATCTCTCAAAGCTTCAATATGCGTTGCAAGATGATAGCACATTAATTGATTTTCAAGAAGAGCGTTTTGTCGATCAGCATAGGCAAAAAGAATGTACAAATGTTTATACCGTAGCAGCGCTGTTTCCTGACGAATCACCAAAGGAGGCCATGAGAAGAGAACTGGCCACCTTGAAAGTACAAGACTATATTGAGACGGTGAAAGATACTAGGTACCCTAAACGTTCTGAACTTTGGGTGTTTGGAAAGCGATACATGGGAAAGGATGTTTATATCAAGTTTCGAGTAGAAATCGTTCAAAGGAATCATATGTTTATTTTATCTTTTCACTTTTCTACAATTCCATTTTCGGAGATGGATTTCCCTTTTGCAAATTAGGGAGGGATGATCGATGAAGGTAATCAGCACGAAAAAAAAACTGTGCCTTAGTTGTATGGAAGAACATGAAGTAAAAAGGGTAGAAGTACAGGAAGAAAACATTTTTAAAGGTGTTAGGGTAAAATATCCAGCTCGATATGAGTATTGTGATCGTACAGAGGAATATCTGACGTATGAGGATAGCATTGATACGAATGATATAGCCTTTAAAGATGCTTACAGAAAAGAAGTAGGGTTATTGACGAGTCAAGAAATAATCGAAATTAGAAATATATATGATGTGAGTCAGAAAGATTTTTCTAAAATATTAGGTTGGGGTTCATCTACCATTACAAGATATGAGAATCATCAAGTGCAGGATGGCGTTCATGATGATGTTTTAAGAAAAGTAGCCAGTGATCCTAAGTGGTTTATGGAACTTTTAACTAGGTCAAAAAGTGAACTTACGGAAAAAGCCTATTATAAATATTTAAACAAAGCCAAAGAACACTATCGCCGGAATCGAGATAAATATTTAAAAGAATCTATTGAGGCAACTTATACTAAATATGAGGGTAAGAGTCATCTAACAGGCAACGTTGATTTGGATATCGATAAAACAGTAGAAGTAATTAATTATTTAGCGCTAAACGTACCGAACCTTCATAAGGTAAAATTAATGAAAATGCTTTGGTATAGCGACAATTTACATTACAAACGAGAAGGAAAAGCTATTACGGGCTTTGTTTACAACGCTTTACCCTTGGGTGCAGTACCGGAAGGCTATGAAACTTTAGTCCTTTTAGAGGGGGTGGAGTACGATGTGGTACAGTATGATGAATATATCGGTTATAAATTTAAAGCCCCTCTAGACTTTAAAGTAGAGAAGCTGTTGGATACAGAAATTCAAGTGATTGATGAAGTTATTGAACGGTTTAAAAACTATACTACAACACAAATTGTAAATAAGATGCATGAGGAAGAAGCCTATCGAAATACGCCTAAGTATCAGCCAATTTCATATGAGTATGCAAAAAAATTATCGATATAAAATAAATTGTAAAACGACGGAGCACAAGATTTGGATATAGGGGTGAAAACAATGAAACAGCAAGCCCAAATTAGCTTGCTGTTTTTGTTATAAACACCTCGATTCACCTATGCTTTATAAATCGGCAGTTAAGTAGTCCACGGTATCCCTGCAAAATCTAATCCGCTCCTGATCGGCAGTGTTTAGCAGGGGGAATTTATCCAGAGACTCCAGGGCTTCCGTGGCCGGTATGACTTCATAAACAAATCTCTGATTTACAATTTTCTTATTAACCCAGGTGGGTATGGCTTCAGCGGAAACAAGTACAGGTTTTTCACCTTTTTGAACGTTCAAAGTAACCTTGGCGATCATTCCTTGTTCCGTGTAGATATCATTTACTGTTTCCTTACGCTGATCGGAAATAAAGTTGCCCAGGGAATAAAATACAGGCACCTTGTTGCCTTCACCGTCAGTCAGGATTACAGCCGGCTGAAGGACATGGGGATGCCCACCGAAGATAATATTTACACCCAGGGCAACCATTTCAGCGGCCAATTTTTGCTGAAAATCGTTAGGGGTCCGGTGGTATTCATAGCCCCAATGCATACAAGCAACAATAACTTCGGCCCCATCCTCTTTGGCCTCCGCTATTCTTCTAGCCACAGCCTGAACCGATTCCTGTAAATCCTGAGGATTGATAGTATCCATAAGTCCCGTCATATTCATCGGTAAAAAGAGCCCGTTAATATCCAAGCCGCCCTTGGCCAGGGGATAAGCATAACCGAAATTAAGGAAAGCTACTTTTACCCCGTTAATATCTTTAATAACATAGGTTTTTTCAGGTTCCTCCGCTTTAACGCCTATGATATCCAAGCCTTTTTCTCTTACCGTGCGGATGGTTCGGTAAAAACCGGGTATTCCCTGATCCATACGATGATTGTTGGCCGCGGTTAGAATATCTACGCCGGCATTTCTTAAAGCATCTACAATAGAATCAGGAGTATTAAATGTAGGATAACCGGCATAGCCAGCTTCCGGGCCTGCCAACGTTGTTTCCAAATTAGCGATGGTTATATCCGCATTTTTCAAATATGGCTTTACATACTGAAACTGTCTGCTAAAGTCGTATAAACCCGTGTGGGGATCGTAGGCGGCATAATAAAGAGTGTTATGAATCAGAATATCCCCCACGGCGGCAATGGTAATATTTACTGAAGGGTCTTCCACCGGCGGGGGATTTTCCACTTGTGGACCGGGGGCAAGAGGATGATCGGTATTATTACTATTGTCCTTATCGAATCCCAACAGCTCCGCTCCCAAGAAAAACCCGCATACCAGTAAAAAAACCACTACTATAGGCCAAAAAATTCTTTTTCGTTTTTTTTGTCTGTTACTCATCCTAGTTTATCCTCCCGATCGACTTTTGATCTTCGATTCCTGGCTTATTATTGACTTCTGATCTTAGCTTCCAATTTTGACTATCGATTCATACTTCTTTTTTCTTGACTAATGGTTCCTAACTTCTGACTCTTTTAAGCATGTACTATATGCCGGCGGGAGTTGTGTTTATCAATAAGTCCATCTGCCAGCCGAACTATAGAGTCCGGTGAAAGCTCCTGAGAAAACTCCTGGGCCTTTAACCTCATCTTTTCTAGCAGAGCAGGGTTTTCATATAATCTATCTACAGCCTCATTGAGCTCAGTAATGTCCGCTATGCTAATGGCAACCCCGGCTTTCACTAAAATCTCCGTGTTCTCTTCTTCCTGGCCCGGAATATAATAAGGAATAATCATGGGAATATTTTTGTTGATTGCTTCACTGACTGTAAGTCCGCCCGGTTTAGTAATAATCAGATCCGAGCGGTCCATAAGTTCTGAGATTTTGGTGGTGAATCCGTAAACAATAACTTCTTTGCCGTTAACAGGCTGAGAATATTTTTCCTCCAGTTCTTCTCTTAACTTGTGGTTGTGGCCGCAAACTACCCTCACCTTAAAATTATGTTTGTTTTCAATCAGTTGATCGAGACATTTATCAATGCCCGGAATGCCCATACTTCCTGCCATCAACAAAATACTGAAAATATTATTCGATTGCTTTAGCTCGCTGGGCTGACGGAATTCCCTCCTAATAGGGATGCCAAAAGCGAATATTTTATTTTCCATAATTCCTTTGGCCACCAATGTATCTTTGGTGTACTTTGAACCCACTATATAGGCATCGACGTATTTATTTACATAAAACTGATGGGCCATATAATCAGTGACAACGGCGATAAACGGAATGTCGATCCTGTTGGATGCTTTTAAAAAGGAAACAGCATTGACCAGCAAAGGGTGAGTGCTAATAAGCAAATCCGGTTTATGTTCCTCAATGACCTCCATAAGAGTATTTCTCAGGGCAATATTTAAGAATTTAGCGATACTTTTATTTAAAATCTTACGTTCCGTTATCTTATATAATTTGCCGTACATTTTAGGCAGCCTTCTGGCTAAAATTTTAAAACCGTTATCTAATAAAAAATCTATAAAGCAGCCTTCTTTAATTGGCTCCACTATATGAGCACTATAGCCCGAGTCTTCAAGCTCGTCCTTTAAACAGTTAGCGGCCTGATTATGACCCAGGCCTGTCGAAATAGAAACGATTAAAACTTTTGACATTCCTGTTCCCCCTTAAGCGTAGCCGGGAGAGATGTCCGGTTCACTTATAGATTTCTTTCCATATATTTTCCTAGGACTTAATACATTTGAACACTTCTTTATTATAACAAATTTCTTAATACTTGAGTTTTGATTAATATTAAACATTAAAAATAATCTTGAATTAAGAATTAAATTAATAATAGTAAACAAAATAAGGCGACGGCTCTTGTATCCTAAAGATAGAAACAAAAACCGTCGCTATATACAAAATATAGGATAATAGCATAATTTAAACAATAATCTGATCGTCTGTTTCCTAAACATCGGTTAAAATATGAAAGGGTTGAGAATTGAAGTTTGCAGATTCAAACTTTATTGCTGAAAGATATTTTTCCCCTGAGATAAAAATATATACGGTTCAAATTTACAAGGAGGCAAAGATGTATGATAAAATAAATGGTTAATCGGCCAATGTTATTGGCAAAATAGATATTATTAAGCGACAAGTAAAAAAATTAGAAAAACTAATAAAACTATTTGACCTTTACTGACCTTTGTACTAAAATTAGATTAGGTACTAAATAAAATATATCTTTAAAAAATTAAAATGATCAAATACTCAGACCTGATCAAATATCTAGATAATGGAGGTTATAAAATGAGCTATTTAATTCCAATGGTAGTTGAACAGACCAACCGTGGTGAACGTGCCTATGATATCTACTCCAGACTTTTAAAAGATCGCATAATTTTTCTTGGCGGCCCAATAAATGAAGCGGTGGCCAACCTCGTAGTAGCCCAGCTGCTTTTCCTGGATGCTGAAGACCCGGAAAAAGATATATTTTTGTATATTAACAGTCCAGGCGGATCAATATCTGCCGGCATGGCTATTTATGATACCATGCAATACACTCGAGCCGATGTGCAGACTATTTGTGTAGGCATGGCCGCCAGCATGGGTGCTTTTCTTCTTGCTGCCGGTACCAAGGGCAAACGTATTGCTTTACCTAACTCAGAAATCCTGATTCACCAGCCGTTAATTGCCGGTACGGGTCTCTCCGGTCAAGCCACGGAGATTGAAATTCACACCAAACATCTTCTTAAAGTCAAAGAAAAAATGAATAGAATTTTAGCGGAAAAAACCGGTCAACCTTTGGAGAAAATTGAGAAGGATACTGATCGCGACTACTATATGAGTGCTGAAGAGGCCAAAGAATATGGCCTTGTCGATCAGATTCTGGAAAAAGCTCCTGGGGGAGATAGCAAGAAGAAAAAGAATTAACTAAAGTGGCTGCTCTAAAGTATTTGCCGTCTTGGCAAGATTAGCAAGCTTGATGTTATTAAAGATATTATTAAAGAGGTGCTTATAAAGCGCCTCTTTTTTCACAGTTTTTGCCATAACCAAGTCAACCATAAATAAAAATGGCCCAAATTTGCAATACTAAGGGAAGTGCTTGCAATTTTTCAAGCAAATAATTATTAAAGGAGGAAGTATCTTGCGAAAAATTCGTAAAGCAGTAATACCTGCAGCAGGTTTGGGCACAAGATTTCTTCCTGCAACTAAAGCTCAACCCAAAGAAATGCTCCCGATTGTTGATAAACCGACTATTCAGTATATTGTGGAAGAAGCGGTGCAATCCGGGATAGAAGATGTCATCATTGTAACCGGCCGTAATAAAAATGCTATCGAAGACCATTTTGACCGTTCGGTAGAACTGGAAGTCTTTTTGGATAAAGGGGATAAATTTGAATTACTGAATTTGGTCAAAAATATTGCTGACATGGTAGATATTTACTATGTCAGGCAAAAAGAAGCCTTAGGTCTGGGGCATGCGGTCTATAGTGCCAGGAAATTTATAGGGAATGAGCCCTTTGCCGTTCTCTTAGGGGACGATATTATCTATTCGGCTGAACCATGTCTAAAACAAATGATGAAATATTATGAGCTGAATGGCGGGAACATTATCGGTGTTCAGGAAGTAGCATTAAGCGAAGTTTCCAAGTATGGTATTATCGATGGCAGCAAGATTTCATCCCGTTTATACAAAGCAGAGAATATGATTGAAAAGCCTTCTCCCCAAGAGGCTCCGGATTTACCGCTGGCCATTATGGGCCGGTATATTTTAAATCCGGAAATTTTTGATATTCTTAGCGAACTGCCCCCCGGTAGAAATGGGGAAATCCAGCTGACTGATGCCATTTTGATGTTAAGTAAACTTCAGGATGTATATGCCTACTGCTTTGAAGGCAAAAGATACGATATTGGCGATAAGTTGGGTTTTGTGAAAGCAACAGTGGAATTTGCTCTAAGACATGAAGATATTGGTTCCAGACTTATGGACTATCTAATTGATTTCGTCAAAAAATATGAGCAAGAAGGGCAAGAGCTTCGTTTAGTATCTTCCCGCGGAATTGAGACCATACCGGCCAAAAAAGCAGCTGTCAGCAGCCTTTCAGCCAATAACCTTTCCGCCGGTAATCTCTCAGGAAAATAATAAATAACTTTATAAAAATATGCAGAATCAGGGCTTTTAAGTCTAAGGAAAAAGCCGAGGCTAGTGGATTGTGGCGGAAAAAAACATAATGTACAGGAAAATAGTCAAAAGTACTTCCCCAATGTGACAAGCTTTTCCCCCATATATTGGTAATCTAATACACGAAATACCAATAGTTGGGAGGGAAACCGATGAAAATCAGCCGCAAAAATTTATTGACCCTGTGCGGAGCCCTCATCCTGGCAGGGGCAATAATTGTCGGCGGTATTTACGGGCCAACAGCCTGGAAGGTGTTCCGTGGCCAAGTTGAAGCCCCAGAAGATCAGGTTGTTATCCAGACCCCGCCGGTAAATTATGAAGATACAATGCTGGGGGGAGAGAGTAATCAGCTTTCTGAGAGCAATCAGCCTTCTGAAAGCAATCAACCTTCTGAAAATGTAGAGCCGAGCGCTCCTACAACCGGGACTGAAACTTCACCGGTAAAAGAACAGAGTGGAATAAAAAAATATCTGGAGCCTGATTTGAGTCTCCTGAACCTTGCTCCCTCGATTGAAGAGTATTTCGGCCAAGGAGCACTAAGCGATTCAGCGAAGACTCTTGCTTTTGGGGCTGCCTGGAATATCCACCAGTACGTGGATGGATACCTTTTCGGGGTTACGGCCGGACCCCAAATGAATGAACCGGATATCAAAAAGTATATAGTTTTCCATAAGACATTATGGGACAAGCAAATGGAAAGTGAACCAAACCTAAGTAAAGGTGCGACCTTTGACGTCTATTTTAGGAATCTCTTAAATAGAGGGATTGATGCCTTTGATACTAAAGATAAGATTAGAATAGAACAGTTTCACCAGGAAATTCATGACCTGGATACTCATTTGTTCCGAGACGATTTAAGTTCTAGGGTTTACGGTGCCACACCATTTGCCACTAAACGCTCCGAATAACCTTTAGTATAAGGTTACTAGAGACGTTTTAAAAAATGTTATCCTTTCTCAGTGCCTCCCTGAGAGACGGGTAACATTTTTTATTTAATACTTATTATTAATAAAGGTTATTGAAAATTAAGAAGGGTTATTGAAGATTCATGAAGAAATCTCTTAGAGCTATTAGTAAAATATAATATACAGAAGGTGATGTTGTGAAGAAAGCAGTACTAGCCCTACTAATTGTTTTAGCAATGTTGCTTACAGGTTGCGGAGGAAGCAATGAGGTCTCGAGTGAAAAGCAGGTCTTGAGTGAAGAAGAGGCCCAACAAGTGTTACTAGCCAAATTGGATGCAGAGAACTCTTCAGACTTTACCGTTTATTTGTTGCGTGAGGCCAGCCTTGGAGAAGCCGTTATTTATGCCTTTGAACGAGTAGGCAATAACGGTGGAGCGGCAACCGTAGATTTTGTCCACAGTGAAACCGGTGAAGTCTATTTTAATAGCGATGAGCTGCTATTAGATGAATTTAAGAAAAGTGAAGCCCAAGATCAGTACAAAAATGAAAAATATATCGATACCGATATTTATTACCTATCCATGAAATCCATCAATGATCCCGAAGAAATAACTTGGGAGACCTATATTGTGGATAATGCCGCCTATAGTGACCTGGATTCCGCTAAAAAAGCAGTTGTTGCCAACCATGTCCAAAACCACCCTGTTTTAAGCTTGCTGGGCCAACATGTTGACGAGGTCGTTGCAGCCACAGGACTTGATCCTCAAGTAGCGGAAGTGGAAGATATCGACGGTATTGAAAACTATACTATCCATGAGATTAACTTTGATGATGCTTTGGTTTTCTTCGACACCAAGGATATCGTTTCGGAAATTTTTATCGAAGGTCAGCGCGAATTTTTAGGGGTGCAAGTAGGGTATACTTTTGATGAGATTTCTGCCGTACTGGGATTACCGGAAAGTATTGGCCAAGATCCCTTTTTTGAGGATGTTGAAACCATGCGCTATGTATTCGATGGCTTTACCGTAGAATTTTATGCCGAAAGCAGGGAAGCCAAAACCGCAAGCGCCATGGTTAAGAAGGCCTAAAGTTTGATTAAAATTCTTGTCCTATGGTATAATGCAGGAACCTAAAATAAAAAGGGTGATGATATGCCGGATAACAATAATACTGAAAATAATCAGGTTATAACGCGGCCTGTACTATTTATAAGTATATTTCTTTGTATCCTAAATCTAATAGTCGGGGCGGTAGTTTATCCGCAACTTCCCGAAAAGGTTCCTACCCATTGGAATTTTGCGGGTGAGGTTGACGGCTGGGGTAGCCCTTTTCAAGGCGCTTTTCTTATACCCCTTATCATGATCGGGGCCTTGGCCCTCTTATATTTTCTGCCCAAAATCGATCCTAAAAGAGAAAACTATATTAAGATGGGGAAAGCTTATTCCGGAATTGCTCTGGTTATGATGTTATTTTTTACCGTGCTGCAGTTTGGCAGCTTGGGCAGTATTTTGGGCTATTTCAATATTAGCAATGTACCGAAAGTTATTATGTTGGGGGTAGGTGTCTTGATAGCCGTAATCGGCAAGTATATGGGCGGATTAAAGCATAATTACTTTGCCGGAATCAAAACTCCCTGGACCTTGGCCAATGAAGAAGTATGGCGCCGTACTCACCGAATGGCCGGCCCTATTTGGGTGGTGGGCGGGATTCTCATAGCGGTTATCGGATTTATTCCGGCACAATATAAACTCGGCTTATTCATAGCTGTAATGTTGGTCCTCACCCTTATCCCGGTAGCTTATTCCTATATAATTTTCAAGAAACTAGAAGGGGAGAAATAGCGTCAAGAAGAAATCCACAGTTCCTTTTAGGTAAACAGCACCCAATGGCAATTTGGAACCATGGATGCAGGCAACAATGAGTAAAAGAAAGACCACGGGTAAAAAACCTGTGGTTTTTTATATTGTTTCCTTGGCAACTATTGGTTATAATTTCATTATCATTTTTTGTAATACAGCGTTATGTAGTAAGATCCTTGTCCTGATAAGTATCCAAAAGCTTGAAAGGAATGATTCATTGTGAAAAAAACCACTTATATTCTACTTATTGCAAGTTTTTTAGCTATATTGGTTCTAACGGGCTGTTCCTCTAAGGGTATCTCCGGCAAGGAAGATGAAGTTCGCATCAGTCTCTATGGGGAAGTTACTCCCTCCAGTGCTGTTTTCCAAGGAGAAAGACTTTATAGTGGTTGATCCTAAGAAGGTGACTTCCCTTTATATTTCTAATCCCAAAAACGCCGATTTGGAAGCCCTAAAGTATTTTGTCAACCTTAAATATCTTAGGATCGATGATTTTTTTACAGAGAAAGAATACGATACATATGACCTTAGCCCTCTTAGGGATTTACCCCTGGTTATTTTAAATATCGCAGCCTTAGATCCTGAAAAACCCATATCCCTAAAAAGTCTTGAACCGATAGGCAATATTGAATCCTTGGCCATACTTGACCTGAACCACTGTCAAGTAACAAGTATAAAAGACTTGGCTGAATTGACAGGACTGAGCAGACTCTCAATAACGGATGGAAAGGATATCAGGATTGAGGATTTATCAAGCCTATCTAATTTAACAAAATTAGGGGAGATAACTGATGAAGTTATAGATTCCAAGGAGTGGAAGTTCGGCCCCTATATTACTGAAGATGAGCCCTTGCTTGGGCTAATGATTTCCAATGGTAATAGTGAGGAAGAGATTGCAGAGCTAAATGAGGCCATCCTAAATAATAAAAATGGGGTAGGCCAGGATTCTACAAATGATTCCACAAAACAAGAAAAATCAGATTTCTATTATTTCAAGCAATACAGTAGCCACAAATCCGACCAGAAGTATGGAGCCCTAATCACTGTTACTCTTGAGGCTTTTGATAAAATGGGTAAGCCCGTCTGGAATTATTCCTGGGAGAATCTAAGGCCTACAGAGTTAGATGTAGCCTCTGAAGCTGTTGCCTATGATGGTAAGGTCTATATAGCGGTTACCGGGACGCTTTACTGTCTTGATGGTAAGAGTGGGAAAAAGCTTTGGGAAAACTCCAATGATGTTGGAGGAGGGACTGTCATCTATCCCTATAGGAGGCAAATCTACTTAACCAGTTACTATGGCAATGTTCTGACCTGTCTTGATAAGGACAACGGGGCAAAAATTTGGGCAATTGACGATAAGGATCTGTATTGGGGATATACTATTTTTGGCAATAATGATGAGATTATAGCAGGATATGGGGATATGGCTGAAGGGTGTTTTATAAGTGCTCATTATCAAGATGGGCGAATTCTGGACCAATGGCGTAATGGCGTGGTTAAAGATGAAAGTATCCGCTGGGATTGGGCTTGGGCTTCAAGTGTATTGGATGGAAACAAGGCCAAATACGGTGCTGAGAAAATTCTTGATAAAGATCCTCAAACTGCCTGGTCTGAAGGGGCAGAGGGCTATGGAATTAATGAGTGGATTCAAATCGAGAGGGATGGGTCTACAGACCTTAGTGAAATAATAATTTCTAATGGTATTCAGCAGTCCC
>JAAYMU010000174.1 GCA_012521215.1 Peptococcaceae bacterium | reverse complement strand
CCCAGCGGATATCTATGGGCAGGCCTTCGGTTTCTTTCCAGGACTGGGTAAAGAGAAGCGTGTCGTCAACATAAACCTGAGGTTCGGCAGCTTCCCATTCTGCTTTAAGTTTCTGCAGCCTGGGGGTTAACACTTGGACATTCCTAATTTCTTCAGGGTTTACTTTTGCAGGTTTTACCATTTTTTCCTACCTTTCTTTCAAGTCAAGCTGTGTTGAATTGAATAGTGTTTTTTTTTGGGAACTTAATTTAAGCTCTTTTTAATTATCTTTAGAGCTAATCTTTACGGAGCTAATTAATTATTTTGGAGTTATTATTCTTTGGAGCTAATCTTTTTGGGAAATAATTATTTTCTCTTACTAAATGTTTTCTTCTCTTTTCTGTACTCTCTCTTTCTTTCATTCTCTCTTTCTTGTTTTAGGGGTATTATTCATAGTAACCTTCTGTTGATTTAATTAAACTGTTAAATTGGTCGTAATCATGTCCGTACCAAATTTCAGCTTGGAGGTCTTTGGCCAGTTGAAGTATATAATTCATGGTTGCTAACCAGCCGTCCAAATCCCTGCAAATCCCAGGGGGCCTTACAGGCGGCCCAATATTCTCTGCTGTATAGATAGCATCACTGACCAAAAGCTTGTTACCCGATTTCAGCTCTAAAAGTAAACCCAACATACCATAGGAATGACCTTTGCCAAAATTATAGATAGTAACCCCATCCATCAGTTTGTATGTTTTTTGATTTCCGGGAATTAACTTCCAGTTCAGCCGGCATTTGATCAAATAATCAAAGTCCTTGGTAAAAGGTATTCTGTTTAAAGCATAATCCCTCATCATATAGGTGAATTCATCTTCGGATACAAGTATTTCGGCATTAGGGAATTCTTCCACAAACCCATAATGATCCGGATGCATATGGGATAAAACAAGGTATTTGATGTCTTCCGGTTTTAAACCGATCTGAGCCAGGCGATTGACCGGCAAATCCTCCTCTGTCATGTGAAGGTTTTCCATAATCTCCTTAATTTGCTGCCGTTCGGGATCCTGATGGGCTGCAGCATCAAACAATACATTACCTTCCGGGTGCTGGATTAACACTGTCCAGGAGGGGAAAGAAAATGTTTCCTTAGGATCGTCACATGACACCAGATCGTTCTTAATACTATTGTGATTCATGCCATTGGCCATGACATAAACTTTCATGTTACTCATAATGTAACCCCATTCTCTTTCTCTTTCTCTATCTTTCTTTTATTTTAGGGTAATTAGTCGTTAACCAACGCAGCCTTAAGGGCTATGCCGGCGCGCATGTCAGCGAGGGCCTGGTTAGCATCCTCAAGTTTGTACTTCTTAGAGATGATTTCGGCAAAGGGATATTTATTCTTATGAGCCTGGATGAATTTCAAAGCTTTAATATAGTGACGAATGTCACCGCTATGGCTACCGATTACGACAGCGTTATGACGTTGGAATTTGTTCGGAACAATAGGCACGGACTTATCGCTGGTCTGGCCAATAATAAGATACTTAGACGGATTAGAAAGGATATCAAAGTTCTCGGCAAACACAGAAAGAACACCTGAGCACTCTATAATAACATCCGCCCCGCGGCCGCCGCATAGATCACGGATGTACTTCACGCGTTCTGCAGCATCGAAAAAATCTTTAGAGTTGACAACATGGGTGGCGCCCCACTTCTTAGCAAACTCAAGACGGTTTTCGCTGATGTCCACGGCTATAACCTTGGCTGCGCCGGACTGGGCCGCCATTACAACGGCATAAAGACCGACCGGGCCGACACCGGTGACTACTACACTGTCACCTTGACGGATACCTCCGCAGCTATAAAGCTTATCGAAAGCGCAAACAACAGTGCGGCCTGCACAACAAGCCCCTACAGCCTCTTCAGAAGTAACATCGTCAGGAATACGTACAAAATCCGTACCGGCGAGAACCACTTCGTACTCGGCGTAACCCCCACGCAGCTCATAAGCATTAGAAAAGCCATAACCGCGACTATGTTCGCAGAGAACAGGCTCGTGTAAAACCTTGCAGGCATAGCAGGTACCGTCAAAGAAATGAGACCACATAATACGGTCGCCCACCTTGACCGGTGTACCGCAGATGTCGGTTTTAATGCTATCGGGCAGGTAATAAATCTCACCCACGGTCTCATGTCCCATAATGATTGGTGTAGGAGGATGCATTTCAAGCTCGTCGTTAGCCAGGTGCACATCCGTCCCGCATACGCTGGCCAATTTGACTTTTACCAGCATATCGCCCGGGTTCAGCTTAGGAACAGGGATGTCTAACAGTTCCAAAGGTTTGCAAAACTCAGTCAAAACCATAGCTTTGCTTGTTTTGGGAATGTTGTTCATTTGGAAAACCCTCCTTATATTAAATAATTAATTACCAACACAAGAGATCAATCAGTTTCCGAATATCTTTTACTTGTTCAAGGTCTTTAATCATATTCACAACTTTTTCGGCATTTTCAGCGGGCAAGCGTCTTTCCGCATAGTTGATACAATCGCGGAATTTTGCTTCACATTGTTCAAATGTAATAGGTCTCTCGGGAGAACCTGTAGCCGTTTCCATAGTTTTGCTGTATGTTTGGCCGTCCTTCATGGTTACGGCAACCCGAACGGGTTCAAGACCGCCTGTATCAAAGGCCGGATCGTAGGCTACTCCAATTTTAGAAGCAGTCTCCAGAATTTTGGGATCCCTAATGGCTTCTTCCGTGAATTCCGATAAGCCAACCCGTTTTCTGGTCAGAGCACAAGCTACACCCCAAGCCAAGCTAAACTGAGAATCAACAACCACGCGGGGTTTAGCTTTAATTTCCAAAGGTTCGCCCAGCAAACCCTGGGTTCCCTTGCCGCACCAGATCATAATACTTTTAATATTTTCGGGTTCTATATTATGTTCTTTGACCAAATATAAAGCCGCATCAATTGAAGGATGAGTTCCTCGGCAACAGGGATAAGGCTTGATGGTAATATTTTCACTTTCAAATCTTGTGCCGAGTTCTCCAATCAGAATATCCCTGGAATAATCACCCATATGATAAACTTTATAATATCCATTAACACCTTCCATACTGTTTACGGAACCGGTTACCCCTTTTTCGGCTAGCAAGGTAGCATGTATCCCACCTCGGACGGAGAAGCCGGGGCCCAGTCTTTTGGTTAAAGCACTGTCTTTTACAGCTTGACCGTTTCCTGCTGACTGGTGATAGGCAATGCCCATAGCATAGAGCATTTTTTCCTCGCTTAAGCCCAAAACATTACTGGCAACCGCGGCGGCTGTCATATAGCCATTGAGGGTGGTAAAATGCCAGCCATATTGGTGGATGTTGCTCTCTCCCGGCCTTGTAGCAAGACCCATTCTGCTGATCATATCGCCGCCTACAGCAACATTCTGTATAAAATCCTTGCCGCTAAGCCCACCCTTATACTCGGCCATAGCGAAGGAAGTTGGAATTGTAATAACTCCGGGATGCATAATTGCTGCTTCATGTACATCATCAAAATCTAAGGAATGCGCAACCGAAGCGTTTGCTTGAGCCGCATGAGGTGCCGGTACTTTTGTCTTTGTACCAATAATACTGCTTTGCGGGGCCCCGCCCAGCTCAATGGCCAGTTCTCTGACTTCCTTGGCACCGTCTTTCATAAATCCTGCTAAAGCAACGCCAATATAATCCAAAACTTGTTTTTTGGTTTCTTCAACAACTTTTGGCGGAAGATCCTCGTACTTGACCTTTGCGAAATTTTGGGCAAACAAATAACTCGCGTCCACTATAAACTTACCTCCCTCGATATTAATTTATTAGAATTAAAGCTGTCTGATTAATAATAAAAGAGCAATATTTATGCCAAGCATAGGCTTATTACTTAAGCCGAATACTATGCGGCCTAGATATAATTATTTTTAAATATCATTATTCTAAAAGCAGAAAAAAGTAAAATTATGGCTGATAATAAGTGTATATTCTTAATATTAGCACTGTTTTGAACTATTAATCAGAAATAGAGTGCTCCGTTGCAGCCCAGCTACACCGTCGCAATATTGCGACATTTGTGAAGCTGTGTTGCGACAAAGGAGCAGCACGGGACTTGGAAATCTTGCAGAGCTAGCCAAAAACCTTGGATACAATCCAAATAGAGGCAGCCAAGCCCACAGCGTCTGCTAATAAACCTACTTTTAAAGCATATCTGTGCTTGGTAATCCCAACTGAACCAAAATATACGGCCAAAACAAAAAAAGTTGTATCCGTACTTCCCTGCAAAGTCGAAGCCAATCTACCCATAAAGGAATCTGGACCATATTGATCTATAAGCTGAGCGGCTACCCCTAAGGCTCCTGAACCGCTTAAAGGTCTCATAATGGCTAAAGGGATAATACCTAATATTTCGGGGTCCCACCCAAAACGGATAAACAACGGACGAGAAAAATTTATAATAATTTCTAAAGCTCCGGAATCTACAAACACACGAATAGAAACCAGAATGCCTATGAGGAAAGGGATAATTTTAACAGCAGTTTTAAAACCGTTTTCCGCACCTATGACAAAAGTTTCATATACGGGTACTTTGCGCCAGTAGGCATATAACGGCACAAAAAATAAGAAAAAAGGAATAATCCATCTGGAAACCTCTGTAATTACACTCATAACCCATGCCTCTTTCGAAATAAATAATCCACGATAATAGCCGCATTCATAGCACAAGTCGTAGCAAAGATTGTAGTACCAATAATTTCCGTGGGACTAATTGAACCGGCCTTCATCCTTACCGCGATAATGGAAGCCGGTACAATAGTTATACAAGAAGTATTCAAAGCCAAAAAAGTAATCATTGCCGAGCTGGCTGTATCCTTTACAGGATTCTCTTTTTGCAGCTCCTGCATAGCCTTCAGACCAAAAGGGGTAGCAGCATTACCCAGCCCTAAAATATTAGCGCAAAGATTCATCACAATCGGACCAAAAGCCGGGCTGTTTTCTTTCAGGCTGGGAAAAAGCCTCCGGATCAAAGGCGAGCTGATTTTAGCCAAGGCCTGGACTAAACCGGCCTTTTCGGCAATATGCATAATGCCCATCCAAAGGCTCATCACTCCCATTAACTGAATAGCTACCGCTATCCCCAATTCAGCAGCTTCTAAGGCCGAGGCTGTAACTTGATCTATCTTGCCTGATAAAGCGGCTGTAAAAATTCCTGCTAGCAGCAACAAGAGCCAAACCAAATTAACCATAAAAAAATCCCCCCGCCTAAATCTATGTAAATGGCAGAGGGAATAGAAGAACTCGACTATAAATGCTAAAATCTATCGTCGTAGATCGGTTCCCGGGGCGTCTTTTTTTTATTCAGTAAATTGGATACCTTGTCCATCAAATTGGGCATTTCATCAATAAGTCTGTCGGCCAGCACATTTCCTTCAACCGGAAGAAGTCTAATTTGGTTGTTACTGACAACAAGAAAACCCACGGGCTTAACGGATACTCCGCCACCGCTGCCCCCGCCAAAAGGCATTTTAGAGCTTTCTTCCGAACTGCTATCTTCACCTTCATCTCCATCTTTAGGCCCAAATTCGCTTCCTCCGGCAGCAAAGCCGCATGACACTCTGGAAACAGGTATAATAACAGAACCGGTAGGAGTTTCAACCGGATCACCAATTACAGTATTAACGTTGATCATTTTTTGGATACTATCCATAGCTGTTTTCATCAAGGTTTCAATGGGATGCTCATTCATAATTCCTGGCCCTCCTGTTTTTCATAATAATAAACAATAATTTACCTGCCGTAAAAATAATATGGCTTATTTTAAGGCTTAATATGCAATTAAGCCTACATAATACCAGCGAAGAATCAAAGCGAGGAATAACGTTAAAAAAAATGTTATTGGATTTAATCCTAAAATTTTGGATACATCTTGCTTTCAACATACCACACATAGCCCCAATACCGCCTGCCAGCAGACCTGTCTGAGCTGCATCCTCAGTGCCAATTTGAATTTCACATTGTAAAGAGTAAATGTGAACTTTTTTAAAAAAATCCCTTTTCCAAGCGGACAACTTTTTTTTCAAAGATTTAAAACCGGGCCAAGTTAAAAAGTAATGTCTTTTTGTTTCCCGGGAGACCCTCTTTAAAAATATATATCTTCGGGACTTAGGTAATGGAGGTTTTTCATCTTTCACTGTCTCTTTTTGCATATTTTGCATATCATTGATTAAATTATTTAAGAAATCCATCAACATTTCACGGGATATATGTAGCTCAATTCTGGTTTTAACGAACAAAATATGTAATTTTATCCTTAAATAGCTTTCTACATTGTTATAGCGGTAATTAAAATAGATTTTTAATTTTAGCAAAAAAAGAATAAACAGCCAGACAACACAAACAGTTATCAAAGCAATGAATTTCATACTAACCCCAGCTTTAAATCAAAAGGCTTAATATCTTATCAATACCCTAAACTCAAGGATTTTATGAGCAAAAATGACAAAAAAAATGCCTTCAAATGTACTGACCCCCGAAAGTTAGACCTAAAAATCTAATGATTGGGGGTCAGTACAGATGAAGACATCTTCTTCAATATTTAGTTTATTCACTCTCCGTTTTTTACTTGTTCTGGCAATTTTCACAATATCCATAAAACTTGACCCTGTGATTTATAACTTTAAACCTATTATTTTGGTAAATTTTCTCTTCTATAGAACCGAGTAGATCCTCTTCCACTTCTTGAATAGAACCGCATTCAATACAAAGAAGATGGTGATGACGATGCTGTTCTTCGTTTTTTACAATTTCATATCTACGGAATCCATCTTCAAAATCCACACCGTAAATAAGACCCATCTCTTCCAGAAGGGCTAAAGTCCTATAAACAGTAGCCACCCCTATCTCCGGATGCTTTTCACGAACTAATTCATATATTTCCTGGCTGTTTAAATGCATCCCGTCATTTTCCATAACCACGTCAAAAACATGTTGTCTCTGATTGGTAAATTTATAACCTCTTTCCTTGAGAATTTTATTAAGATTGATACCAGTCATCGGCAAAACCCCTAATATTTTTATTGGCTTATAGGTAGTATTATTTTATTCGCCTAGAAGTAAGAATGTCTGCTCTAAGATAAAACAAATTTATACATAATTATGTCCCGGTTATATAATAAGGCCTGCAACATATCAATTTTAACATATAATATATCAATTTTAATATCAAGATTTAACATATATCCAAGCTTTCGAATCTCCTAATAGCAGCTACCATAAATATTATACTTATAACCCCGGGTAGTAATAGGCCCAGCGGAAAAACCGCGTTACAGTAGCCGGAGAAATTAGGACCATAGATAACTTGGGGAATAGATATTAAGAAATAATAAAAATTCTGTACATAAGCAGCTAGATCAAGCCAATTCAAATACTCCATTTTTACCTGGAGCTGAGCATAAGCCTTCCCAATTGGAATAAGAACATAAAAGAATAAACCAAGCCCCAAAAATAGAAGATTAATCATTCTGGAGGAACAAGTAAAAACTGACAAACTTATGGCAACTGCTGCCAGACAGAAAGTTAGATACAAAATATATAGTCCCCAAAACGGTACAAATCTAAGTAATTGATAAATTATAGTATAGTCTGGCAGAACAAAAAATGCAATCAAGCCAAGAGTAATTATAAGGGAGCATAAACCCAGAATAAATGCAGCCAATACCAAAGCCAACCACTTGCCAACAATAATTTTGTATCTGGCTATGGGCTTGCTGACAAGCAGTAAAAGCGTTCCTTCTTTTCTTTCTCGGGAAATCAGGCCGCAGCCTTGAACAAAAATAAATAATAGCCAAGGAAGACCCAGAAGCCAGAAAAAGCATAATTGAAGAAAAAAAATAATGAAATTACTGCTTAGCTGGCTAGTTAAAATAGCTTGACTCCAAAGATATTTCACTGTCAAAAGCGCGAGTAAGCTTCCTCCTTCTACCAGCAACAGATAAATTAGAGCTGTTCTATAGTGCAAAAGCTTTAATAGATTATGAAGCAAAACAGTTAACATTATTCAGCCTCTCTGTCCGGCAAGAGGTAACGCTTGATGATTCCCAAATTTACCTCTTCCTCGTAAAAATAATACAATTCTGCCTTAATACTATAAATAAACTCGGAAATGTCTTTCCTGAATTGTTCTTTGGCTTTGGTCACAACCAAAATATAATTATCTTCAGTTTGAATAATATGCTCAGGATAAGCCAATCTTGGCAAAATATCCAGCAATGCTGCGTTGTCGGAAGTGTGTAATCTAAAAGCCCCATAACTATACAAATTTCTAATTTCATCTATTTCAGCGTTTAGCATTACTTTTCCTTCATCTATAAAAGTAATGGCGGCAGTAATACTCTCAATGTCCATCCAATGTTGAGCGGAAATTATAACTGTCGAGCCATGCATAAAGGATAACTCACGAATAATTTGCAGAACGGACTGTTTCCCTGGTTCATCCAAGCCTGTAACCGGTTCGTCCAACAAGAGAAGCCTAGGACTTTTTAAAAAGCTTTGAACTATTGCTATCTTGGTTTTCATTCCGGGGGTAAAATCCAGGGGGATCTTATCTCGAAAATCGTAAAGATCCACTTCTTTCAATAAGAGGTTTATCCTTTGGGCTGTTTCCCTTTTACTTAGGCCTGAAAGCCTTCCTAAATAATTAAGATATTCCCATACCGTCAGGTTAGCATAAAAAGCCGGCCGGGCGGGAACATAGCCAATAATACTGCGGGCTTCTTTGCTGCCTAAGTGGTAATTAAATATCTTCCCCGTCCCGATAGCTGTTTTAATTGTACCGGCCAGAATATTCAAAAATGTGGTCTTGCCCGCCGATACCGGACCAACCAAACCATGAATTGTTCCTGGCGGTACTTCGAGATTAAAATCTCTTAGGGCGGCATGCTGCTTATATTTATAGCTCAAATTTTGGATTATTACTGCCCTGTCAGACATTTTTGCCCTCCGTCCTTAAGTAAAGTTTAATAAGCCCGGGCAAACCAAAAATACCCCCCAGTCCTATAACAATCAAAAGAACGCCAAGAAATAAAGGTGTCATATTATTAACAGAATGTATTTCGACTAGCTGCAAAGTTACTTCCCCGTGGGGAAAGTATTGAGCAATACCGATTAGATGCTCTCCTTTTGCTATTTTAAACTCCGCTGACTCTTGATTGGTTTCCAAAACAAAAGCATTATCTATATAAATTCTGGTTGTTATTTCTGTCTGAGCATTTTTCCATTCCAACTTAACGGGTATGTAAGGTGAGAATGAAAACCTTGCTTCTTTTTTTTCAACTTGGACCGAAGGGCCACCGTTAATTATTTTAAGAGAATGAACTCGACCTTGATGGTCTGCCACAAGAAGACCGTTGTTTGCTAAGGGTGATATTTGATAATAGTCTTGGGGCAAATAGGCTATCGGTTGATTCTCCTTATAATCATAGATTATAAGCATACTTTGCTCATCTTTTCCCCCATAAGCGGAAACTGCCAGATAGCTGGCAGTGGGCCAGGACAAATTTTGTAGCGACAAACCAAAACTCCAATTCCGGTTTAATTCCTCGGCCGGCAATTCCTGAAGGCTAAAAGTTTTATAGGGCTCAGCCCACCCTCCGGCTATGTCAAAAATCTCAACTATTAAACCCCTGCCGGCCTCTGCTACTTTAGAAACAGCTAATTCCGGTATCCCGTCATTATTAAGGTCCTCAACAACACATACTGGAGTCTGGTTTGGCTTTCGGTCGGCTGTAAGATTAGCGCTCTTGACTAACCCCTGGTAAGTCCATAATACACTGCCGTCCTTTCCGTCTATGACTTGCAGCTGACTTTCTTTATTTTTTTCCTTAAAGAGTATAATGTCCTGGCTGCCATTTAAATTAAAATCAGCAACTGCAGGCTGAATGATGAGATTATCATCTTGTTGCCTAAAACCCGCCTCATATGATTCGGAACTCTGTTCCTGGGCATTTACATAAGACGGCAACCCCAAAGCAAATAGTAAGAAAAACAAAAACAACAAGAACAAAAAATATATTTTTTTGCACCTGACAGCCCATGTATTTAGCACAACCTAAAAGCACTCCTCCTACTAATTTTAACACATGCAATTTCTCTCTTAAATAACTAATCCGGATCTTCCTCGACGTCTACACCATCCAAAGCCAGCACATGTTGAGCCTTCTCCACTTGATCAGCCGGGACCAAAATATCTATGCCCAGGTTGGTCATACCCATATAAATCATTAGATATTCCCCTATTTCCCGATATTTCTTGATAACAGGTATGTGTTCAGATTTCAATAACCCTTCTACAATATTGGCTTCATTTTCATCGGCTGCTTGCATCAGAACTTGCCAGGGAATTGTATTATTTTCTATCTTATCTTTCTTATGTTTCTTATCTTTTTTATATTTCATCTTAAAAGTTCTAACCTCCTTGTTCTGTTTAAAGACTCCGACAACACTGATTGATTGAATCATATCCTATATTTAAAATATTTCCAAT
>JAAYMU010000173.1 GCA_012521215.1 Peptococcaceae bacterium | reverse complement strand
TTGTATTAATATTTATCTATATGAAGCCACTGCTACGTTTAGCAGGTCATCATTTTAAATGATATATTATATATAAATGTTAGGAGGTATAATGATGAGCAAATATGGGATAGTTTTAACAACGTTTGAAAATGAGCAGCAGGCAAAGCCTGTAATAGATGAAATAATAAGATGTAAACTGGCAGCATGCGTTCAGGAAATTAAGATAAAAAGTCATTATACATGGAAAGGCGAGCTTTGCCATGAAAATGAGGATTTAGTGTTGTTTAAAACCAGAAAGGAATTATATCTTGAACTGGAGAAGAAACTCTTGGAGATTCACCCATATGATACGCCGGAAATCTTGTTTGTGGATGTGGAAAAGGGAAGCGCTGCATATTTGGCATGGATAGATGAACAAACACGTAAGTGATTGAACATAAAATCTGCGAGCTGCTTCTCCAAGTACACCAGAAAAGATTGAAAAGTTCTCCAAAACAAGTCAAATCTTTAATATTAATGGCTATATGTCGTAAAAGTATAACACACGCCAATTTCATAGAACGCCGGAATCGCTTTGTAGCGCATGTGGAACTTGACGGTAAGGTTGAAACAGTGCATGTACAGAACAGCGGGCGCTGTAAAGAACTGCTTTTGCCCGGCAGCGATGTCATGCTTGCGAAAGCAGATAAATCCTCCCCGTTGATAAGTTCCCTAAATCTTGGTATAAATATAAACCAAAGATAATTATATTTTAGAAAGAAGGGTTGACATGAAACATATAGCAAGAGATGAAGCACTTGCTTTATTAAAGAAGTATAACAAGGATCCTTTCCATATCCAGCATGCACTAACAGTTGAGGCTGTTATGAAATGGTTTGCCAAAGAATTAGGATATGGAGATGATGATGCGGAATATTGGGGAATTGTTGGTTTATTGCATGATATCGACTTTGAATTATACCCGGAGGAGCACTGCATTAAGGCACCAGAGTTGCTGCGCGCAGGCGGTGTAAGTGAAGATATTATCCATAGCGTTGTTTCTCATGGATATGGAGTAACTGTAGGATGTGGGGTTACAATTGATGTTGCGCCTGAGCAGGAGATGGAGAAAGTACTCTTTGCTGTAGATGAACTAACAGGACTTATCTGGGCGGCAGCCCTTATGCGTCCTTCAAAGAGTACGAAAGACATGGAACTGAAATCTCTTAAGAAAAAATACAAGAGCAAAAGCTTTGCTGCCGGCTGCTCAAGAGAAATAATCGAGCGTGGGGCCAATCAGCTTGGTTGGGAACTTGATAAACTTCTTTCCATGACCCTTCAAGCTATGGCCGCTAGCGAAGATATTATCAAACAGCAAATGGAATCAGTAAACGGGACTAATCAATAACATAACCCAACAGAAGAGGTGGAGCTTGCAATTATCTGTTATTGTCCTAGCTCAGTTAAACCCTTGATATGTGCAATCATATTGAGGGTTTATTTTTAAGTTAAAATTTTTGAGATTAAGCAGGTTGGGTTTAAGGAACAGTTTTGCAGGAAAATGCTTTCCTTTTGGCGAATCGAAATTTCTAAGTCCCGCTCATTAGAACTTATTTCCGGCCTAAGCGGGGGGGACGGTATCGATTTTTCTGATTGTCTCTGGCAGCTTTAGTATATTAGCTTGCCGAATGTTCCCGAAATATAGTGTTCCTGAAATATATATGAATCTTTCAAGAAAGGAGATTTATTATGCGAGAATTGTTTCGCCAGTTGGGCCAAAACCTGAAAAACAATAAAGATGCGGTTTTGGTAACTGTTGTTGCCAGTTCAGGTTCCACACCGCGTGGTGCCGGAGCCAGGATGTTAGTGACAGAAGCCGGAAGGTTACACGGAACAATTGGTGGCGGAGCAGTGGAATACAGAAGCGAAAAAATGGCCCAGGAAGTGTTGCAGAAAAAATGTTCGCACATCGAACATTTTCGTCTGTACCGTAATGAAGTAGAGGATTTGGGAATGATCTGCGGCGGCAATGTGGATGTTTATTTTCAATATATTCCGGCCGGCGATAAGGCGACAATTTCGCTTACTGAAACTGTTGAGCAGTTATTTAAAGAGGGCGAACAATCATGGTTAATTAGTGAAATCACAGAAGGGGCCGGCGGGGCCTTGGGTGTTTTCGGCAAGCGTTGCGGTGCAGCGGGGATGAAACTGCCGGAAGAAGTAATAGACAGCCTGGACAATCATCCTAGGGTGCTTACTGTAAACGGGAAGAAATATTACTGTGAACTGCTGGTTCGGGCAGGCCGGGTTTTTATTTGCGGCGGTGGCCATGTGGCTCAGGAATTGGTTCCTGTATTGGCCAGGGTTAATTTTCGCTGCGTCGTTTTGGAGGATCGTCCCGATTTTGCAAGGCCCGAGTTATTCCCCGGAGTGGAAGAAACCCGTCTTGTTGATTTTGCTTGCCTGAACGATTATGTGACCATTACGGAGGATGATTATGTCTGTATCATGACCCGCGGACACACCAATGATCGTCTGGCACAGGCCCAAGTGCTAAAAACACCGGCATGCTACATTGGCGTAATCGGCAGTGCAAAAAAAACAGCAGGAGTATTTGCGGTGCTAAAAGAGGAAGGTTTTACTGACGAAGATTTTAAGCGAATAACTACTCCCATAGGTTTGGATATTTCGGCGGAAACACCTGCCGAGATTGCCGTCAGCATTGCCGCTCAGTTGATTAAGAAGCGGGCCGAGTTGGCATCAAGAAAAGAAAATATCAACCGGCAGAGTCAATAAGCTCTGCCTGCTGCCTGAAGCTGACAATTTATCACCAAAGGATATTGGAAAAAACGCACCATGCCTTATTTATCCCGCAACCGATGCCAGACAAATTATGCTAAATCTTTCATTTGTTCGCGGACTGCTTCCATCCTGAGTTTGGAGTCGATTTTGAGATCCGTGGCAATCGGGTATATTGGCTTTCCTATATGAAGCCGCATGACCGGTTTTTTGCGTATAATTTTCCCCAGTCCTTTTGGAGATTCAAAGGTGATTAATATAGGGACGATCGGCACCTGAGCTTGCGCTGCCAGATGGAAGGCCCCTTTTTTGAAGTTGCGTAGACTGGTATCATAGGGCTTTAATTCCCCTTCGGGGAAAAAATGCACGATGTTGTTTTTCATCAAAAGGAACTCCATCTCGTCGAAGAAGGTTTTCAGCTCCATTATACTATCTGGGATGGAAAACCCGCCAAGCACCCACACAAGCTTGCCCGGCCAGAGCGTTTTTACATTCTGAGGAAGTGCGGGGAAGACAACCCTGCGAGGGAAAAAGGCCAGACCAACCAAAGCGCTGTCCAGCAGGTGCACATGGTTACATACTGTAAGGGCGCTTTTCAGGCCGCGAAGATTCTTCCTTCCATAGACCTTGACGCCCAATACAAAGTGTGTCCAGAACAGCAGGATGGGATAGGCTATTACCATCTGGAATAGACGGGTAAAAAGTTTGAAAAAAATGCCGCGATAGTATTCGTTTTTATCCATTTTGGGCATGGACGAATATACTTTTTCTATCCTTCTGATACTGCGTTCTAAGGAGTATAACTTTCCTAAGCGAACATATTTCTTCTCGGCTTCTTTCAGCTGCTGCGGATTATCCAGCCAATAATCAATTTTTTCTGCCAATGAATCAGGGGACCCTGCCTTGAAAAGATGCTGGGGACCGAGCGCAAACTGCGCAGCCGCACTCCGTTTGCTGTCGGAGATCACTGGAACCAGCCCGCAGGCGAACGCCTCGATACAGGAGATGCCTTCAATCTCCACATCCGAGGCATGTACATACAGGTCGCAATCATGTATAAGTTTAATCAACTCGTCGTGGTTGTAATACCCGAACACAGGGGGGTTGGGAAGCTTGCTTCCCAGGCGACGAAGCTTCTTTTCCCAAGGGCCGCTTCCGGCAAAATAGAGCTGGATACGATCGGCATAACGGGATTTCATGACGGCCCGAATCAGGACGTCCTGCCTTTTTTCGGGAGAAAGCCTGCCAATCATAAGTATCTTAATTGGGTTAAACGTATGTTCCTTAGGCTTGTCGGGAGTACAAAAGGCTGGATGGACGCCGTTGGAGATGACGTGCAAACGTGCTTTATATCCATGGCTCCTGAGCTGCGCAGCAATAAATTTTGACGGGCAGTGGATATGGGAAAACCTACGATAAAAAAACAGGTAGAACAAAAAATATATCAAGTGGGCGACCAGAGAAAACCCTTTAAGACCTATATTATAGGTAATGTTTTCGGGTTGGATGTGAAAAGCTGCGATTGTAGGGATGTTCATTCGCTTGGCAACTCTCTGTGCCGAGCTTCCGAGTGGCCATGGTTGATAGATGTGTACGACATCAGACCCCGCGATTGCTTTTTCCAGGGTGGCGCGATCTGGCTTGGCAAACAGTGTATTCTGCTTGTGGGCCAGCTTGCTTGCAATTGGGATCTTCAGTTCAGGCAGATAAAATATTTCAAAACCGGTGTTATGGTCTTTGCCGCTTTTGGAGGGATCACCGCATGTAATTATGCGGATTTGGTGACCGCGCTGTGACAAGGTTTCAGCAAACCGCATTGCTGAAATGGTGGTCCCATTGTTGTTTATATTAAAGGTGTCATTTACGAGTGTAATAATCATCAAAAATCCCGCTCCTCTCTCTGATGCTGCTGGCGTTTACTTTCCTTTTCCAACTTATCCCACCCTAATAACTTATTTTACCAGAAAAATTGACAAAAGCTGTTATTGAAAGATTTCACTTTGAAAGTATTTAACGATTATTAACACATTTTAAAAAATATTGGTACTACATTTCTTATCGAAGGATGAAAGTGCCAAGACTATTAATTGCCGTCTGTTTGAAAAGCAGGCGGTAATTAACTTTTTCCAATGAGGCGTACCCTATATAAATCGATCATTGTACTAATATGAATTATATGTAAAAATTAGCTAAAGCATAGAAGGGTTTTTATAAAAAATTCACAATTAAATTAATTAAAAGAGTCTAAGAAACTGGTGAAATTCTAAGAATAGCTGACAGCTTTGAATAAAGGGGGGAATTTAGTGACAAGACTGGATCATTTTGTATTAAATATTGATAACGATATGAAAAAATTAAAAGAATTAAAGAAGCAGATTGAACCTTTAGGTTATCCCTTTGAACCAACATGGGGAAAGGAAACGAAAGGATTTAAAGTGGCCAATATATGGATCGGATTACAATATCTTGAGATGGTGTGGCTGAAGAAAAGGGACGGCGGAGGATGGAAAACCGATTGGGTAGAAAAATATAATAACGGATATCGTGGTATCATTGCGATTTACTTAATGACTGATAGACTGGATGAAATAAAAGAGGAGTTGAAGTACAGGGGAATTCCCGTAAGTGAACCTGAACGGGTTTCATTTCGTTGGTTTTTTGGTCTGTTAAAGAAAACTATGCCATGGAGGAGTATATTTATTGCTTTCATCCCCGGGACTGATTTGCAAATTTGTTATGGAGAACTGGATAGTCCGGATGTTCTGGAAAAAATGAAAGCATACATGGTACCAAATGCAATTGATAATGGAATTGAAGGTGTAAAAGAAGCTATTGTGAAAGAAAATTTTTCCGAAGAGGCCTGGGCATATATTCAAAAGCTATTTCCTGATGTCAAACTAACGGGAACCTCTCTTACATACGACATGGGGACGACGCGTTTGTCTTTTGAATTATGTGAGGAGCCTGGTTTAAGCGTGGAGTTAAATGTCGAAACAGCCAATAAGAAATATTTGGGGAATAGTTTTGAGGTAGAGAATTTAAAAGTTAGATGTAAGTAATTACATTTCATTTAACATTTAGGTGTCTGCGTGACAATCTCAGGAAACCCTGATTGTACCTCAATACTGCATTTCATCCGATTTCGTGCTTTACAGCAAAGAACCCTCCTATGAGAGATTGGGTCATGCACGGTGGACTAGATCCTTATAAAATCAGCAGACAAAAGTTGTACGCACTATTCATACCACCTGTTAAGAATGTTCATGAAGAAAAAATAAAACGAAATTGATTTACCGCCTTGATAAAGAAGATGAACTTGAGACATTCTATTTGGTGATGGAGCTCAAAAATGGGGATGTGCTTATTATGGGGAGCACTTTCGCCGAAAATGGCTTCAAAATCCACAGTATCGCTAACTATCTAGGGGATTATTTTTTAAATCTTGACCTAGGTCAAATTAAATTTTTTAAACTCCTGCTAAAATGAAATCAAGATTATAAAGGAAAAATTAACTAGAAAGAAGGGAATAAATATGTCTAAACAATTAACATTTAACGAAGTAAAGGAAAAACATTTTCCAACCTTGGAACAATATGTACCGATCGTAGCTCGGGTTCATGGTAAACATCATCCGGAATTTCATGAAGTTCATCAACTATTCGATACAATTAAGGTCAAAGTAAAAGAAGCCGGATCGGCAAAAGCTGAATTAGAGGCCGAATTTGCTCAGTTGCGTAAAGTTACGAATAACTACACAGTACCAAATAATGTCTGCGAAAGTTATGAAGCAGTGTACAAGATGTTGGCTGAAGCAGATAAAGCATATCATCAAAGTTGATATAAAGGAAAATATATAGAAACGATATACGAAAAAATATAAATATGGAGGCGATAAAGTGCAAAGATTTATCTTAAGTAAAAAGAACCCCATAGCTCTAATCAGCGCCATTTTAATTGTAATTGCTTTTACCAGTAAATTAGCTTTTAAAAATGTAGATATATTTACTTGGTCTTTGATTATCGCTTCCATCTTAGGGATTGCTCCTATTGCCATTCAAGCCTATCAAGCCTTAAAAGTCAAAGTTGTCAGTATAGATGTTTTAGTTACTATTGCAGTTGGCGGAGCATTCTTAATTAAAAACTATGAAGAAGCGGCTATTGTTACCTTCTTATTTTTATTTGGAGCTTATCTTGAACAACGCACCTTGAATCAAACACGTTCCGCGATTAAAGAATTAACCGAAATAGCGCCGGAAAGCGCTTTGAAAAAAATGGAAAACAGCGAGTTTGAAGAGGTAGAAGTAGATGAAGTAGACGTAGGAGATATTTTACTTGTTAAAACCGGGGCCAAAGTACCTGTTGACGGTACGGTTTTAACAGGAGAAGGTCATATTAATGAAGCCAGTATTACCGGTGAATCCGTTCCGGTAAGTAAAAAGAAAGGTTCAGGGGTTTATGCCGGAACGATTTTAGAAAACGGAACCCTTAAAATAGTTGCTGATCGCGTCGGTGAGGATACTACTTTCGGGAAAATTATTGAGTTAGTGGAAGAAGCACAGGATTCAAAATCAAAAACCGAACGCTTTATTGACAGATTCTCTAAATACTATACGCCAGCCGTTTTAGTTTTTGCTTTTATTGTCTGGCTCATTTCCCGAGACATTGAAATGGCAATTACAATTCTGGTTCTAGGATGTCCAGGGGCCTTGGTTATCGGCGTACCTGTTTCTAACGTTGCCGGAATTGGCAATGGCGCTCGGAACGGGGTACTGCTAAAAGGCAGTGAAGTAATCCACGATTTTAGTAAAGTTGACGCCGTAATATTTGACAAAACAGGCACCTTAACCATAGGAAATCCTAAAGTAGCAGACACGAAATTCTATACCAACGATACGGACAAAGTATTAGCTTATCTTGCCAGTGTAGAAAGCGAATCAGATCATCCCTTAGCTAAAGCAGTTGTAGAATATATTGGAGATACTAAACTCTTCACTGTTGAAAATACTGATGTTGTAAAGGGCGGCGGAATCGTTGCCCAGGTAGACGGTCATAGAGTTGCGGTTGGAAATGTTGCCCTTATGAAACAAGAAAATGTTGAATTAGATGAAAAAGTCCTTAAAGATATCTCCCAATTTGAACAAAAAGGTAACTCCCTTGTGCTTACAGCAGTTGATGGTGAATTAAAAGCATTAATGGGAATTCGGGACCAAATTCGACCGGGAGTAAAAGAAGATCTGCAAAAGTTAAAACGCTTAGGTGTCAAAAGACTAATAGTTCTTTCAGGGGATAATCAAGGGACAGTTGATTTAGTGGCAAGTGAGCTTGGCTTGACGGATGCATATGGAAATATGTTACCGCAAGATAAAGCAGCCTATATTGAAAAGTTACAAGCTAAAGGCCAGATCGTCGCCTTTGTAGGGGATGGAGTAAACGACAGCCCTTCCTTGGCTTTGGCCAATGTGGGCATTGCTATGGGAGGCGGTACGGATGTAGCTATTGAAACTTCGGATATTGTCTTAATGAATTCGGACTTCAGCCGCTTGCTCCATGCCTTAGGTCTGACCAAAGCAACAGCTAATAATATGCGTCAAAATATTGTTATTGCCGTGGGGGTTGTAGTTGTTCTTCTTTCTTTCGTTTTCCTCAGTGAATGGATGAACATGACAATCGGTATGTTGGCCCACGAAGCAAGTATCTTAGTGGTAATTTTAAATGGTATGAGACTTCTTGGTTATAAATTAAGATAGCGATTAAGTTCAGCTAATAAAAAACTTATCTATCGCAGGGTGTTTTCCCTGCTCTTTTTTTATAAGGTCAATGGTATAATATCTCTAGCTGATGCCGTAAATTAACGGGAACTAGATGATGGAGGGATACTCGTTGGATCACCACTGCCATTCAAATGGCCAATCAACTTGCGTAGAGCTAGTTCCGATTTTCAGCAGTTTAACCAAAGAAGAAATGCTGGAAGTCGCCGCTATAATCAGGAATAAAGATTTTCAGAGGAATGAAAGAATTTACAGTGCCGGTGATAAAGGAGGCAAGCTTTACGTTCTTCGCTCCGGAAGAGTAAAGATCTCCAGACTCAACGTCAATGGTAAAGAGCAGGTCATTCGAGTGGTTAGTCCCGGGGAATTTATGGGGGAGCTTTCTCTCTTTAGCTCTTTGCCTTTGACAGATAATGCAGAGGCTTTAGAACCATCAACATTGTGCATAATCGATGGAGTACAGCTGAAAGAGCTTATGGAGAAATATCCATCCATTGCTTTCAAAATATTGGAAGAGTTAAGCCAACGGTTGGAAAAAGCAGAAAATCTTATTGAAGCAATCAACCTCAATACAGTGGAACAAAGATTGGCCCAGGCATTAATAGATATGTCCGCAAATAAAAACGAGGTACACCTGAATATGACCAAAGGGGATTTTGCTTCCCAATTGGGTATGAGCCAAGAGACTTTAAGCAGAAAATTGACGGCTTTTCAAGAGGAAGGACTCATTGAGGTTAAAGGTCGCCGGAAAATCATTATCTTAGACAGAGCCGGCTTAGAAGGAGTTGTTTTAAACTGACAGTTCGCATTATAAGAGACTAATGATAGATGGAGGAAACGATGAATAAACGGACAAGACAATTTTTTGGACTGCTTTCGGCGGTGATCGCTTACAATATCTTTCACGAGGGAGCTCATCTGGTTTACGCTCTTTCTATCGGTGCATTTAAGCAAATCAATTTTTTGGGACTTGGTATACAGATTGATGTACATGCTGAACAAATGAGCGATACACAGCTTGGTATCTTCTGCCTTGTAGGAGCAGTTACAACTCTGATAGTAGCCTATGGATTGGTTGCTGCAACGGATAGGATTTGTGAAGTAAAATCTAAAGTATTCAAAGCCTGTATGTACTATGTTACAATTGCCCTACTGCTTGTCGATCCGCTATATTTAAGTCTGCTGTACGAATTTTTTGGCGGTGGTGATATGAATGGTATTGCTTTGTTAATTCCGGAATGGACGGCTCGTTTATGCTTTGGTCTGCTATTCCTTGTCAACGGTTTTGTTTTTTGGAAATTAGTTTTGCCCAAGTACAAAAGGGCTTTTTCTGAGTGATATATTGCATTGGGGTGTGTTTGAGTAAAATAGATTTGAGTTGGGAGGATTAAAGATGAAACATATTGTTGCCATTAATGCCAGCCCACGTAATGGATGGAATACAAGCAAATTAGTTGAGGCGGCTGCAAAAGGAGCAAAAGAGGCCGGAGCAACCGTTGAAATCATCGATCTGTATAAACTAAAGCCTTTTCAAGGATGTATTTCCTGTTTTGGTTGTAAGCTTCCTAAGACATTCGGTCAATGCGTCAGCAAAGATGGTTTGTCAGAAGTTCTTGATAAAATCCGTAAGGCAGATGGTCTTATCCTTGGCTCTCTAAATTATCTTGGAAATTTGACTGCAGGATTTAGGGCGCTGTATGAACGTTTGATTTTTCAGTCTTTAACCTATAATAAGGAACGACCAAATTGTAATGAACATTTGATTCCAGTTCTACTTATCACCACAAGTAATTGTGATGAAAGTGATTATGATAAAGTTGGGTATACGGGTATGTTAGAAAGTTATAAAAAAATGCTGGATACCTTTGTTGGACCAACAAAAGTCATGATTTATGGTAATACTTTACAGGTAGAAGATTATAGTAATTACGACTTGTCAATGGCCATTTGAAAATCCGCATTTTTGGTCATTAAAAAATCCACACTTTTGGCCATCAAAAACCAGCATCACTATTTGATTTAACTTTACGATTATGGTGCTGCAATTGC
>JAAYMU010000172.1 GCA_012521215.1 Peptococcaceae bacterium | reverse complement strand
TGCGTGGCCCGCGGTAGGCTGGAAGGTGCGGAAGCTTTTGAGCAATTAGCCCGGGAATATGAAGAAAATATAAAAAAAGGCACTTCCACCTTCAATGTTAAGGAAGAGTACCGGGTTTTATTTGAAGGTATCGCTTGCTGGGCTCACCTTAGTTATACTTTTAAGACCCTCAGGAACTTTGGAATTAACGTTACTTCTACTATTTATGGCCCCGCCTTCAGTTTCTTGTATCAAAATCTGGATGAACTTATGGCCGCCTACGCCTACGTGCCGAATTGCAATGTCTTTGAACGAGAAGTGGAACTCAGGGTTAAGGATGCCATTAAGAACAAGGTAGAGGGAGCGATCATTCATATGAACCGCAGCTGCAAAAGATGGAGCGGTAACTTGTATGAATTGGAACGCCAGCTGCGCGAGCAGGCCGGTATCCCCACCGTAATGTTTGACGGGGACCAATCCGATCCGCGAGCATTTTCCGAGGCCCAATACCTGACCCGTGTTCAAGGACTGGTAGAAATTATGGCTGCCAACAAAGGGCAAAAGGAGGAACAAAGCTGTGAATAGCATAGAAATGATTTTGGATGAACTTCGCTTTATTAGCACTCACCCCAAGCAGCAGCTGGAGCAGTATTTGGCTGCCGGTAAAAAAGTAGTGGGTTGTCTGCCCTATTACTGCCCGGAGGAACTGGTGGCAGCTGCCGGCATGGTACCTTTCGGCCTCTGGGGAGCCGAGATCCAGGTTTCTGAGGCTAAGCGCTATTTTCCTCCCTTTATATGTTCTCTTTTGCAGACGACTTTAGAGTTAGGTCTTAAAGGTGAATTTGACAGGTTGACAGCCGTCATGATCCCCCTTCTTTGTGACAGCCTTAAAGGGATGGAGGCCAACTGGCGTTACGGGGTGAAAAATGTTCCTGTAATCACTGTGGCTCAGGCCCAGAACCGTAAAATGCAAGCAGGCCTAACCTTTACCATCTCTCAGTACCGCAAAATAAAAAAACAATTGGAAGAGCTATCCGGGGTGCCGATCACTGACCAGGCGATTGCCGAAGCGGTTAAAAGCTATAATGAACAGCGCAGGGTCATGCGCAAATTTTTAGCGGCCGCCGGAAAACATCCGGAGCTCATTTCTTTTTCTGACCATAACACCGTGGTGAAAAGCAGTTATTTTATGGATGCTAAAGCCCATACAGTTAAGGTAAGAGAACTGGCAGAACTATTGGAACAAGCAGCTGAGAACAGCTGGCAAGGACCTAAAGTAGTTGTAAGCGGCATCACAGCAGACTATAGGGGCTTAATTAAAATATTCGATGATTGTAAGCTTGCTGTGGTTGACGATCAGCTTACTCAAGGTTCGCTGCGCTTTCGCCTAGACCTGCCCCTTACCGCTGATCCTTTAGTGGGTCTGACAGAGCAGATAGGAAAAATTGAAGGCTGCCCCGTATTTTTCGATCCCGGCAAACAGCGCGGACATATGTTAATCCATCTAGTCAAGCAAAGCGGCGCCCAAGGGGTCATTTTTGTACAGACCAAATTCTGCGATCCGGAAGAGTTCGATTACGTCCCTTTGAAATCTATGCTGCAAAAAGAAGGCATCCCCAGTCTGTTAATAGAAGCAGACAAGCAGGCTGCTAATTATGAGCAGGCCCGTACAGCTGTTGAAACCTTCTGTGAAATCCTTAGTTGATCAAATCCTTTCAATACCTTTGGGGTCACGCAAACCCAAATAGACCGTATGTCCTGTAAATCCCGACTCCAAATCATCCCAGAACCTGTCTTTCAACACTTCAGGAAAAACATTGATCTTAGATTTTTCGATCTCTTTCCTGCTCAAAAACCGGGCTTCGATAATAAATTGTTTCTCAATCTCCGGGTCTGACCCGGTCTGAATCTGGTAGTTTTCAGCTTCAGCCAAGAAATACAGTTCGACATGATGAACACATTTTTCGGTCCCTCCTAAAAACTCCCGTACATAAACCAGTTTCCCAGGCCGGCATTTGATCCCGCATTCTTCCTGTACTTCTCTTATTATGGTTTCCGAAGCACTTTCCCGGCTCCCCAGGCCCCCGCCGGGCGGTGTCCACCATTCTTCAGCCGTTAAGGGATTTCTATGCAAAACTAAAAGAAGCTCCCGGGCTTCATTGAGGATAATTGCTGCCGCTCTTACTCTAAATCTAAAATCCATTGCCTTACCAACCTCGTATAAATTTTTTCCTCATTCTTATAATATAACACGCTAGCATAAATCCAACCTCAAAAAGCAAAAAACCCTCCCTTAAGATTCCATTTCCCCTTTAACAATCAAACGGCGATAAGGTTTGGTGCTGTAATCACAAGTTACCAGAGTAATTAATCTTTTCTCTCCATCTGGCCTTAAAACATGAACATCCTCCGCCTGGACTATCATGCTCTCGGTGACAGTGTAGACATATTCCTGCTCTTTGGCCCAGACTACAATGCGGTCTCCGACTGTCAGCTCATCCAGCCTGCTAAAGAGCAGACCGTAAGTGTGGCTGTTATGCCCGGCCAACACATAGTTGCCTACTTCCCCGGCCTTGGCGGTGTTTTCCACGCTGGCTACCGCCAAATCAAGGTTTCTTTTATTAATCCCGGTAAGAATCGGGACTCTTAAATTAATCTTGTCGATTATGAGCAGACCTTCCATTTCCTTGGAAAGATCGAGCACAGCCTTAACCGGTTCCTCTTTACTCTCTTGAACTGGCTCCAAAGGCTCCCTGTCAAGCTGCTCCAGACCGGCCTGCCAAGCTTCTGTAATCTTTTTTTGCTGGTAATCATAATATAAATCCCTGGCTGTTGGATAGCCCACTATACTAATACCTATTAGGATCAATAACAAAGCCAATAATTTGCGCGGCATAAGCCAGCCTCCTTATTCCCCTGGGCAAATCAAAAATAAAGCCGGGGGATCCCCCGGCCGGTTTATTCTCTTGAAATGTAACCAAGAAACTTATTATTTCTTTTTCCTGGTGAGCAGGAACCCCGCCAGTATTACCACCGAGCCTGCTGCATAATAGGGAAGCGGACTTGCGATGCCGGTTCCGGGCATTTTAGGATCTTCGGAAGGGACGGTAATTCCTTCATCCGGTTCTTCCGGAACCTGGACTTCAGGCTCCTCAGGAACAATGATTTCTTCCGGTTCTTCTTCATCATCTCCCTGGACGGTATAACTACCGCCACCGCCGCCTCCACCACCGGAGCTAACCGTAGTGAAGACCCAGATCGCTTTTAAGGAAGAACCCTGGTAGTCATTATCAGTTCCTTCAGGCAGCTTAGCGCTAAAATGCAAAGTCTTCGTGGAACCTGGTGCCATAATCCCTAAACTGACATTGCCTTGGTCATCAGCCTGGCGGAAAGTGGTGTCGGTGATGGTATTATCCCCATCTTTAATGGTTAGCCATAGTACCTCAGATAATTTACCCTTATTTGGCCCCGGTTTTTCCCCCGTAATCTCCGTTCGGATAGAGACTGTAAGAGATGCGGAACCGGTATTGGTTAACTGCAGACGGGAATTTTTCAGGTCACCGGGGTTTAAGTTCCCTGTTTTTTCAGGCGCATCCGGTGATGCAATGACCAAGCCGTTGCTTTCCCCCACAATCTTGTAACCTGTAGCTCCCAGGGCCATCCCCGGCCAAAGGAAGGCAGCCAGAAAGACGGCCAGTATTAATATGGTTATATATTTTTTCCTTGTCATATGCGACCCTCCTTTGGTGGGTAGGATTTTGGTTTTAAGGTGTTTTTAAAAGGTGGTCTTCCAATCAAATTTAATCAGGCTAAGATATTTGTTTATACATATTTTTAAAAGTCTGGTGTTATAATCTTTTTCCTTGAATGTCATTCATCTTTATATATTCATCTTTATATTCTATTTCCTGATATTCCGTTGATTGTAATATATACATTTTCATCATATTCAGGCCAATTAGGATTAAAAGCATAATCGTCTATGATAAGCATAGCATCGTTACTTGTGAAACGGAACTCTCCATTGTCGAAGGTACGGGTGAAAGTTTGACTTGCTTTTACATTACCCTGCCGGTCTTTGATAATTACATCGAAAGAAACTTCTCCACTGACTGATTCTCCATTATCATATTTAAGGTTTTCAATATAACCTTTTACCTCTGTCCATTTTAAATAACCCCAAACTCCTCCCTTTTTCTGAGTAATCTTATAGTCAAAAGATGCAATTTCCGGATCCGGGATTACTTCTTCTTCAAAATTAGCTGTCACATTAACGTGATTTGCCGGCATGATGAATTTGATTGTAGAATCTGTCAGAGAATAACCATCCAAGAGGCTAACACCGTCAGGCAGTTCCCAGCCGGTAAATACATAGCCTTCGCTTGCAG
>JAAYMU010000022.1 GCA_012521215.1 Peptococcaceae bacterium | reverse complement strand
TTGTCAGATACCGTTTTGAAGATATTATTGGTAAAGATACCGGTTTAAAAAAAGTAGTTGATTTGGCCAGGCGCTTTGCCCATTCGCCGGAAAATGTTCTTCTGATCGGTGAGAGCGGTTCAGGAAAGGAGCTTTTTGCCCAGGCTATTCATACTGAAAGCCGACCGCAAGGCCCCTTTATGGCTGTTAACTGTGCTGCTTTACCTCGGGAATTAATTGAAAGTGAACTCTTCGGTTATGAAGGGGGGAGCTTTACGGGTGCGGAACGCAGTGGCAGACCCGGTAAAATTGAACTAGCCCATGGTGGGACTCTGTTTCTTGATGAAATTGGAGATATGCCTCTTGAATTGCAGGCTGTTCTGCTTAGAACCATTGAAGATAAACAAGTTATGCGGATAGGCGGGCGGCGTTACAACAAAGTAGACTTTAGGTTGATCGCAGCTACTAATCGAAACCTTTATAACATGGTCAAGGAAAACCAGTTTCGTGAAGATCTTTATTTCCGGCTTTCAGTCTTGACTATTAATATTCCTCCTTTACGGGCCAGAAAAGAAGACATAGAAATTTTGAGCAAATATTTCATAGAAACTTACTGTCAAAAACAAGGCTGGGAAGTTCCCACTCTTAGCTCGGCGGCTCAGGCCAGAATCAATGAATATGAATGGCCCGGTAATGTTCGCCAGTTGCAAAATGCCATGATTTATGCTGTCAATACCGCTCTGAATGATACCATTACGGCTGATGATTTGCCGAGTTATGTTAATTTGGAAATAGTGCCGTCCAAAGTGGATGGAATGATGGATTATTTTGACGATGATAAGGCACTCAGTTTGCAAAACATAGAAAAAAATGCTATTAAAGCGGCTATGTTAAGGGCCGAAAACTATATTCCCGCGGCTGCCGAGATCTTAGGAATCAGTAAATCAACGCTCTATCGAAAATTAAAAGAATATGAAATTCAGTATTGAGTTATCTTAAAACAATACTCCATTCCCAAAAAAGGAAACAATTGATAAGAAAGATTAGATAATTAAACCAAACAGTGTTACATGGGAACAATTGGCTACTTTCCAATTTTAAGCTGTAGGCCTGCATTTATACAACAGATTAGGTTAGTAATAATTGGTTGACATCGTTAAATATTTGTTTTACATTTTAAGTTGGCATGTTTTTTGCAATAATTATAAAAAGTCTTGAAGTAAATTGGTAGAATTAAACAGCTAATATTAACTAGGAGGTAATATATAATGTGTTTTAGACCACCATCAGCAGCTAAACCCGTGGAATGCCCGAATTGTAAAAAAAAGATCCCGGTAGTTGGCGGAGTTAAACAAAAGGTATGTCCTTTCTGTAAGACTGAATTACCTACCGAAACACCAGATAAACCTGCAGATAAGTAATTTAAGGCCTGTTCTTGAACAAGGCTAGGTATAACCGCAAGGGGACACACCTTATTTTATAAGGAGTGTCCCCTGATTAATAACTCGCGGTAATTTGTGATACGTGGCCATCGTATTTTGCGGCCTTTGTATAGATAATAAGTTGGCACAAAATTTGCATTGATTATGTATATGGATAAGACAAATCGTTAAATTTTTAACTGGAGGCAAGAGATGAAGAGAAATTTCGATTTTGAACAGGAAGGTATTCAAGTCAAAAAGTCTTGCTGTTATTTTTGTCACCAGAACTGTGGGGTACTTGCTTATGTTAAGGATGACAAAGTATTGGCCATTGAAGGCGATCCCGATTTTCCGACCAATACCGGCGGATTATGCTGCCGGGGCAATATAGCCTTACTCCATCTGGATCATCCTGATCGGATTAATTATCCCCTAAAGAGAATTGGCAAACGGGGAGAAGGTAAATGGCAAAGAATTTCCTGGGATCAGGCTCTGGATGAGATTGCGGCCAAGCTGGCCCAAATACGGGAGGAATATGGTGCCGAGGCTGTAGCAACAGCCGGGGGTACGCAGCGCACTGATGATTGGGCCCGTCGCCGCTTTATGAACTTGTTCGGTAGTCCTAACGGCTTCCATAATTCGCACTTGTGTTGGATTCCAACTTTTATGATCGAAACAGCAGTCTGTGGTTGGAGTCCATTTGAAATTGACTTAGCCAACAGCCGCTGTATTGTTTTATGGGGACAAAATCCGGGGGCTTCCAATATGCCGGAAATGCACCATCTCAGCGAACTAAAACAAAAAAATGGCTTAAAGATTATTACTATTGACCCTCGCTTTACGGAAACAGCTGCCAAATCAGATTTATGGCTGCCTTTGCGCCCTGGATCCGATCTGGCTCTGGCTCTGGCCTGGTTGCATGTTATTATTTATGAGGGTTTGTACGATCCGGTTTTCGTAGAAAATTATTGTGAAGGTTTTGGTGAACTGGCTAACCATGTTGAACAGTTTACACCGGAGTGGGCGGAGCCGCTCACTTGGCTTAGTGCTGATCTCATTAGGGAAAGTGCCAGGATGTATGCCATGAATAAACCCGGTAATATTCAATGGGGAGTCGCTATGGATCAGCAGGGCAGAGCTTCAGGGGCAGCGATCCATGCCCGGATCCTAATCCGCGCTATTACCGGTAATCTTGATGTACCCGGATCCGACCTTTTAACCGGTCCTAGTCTGGAGTTTATTACTGATGAGGAAATGGAAGCTAATGAGTATTTGAGTGAGGAACAAAAGGCCAAACAGATTGGTGCCGACAAATTTAAACTACTAACCTGGCCGGGATACAGCAAAATTGCCGAGATGAGCAAAAAATACTGGGGTAAGGCACCCACCGCCGAATGGATGTGCGAGGCCCATCCGCCTTCGGTGTTTAGGGCGATTCTAACCGGAGATCCTTATCCTGTCAAAGCCCTTTTGGTTTCCGCAACCAATCCGGTTAACTCTTACGGCGAGAGCAAGCTGGTCCTGGAAGCCTTGAGAGCAGTCGATTTTATGGTAACCTGTGAGTATTGGATGACTCCCACCGCCGCTCTCTCCGACTATGTCCTGCCCATTGCCGGGGCCCTGGAGAGACCGACCATAACCAGCAGTTACGGCTGTTCGGATTTCCTACTGGCTTCCCAGCGGGCAATTAAACCCATGTATGAGAGACGCAATGATTATAACTTCTGGAGGGATCTTGGGATCCGCCTGGGACAAGAAGACATGTGGCCTTGGGAGACCGTGGAAGATGCTTATCTGCACAAGCTTGAACCCCTTGGTTATGGCAGTGATAGTTATGATGAGTTTGTGGAATACTGGCGTTTTCATTTCCCAGAGAGGCAATATCAGAAATACCTGGATAAAGGAGGGTTTGGTACACCTTCCGGTAAGATTGAACTTTATTCCAGTGTCTTAAAAGATTTAGGTTATTCTCCTTTGCCGGAGTATGTGGGACCCGTAGAGAATGAAATTGATCATCCGGAATTAGCCAAGGAATATCCTTTGGTACTATCTACAGGTAACGGCTTTATGCCTTTCCACCATTCCGAACATTTTCAGATTCCGGACGTGCGTTTCCTGAACAGTGAACCATATTTCCAAATAAATCCGGAAACTGCTGAAGAATACGGTATTAAAGAAGGAGACTGGGTCTGGATCGAAACTCAGCGGGGCCGCATGAAACAAAAAGCTGACGTTACTCAGGCCGTGGCTCCCAGAGTTATTATTACCCAACGGGGCTGGTGGTTCCCGGAAAGAAAAATGGAGGAACCGGACCTGGCAGGCTGCCTGGAATCCAATACTAATGTTTTGACCAGCACCAGGGATGAGGATTGCTGTCCCCTGAGCGGAACTTGGGCCAACCGGGGCTTGTTATGCAAAATATATAAAGTTGATAGTACTGAGCAAAAGGAGGATAACTAACATGGCGCGTTATGCAATGGTTATTGATACCCGTCGTTGTATAGGCTGCCAATCATGCACTGTAGCCTGCAAGGTTCATAATGAGCTACCGGTAGATATGATTTATAACCCGGTTACAACCGTTGGCCCTACCGGGGTGTTTCCTAACCTGCATATGGTTCATATACCCTTGTTATGCATGCACTGCGAGAATACCCCCTGTGTTGATGCCTGTCCGACGGGCGCTTCTCTACGTCGGGAAGACGGAATTGTCTGGATTGACGAGAAAAAATGTGTAGGCTGCAAAGCCTGTGTTATGGCTTGTCCTTATGGGGCTCGCATTTTCAATCAGGAAAAAGGTATTGTTCAAAAGTGTGACTTTTGCCTGGACCGGGTTGAAAAAGGCAATATTCCCCGCTGTGTGCAGAGCTGCCATCAGAAAGCGCGTATCTTTGGCGATCTGGATGATCCTAATAGTGAAGTCGCCAAACTTAAAAATAGTCACCATACTGTACGACTTTTGGATGAACTGGGGAGCAAACCTTCAGTATTCTATATTTATGGATTGGAGGCGCGGATGAAATGAGTCGCAAACATGACGAATGGGGTTGGATGCTGGCCGCGGACTTTTTTTTCGCCGGCTTGGGCGGGGCAATGCTTGCCATTGCCGGGATCGCTGATTTATTTCTGGGAGATGCCCAGACATCTGTGCTGGGCAATTTCGCCGGTGCAATATTTATCGCCATCGGCGCCGGCCTTTTGATTTTGGAATTAGGGCGTCCCTTTCAGGCCTTTCGGGTCTTTATGAATCCTAAATCTATTCTGACCTTTGGGGCTTGGAATATGACTTTTGCTATTATAGCCGGCTTGTTGTTTGCTTCCTTTGGGATTACAATTTTGCCTTGGAGCGGCTTTATTCTGGTTCGTAAATTTTTAGCTGCTTTTTGTGTGATTTTTGGTCTGGTTGTGGCTACCTATCCGGGAGTCCTGTTGGCCAGGCATAAAGCCCGTCCCTTTTGGAACGGTCCCGGGATTATGGTCTTGTTCTTCCTTTCCTCTTTCATTACCGGCATGGCGGGACATATTCTGAGCGGTTATGTTATCGGCGAATCTTCTTGGTTTATAGCTGAAGGTTATATTGTTAGCTCCTTTTCTTCCTTGGTTCTGCAGGACTTACCACATTTGACCGCGATTATGCTGCTGTTTCAATTGATTTTCTGGGCCGGATATATATGGATTAAAAGAAGCGGAGGTACAGAACGGGAAGCTGAAGCAGCTCAAAGATGGGTTAACGGTGACCTTTCTGCTTCATTTCAATTAGGCTTTATCTTATTGGGAACCATCGTACCGATTGTCCTTCTGCTTTTCACCACCCCGGCTATTCATAGTGTGGGTGCTTGCTTAGCGATTTTGGGCGGTGCGATTATGCGCTATTTGGTTGTGCGTGCCGGCGAGGATCGTACCTGGCTTCCGGGAGAGCAAAAGTACCGCTCCCGTCTGCCGGTAGGTGACGAAGAATTTTTGAAAGTTTGGAAGTAAACCGGGCCCATAAAGGAGAAATAGTCATGCAGTCAGACCAGGGAATAACAGTTCTCGATAGCACCAAGAGTGTGTGCCCCGTCTGTTTAAATATAGTGGAAGCTGCTATTGTTGTTCAGGAAAATGCCGTCTATCTGAAAAAACGTTGCCCTGAACATGGAGAGGTTGTAACCTATCTTTGGCCCGATGTTGAGCACTATCGCTGGATGTCGGGGCTCAAACTTCCCTATATCCGTCCCAAGTTACAGGTTGATACCGCTCGTGGGTGCCCCAGGGACTGTGGGTTATGTAAGGCTCATCTTCGTCACTCCACCCTTGTGGAAATTGAAGTAACAGAGCGCTGCAACTTACGCTGTCCGGTATGTTTTATGGCAGCTGAAGCAGCGCCTGCTGCTTTGAAGCCCCATTCCGGGATAGAAAATCAAGATCCCGGGATAGAGGCTTTGGAAGCTAAATACCGTGCTGTTTTGGAGAAAACCGGGCCACAGACCAGCATACAAATAACCGGTGGCGAACCGACTGTTCGTCAAGATTTACCGGAAATTGTCCGTCTTGGTCTTAGCATGGGATTTACGGCCATTGAAATCAACACCAACGGTGTGGTTATTGCCAATGATTATGTTTTCTTGGACAAACTGGTTCAGGCCGGCGCCAGCGGTATTTATCTTCAGTTTGACGGACTAACCCCCGAGGTTTACCGGAAAATACGCGGTCAAAATTTACTGCCTATCAAACTAAAAGCCATTGAAAATTGTCGCCAGGCCGGGATTCAGGTTGTCTTGGCTATGACGGTTATCGAAGGCATCAATCATGATCAAATGGGAAGGGTCTTGGATTTTGCCTTATTAAACAAGGATGTAATTGCCGGTCTTGCCTATCAGCCGGCTTTTGGTTCCGGCCGCTTTGATGTGGTCACAAGCAAACGGCTGGGCATGGGAGATGTAATCTTTATGCTCGCTGAACAAAGCCAAGGCTTGCTTAAACCCTATGATTTTTGGCCCTTAGGTTGTTCTCACCCTTTATGTTCAAGTGCTACCTATCTTTTAGATTATCAGGGAAAAATCGAACCCTTGACCCGCAAACTCACCATAGAGGAGTATATAGCGGAATTTGACCCCCAAAGCCCGCAGGGTTCAGTCCTAGGTGATATTGCCTATAAAAAATACCCGGATTTAAAGTCAGGTCTGTCTATCGTCATCATGAATTATATGGATGCCTTTACTATGGATTTAAAGCGGCTCAGAGAATGCAGTATGACTGTGTTGGACAAAGACGACGGAATAGTGCCCTTTTGTTCCTATCAGCTGACCAATACGTCAGGCCAGAAAAGAGATGAACTATTAACTAACCTACGAGGTAATTATCATGTCTAAACAAAAAATTATGGCAGCTAACTGTCGCTTTTGCGGTTACCAGTGCGGTTTACAGGCTGAGGTAGTGGACGGAAAAGTAATAAAAGTTAGACCCGATGCCAGTCGCTTTCCCTATGACGAGAGTATTCAAGCCGGGTGTCGTCGCTGGCGTCAGGTACCTAAGGTCTTGGATCATCCCCAGAGAATTAACTACCCCCTTAAAAGAGCAGGGGAGCGGGGTAGCGGCAAGTGGCAGCGCATATCCTGGGAGCAAGCCTTGGATGAGATAGCCGATAAACTTCGGTCCCTGAAACAAACCTATGGACCGGAAACGCTGGCTACCAGTATTGGAGGTCCCCATACAACGTTTTGGCCGCTGCACCGCTTTATGACCCTGTTCGGCAGTCCCAACAATATGGGGATAGGCCAAATTTGTTGGAACCCGGGAATTTTGGTCAACACCATAACCTATGGCTGGCCTATTGATATGGAATTGCATCCGGACTTAACCGAATGTGCCCTTCTGTGGGGAGTTAATCCCGCCGAATCGGATAATTCCTTATTTTGGCATACTATTCAGGAATTTAGCCGTCAGGGAAAACCTTTAATTGTGGTAGATCCCAGACGAACCGGGACGGCCAAACTGGCAACCCTTTGGCTTCCGGTCCGGCCGGGTACAGATCCTGTTTTGGCGCTGGGTTTATTGCATGTCATAATAAGAGAGAAACTTTACAACTTGAATTTTGTTGAACAGTGGTGTCATGGCTTTGCTGAGTTGGAGAAGCATGTTGCTTCTTACCCCCCTTCCTATGTGGAGGCCGTAACGGGGGTTAAAGCTGAAGATGTAATAAAAACAGCTCGTCTTTTTGCCGGCAAATTTCCGGCTACTTTGTATAGCGGGCGAGGGATTGATCAGCTTGGCCCTAATAGTGTGCCAACCCATCGGGCCTTAGCAATCTTACGGGCGGTAACCGGAAATATTGATGTGCCTGGAGCGTCGCATATAAGCGAAATGCCGGATTTTGTGCCGGAAGTAGATCTGGAATTAAGTGCTCAATTCCCGGAACATTCCCGCCGCAAGAATATTGCCGATAATCGCTTGCTTCTTCAGTCCTACAGCGGTTATGAGGGTTTAAAGTCTTTAACTATGAAGCATAATAAGCGGCTCCCCATGCGCTACCTGACTTCGGCCCATCCTAATTTGATCTGGCGAGCGATGCTCAATAGCGAACCTTATCCTGTGCGTTCCCTGATAGTTATGGCCTCTGACCCGTTACTTACCCAGGCCGACACCCAATTAATTTACCAAGCTTTAAAGAGCCTGGATTTGCTCGTGGTTTTGGAGCTATTTAAAACCCCAACCGCCATGTTGGCAGATTATGTTTTGCCTGCAGCGGGAGTAATGGAACGACCGTTAATGGAGACCAAAGCCGGGACGGCAAATATCGCTTATGGCGGGGACCAAGCCGTGGAGCCCTATTATGAAAGGCGTCCTGATTACTATTTTTGGCGGGAAATAGGGCTACGCCTGGGTCAAACAAAAGAATGGCCCTGGGAAACTTACCGGGAGGCTTTACAAGCTTCCTTATCTCCGGCCGGGGTAGGCTGGGAAGATTTCTGCAAGACAGGCTTATACTGTGGTTCTAACCAATATTTCAAGTATCAGGAAATAAATCCGCAGACCGGGCAACCCTTGGGCTTTGCCACTGCCAGTGGCAAAGTTGAGTTATACAGCAAATTTTTAGAACAATTAAAGGCTGATGCTCTCCCCACCCCCAAACCTATGCCGGAAGTAAGCTCCAGCTATCCACTTAAGCTGATAACCGGAGCGCGTTTTCACCCCTACTACGCTTCCAGTTACCATCAATTAAAAGACTTTCGCCGGCTTCATCCCCATCCTTGGGCTGAAATGAGCTTGACCACAGCGGCTAAATATGGTCTTAAGGATGGCAGCTGGCTTTGGGTGGAGACTGAAAAAGGAAAAGCCCGTTTTGTTGCCAAGATCTCAGAAATGTGCGATGATGTTATAAGCGTGGAATATGGCTGGTGGTATCCGGAAATGGAGGCTGCGGAACCTAGCTTGGGCGGCTTGTGGCTTTCCAATGCCAATATTTTAACCGGTGCCGAATTTGAATCCTCCGATCCTTTAATTGGTACTTGGATATATAACGGACTTAGTTGTAGAATAGAAAAAATACACGAGAAAATACAAGAATAAAATAAAAAAATAAAGACCCGGCAATTTGTAAATTATACATTCGTTTCATAATGAGACGGCTAGATCTATTTTGAAAATAAATAATTGATTGATAAAAATATTTTTTATCCATTTTCTCTAGCAAAAGTAAAAAATCTCCTGTAAAATAGGCAATGTAGGGACTACAAAAAATTTAGTTTGCTTTGGAATTATTTTGGGCTTTATTTATGGTATAACTATTGCATATAATATTATTTGTCGAGATAAAATGTTTTTTGATTATTTTGACAATATTAAGATATTAAATAAATAGGCTTTTAATTTCTCCGAGCCTTATATCCTAAAGTAATTTACTATGGATATGAGGTCTGGACTAGAAGGTCCACGGAGTAGTGGAAGAAATTCTATTACTTGCCTGATTCGCGAAGGAGATATGCCAGAAGGTTAATAGGCTTAAAGCTTAAGTACTTTTATCCTGCATATCTGCGCAGGATATTTTTTCATCTGTATAAGCAAGAATTAAAGAGCAGGATAAGAACTTTGAAATAAAAATTTTAAGTAAGAATTTTAAAGTAAGAACTTCAAAATAAGAACTGTTAAGATAAATTCAAAGGAGGGTAATCGTGAAAACAAATATCTCCCTGGAAGAGGCACAGGCCATGCTGTTGGCTAGGGCTATGGACATTGGCCAAAAAAATAATAATTTAACGGACACCTTAGGAAGAGTTTTAAGTAAGGATATTATTGCTCAAGAAAATGTACCTCCTTTTCCACGTTCACCCTATGACGGCTTTGCTTTCCGGTCTGCCGATACCATGTCTGCAAGCCGGGATAACCCTGTTATCCTAAATGTCATTGAAGAAGTACCGGCAGGCTATACGGCCAAAAACAGTATAAGTGCCGGGCAAGCAATTAAAATCCTTACCGGCGCTCCAATTCCCGAAGGAGCGGATGCCGTATGCAAATTTGAAGAAACCACAGTAAAAGATAACAATGTAACCCTCTATAAACCCTACAAGCCACAAGAAGGGATCGTTCCCGCCGGTGAAGATATAACCAAAGGTACAATAATAGCTACTAAAGGGACGGTTGTCACTCCGCCAATTATGGGCTTGTTGGCCGCTTTGGGAATACCGGTGGTACCGGTATACAAACGGCCTCTGGTTGCTATTGTCTCCACAGGTGACGAGTTGCGGGATGTTTCCGAGACCTTGACACCGGGTAAAATTCGCAACAGCAACAGTTATACCCTTCAGGGCTATATTCGCTCGATTGGTGCCGAACCTATAGTAATCGGTATGTGTCCGGATAAGGTCGAAGAAGTCGCTTCCCTTATTGAACATGGACTGGAGAGAGCGGATCTTGTGCTTACGACCGGGGGAGTTTCAGTAGGTGACTACGATGTAGTTAGGCACGCCGTGGACTACCTTGGAGCCGAAACTTTATACTGGAAAATTGATATTAAACCTGGTTCGCCCTGTTTGGCGGCCATCAAGAATGATAAATTAATTATCGGTTTATCCGGCAATCCGGCGGCAGCAATGGTTACTTTTCAACTTTTAGTAGCCCCTTTGATTAGAAAAATCATGGGTAGGCAGGAATACTTGAACCCGAAATTGGATGTAATTCTAAAAACCGATTTCCCCAAAGCCAGTCCTCGTCGCAGATTCCTACGCGGGAAATTAGTTATTGAGAACGGTACTGCCTTTATGGAAATAACAGGTGGGCAGGGTAACGGCGTATTGAGTTCCATGGAGGGATGCAATCTCCTGGCTGAGGTTCCGGCTAAAAGCGGTCCGTTACAAGCCGGTCAAAAACTTACAGCTTATTTGATTTAAGAAACGATTAACGAAAACAAATAAGGAAAGAAGGAAAGTTAAGGAAAGAAGGAAAGTGAGGATCAAAAAGTGAAAAAAATTGCTGTACAAGACGCTGTTGGCATGATATTATGCCACGATATAACCAAAATGGTGCCGGGAGAATTCAAGGGCGCGGTATTTAAAAGAGGACATGTAATTCAAAAAGAGGATGTGGAAGAACTATTAAAACTTGGCAAAGAAAGTATTTACGTCTGGGAAGAAAATGCCGGCGAGATCCACGAAGATGACGCCGCAATCCGAATTGCCAGGGCTGTAAAGGGTGAAAATATTTCTTTTTCTGATCCCCAAGAGGGAAAAACTGTCCTGCAAGCAACCATTAGAGGTTTCTTTAAATTAAAAAGCGCTTTGCTGTATGAAATCAATTCTATTGAAGATGTTACCATAACTTCTCTTCCTAATAATTTTAAGGTTGAGCAAGGTCAAAAGGTTGCTGCCGGCCGCATAGTTCCTTTGGTTACTAAAGAAAAGAATATAGAAAAAGTTGAAGAGTTGTGCAAGGTTCACGGTCAGGTATTTCAGGTCCATCCTTATAAAAAATTAAAAGTTGGCGTGGTCATTACAGGTAACGAGGTTTATAAAGGAAGAATTAAGGATAAATTTTGGCCTGTAATTAAGAAAAAATTAGAATATTATGAAGCCGAAATGCTCGGCCAAGAGTATTGTCCGGATGAGGTCGAGGTTATTAAGGAAAAAATATTGGCTTTTAAAGAAAAAGGCGCGGAAATGATTATTATTACCGGGGGAATGTCGGTAGATCCTGATGACCTTACACCGGGAGCAATTAGAAGCACCGGGGCGGAAATTGTTACTTATGGGGTTTCGGTCCAGCCGGGTAATATGTTTATGTTGGCCTATCTGGATGAAGTCCCGATCTTAGGAGTGCCCGGAGCGGCCGCCTATTTTAAAACTACGGTCTTTGACGTGGTTCTGCCGAGAATTTTCTCAGGAGAGAAATTAAATAAAAACGATTTTATACGCATGGGAGAAGGCGGCTTATGTAACAACTGTCAGATGTGCCAGTATCCCAACTGTTATTTTTGCCGGTAATTAGGCAAGGGAGGAGGGGTGAGGTCATGATCGATGGTTACGGCAGGGATATAAATTATTTGAGAATATCGGTAACCGATTTATGCAATCTCAAGTGCACCTACTGTATGTCGGAGAAAGGTATTGTCAAAAAGAACCATGATGATATTCTGAGCCTGGAACAAATAGCCCGCCTAGCTGAAGCCGCAGTAAAACTTGGAATTACCAAGATTAGGCTAACCGGCGGCGAACCCTTGGTCCGCAGGGGAATTCTGGATTTAGTGCAAGACATTGCGAGTTTAAAGGCCAAGGGCCTCAAAGAATTAGCCCTTACTACCAATGGTGTTTTACTTAAAAATTATGCCTCCGAACTAAAAAAAAGAGGTCTGGACAGGGTTAATATAAGTATTGACACCATGGATGGGGCAAAATACAAGGAGATTACCCGGGGCGGCAAGGTAGAGGATGTGTTGGCCGGGATTAAAGCAGCTAAGGAAGCCAAGCTTTTGCCGTTAAAACTAAATGTGGTCTTAATTGGCGGTTTTAATGATGACGAAATTGAAGACTTTGTTAACTTAACCACAGATAAGGAGATCGAAATACGTTTTATCGAACTCATGCCTATCGGTGAGGCGGGAGAATGGGATAGGGAGCATTTTTTGGCCAGTAATGAAATTCTTAAAAGAGTGCCGCGTTTAATTCCCCTCCCCTTTAAAGGTCATGGTACAGTAGCCCGGATGTTCAAGCTACCTAACAGTAAAGGTAAAGTGGGCATTATTAGTCCTTTAAGCAGCCATTTTTGTAACTATTGTAATCGGTTAAGAATTACTCCTGACGGGAAATTGAAACCTTGCCTGCATTCCAATATTGAGCTTGACCTACGTGATTATGATGGAGATTTAGAACGTTTTCTGTTGGACGGGATTTCAAGGAAACCTCACAAGCACTGTATTCAAAGCAGCGAGTATGAGCCGATTAGAAGAAATATGCATGAAATAGGTGGATGAAAATATGGGAGAGCTTACTCATTTTAACCAGGAAGGCCGGGCCAGGATGGTTGATGTCAGTCAGAAGGCTGAAACAGCCAGGGTAGCAGTAGCCCGCGGCGAAATAAGAATGAAACCTGAAACCTTAAAACTGATCAAAGACAAATCCCTAGCCAAAGGAGATGTCCTGGCTGTATCTCAGGTGGCAGCCATTATGGGAGCAAAAAAAACACCGGACATTATCCCCATGTGCCATCCCTTGTTGTTGTCCGGAATCGATGTCTCTTTTAAGATTAATGAGCCTGAAAGTAAAATCGAAATCCAAGCGGTTGTAAAAAATAACGGCCAGACAGGCGTAGAGATGGAAGCTCTAACCGCCGTTTCTGTCGCTGCTTTGACTATTTATGACATGTGCAAAGCCGCGGAAAAAAGTATGGTAATAAGCGATATTTACCTAGTCAAAAAATCCGGCGGCAAAAGCGGAGACTATGAGGTGAAAGCATGAAGTACACTGTAGGTATTCTTACTGTGAGCGATAAAGGTTCCCGGGGAGAGCGAGAAGACCGCAGCGGTCAAGTGATAAAAGAAATGGTGGAACAGCTTGGCTGGCAAGTTAAAGTTGCGGAAATTGTTCCGGATGAGCAAAGTATTATTGAAGAAAAGCTTATCGCTTATGCCGATGAGTTAAAACTAAATGCTGTTTTTACCACCGGCGGCACAGGTTTTTCCCCGCGAGACGTAACACCTGAAGCTACCTTGGCCGTGGTAGAAAAATTGACTCCGGGTATACCTGAAGCTATGCGTTGGGCGAGCTTGCAGATTACTCCCAGGGCCATGTTGTCCAGGGCTTGTGCGGGTATCAGGGGACAGACCGTTATTGTTAACCTGCCGGGCAGCCCCAAAAGCGTACAAGAATGCCTGCAAGTTATATTATCATCACTTGAACATGGCTTGGATATCTTAACAGGCCAGGCCGGCGAATGTGCTCGGCCGGTAAACCCTGGTCAAGGTTCCTGAATAGGAGGAAAGTTTATGGCAGATATCCCGGTAATTTGTTTTGTAGCAGCTAAATCAGGCACAGGCAAGACCACTTTTTTAGAAAAGCTAATTCGCGAAATGACCAGCAGGGGCTATGAACTGGGAGTAGTTAAAAGCGATGCTCATAGTTTTGAAATAGACGTGCCGGGGAAGGACAGCTGGCGGTTTGCCCAAGCCGGAGCCAAAGCAACCGCTATTATAGGTCCGGATAAATATGCTTTGATTCAAAAAACCGACAGCAAAAGCGATCTGGAGCATGTTCTGCCTTTTATACAAGGCGTTGATCTTATCTTTGTGGAAGGCTATAAAGCGGCCAACAGGCCCAAAATTGAAATTGTAAGGCGGGAGCGGGGCACGGAAATAGTCTCTAGCCTTGAGAATCTGGTAGCAGTGGTTACTGACGTTAAAGAACTTAAAGTTCCCGTTCCGCTACTGGATATCAATGATTATCAGGGGGCTGCCGATTTAATTGTGGACCGCTTTCTAACTAAAAAATAAGCATTAAGTATAAAGCATATTGATTAGATCTTCTAAAAAAGAAGGATATGGAGCGCGTTACAGTGTATAGGAGAAAGATAGGAGAAAGGGGTATCTAAATGCCTAAAGTACTGGCTGTTAATATCAGTGAAACTAAAGGTGTTCCCAAGCAGGAGATTGAAAAGGGTTATTTTGAAGTGGGACATGGGCTGGTTGGAGATGCCCATGCCGGCGAATGGCACAGACAGGTAAGCCTGTTAGGAGTTGAAAGTGTTGATAAACTAAGGGCGGCCGGGCTTAAAGATCTTACTAACGGCAGATTTGCCGAGAATTTAACCACGGAAGGCCTGATTCTTCATGAACTCCCTATCGGCACCAGGCTTAAGATTGGAGAAACTGTGATGGAAGTTACTCAAATAGGTAAGGTCTGCCATAACAGCGGCTGTGCTATTAAAAGAGCTACCGGCGACTGTGTTATGCCCCGTGAAGGGATTTTTGCCAAAGTAATCGTGCCGGGTTGGATTAAACCGGGTGACGAAATTAAAGTGCAGGAAAGAGACGGGCAGTTGCCGGTAATTTAATCAACATGCTGATTCTTCAGGTATAACAGCCCTCTTTTTTTGTATATTTCACCGTTTTGATATATGGATTCAATTTCCTCATCTGTCAATTCCCGGACAACTCTGGCGGGAAAACCCAGAATCAGAGAACGGGGCGGAAACACTTTGCGTTCCGGAATGAGAGACCCTGCTCCAACTAAGCAGTTTTCGCCGATTTCGGAGTTGTCGAGAATAATGGAACCCATGCCGATTAAACTACCCTGACGGATTCGGCAGCCATGAAGAACGCAAGAATGACCGATACTAACATTATCTTCAATAATAACCGGCTGTCCCTCATTAAGGTGGATAACACATAGATCCTGGATATTCGTTCCTTGGCCGATAGTGATAGGGCCAATATCCCCCCTCAGAATACTGTTAAACCAAACACTGGAGTTATCGCCGATTTGGACTTGGCCGATAATACTAGCCCCGGGGGCTATGTAAACGTTTTTGCCGATTTGGGGTGTAAATCCATCAAAAGATATAAGCATACATGTTCTCCTTTCATTACTCAGCGTTTTATATTTATATATCTTTATATTTTTATTTTATAAGATACAGAATAATAGTTGTATTATAGAATCTAATTGCGCTTTTTGTCCAGACCGGGACTTTTAAAGAAGTGTTTGTTAGGTTATATTATCTATTATTACAACTTTTTTTTATTTGGAGCAGAATTAAGGGGATTGCTTAAAATGGGAATGCGCATAAGGTTCTGGCTTGCTTTATGGTCAGGAAAATTAATATCCATAGCACTTAGAATTCTCGGGAAGAAAGGAACAACATTCCCGGGGCTGGTAGCTAATAAAGTGTGTCCCGATTTTATCAAGTTTTTGGGCACTTCTTTCCAAGGGGAGATTGTTTTAATTACCGGAACCAACGGCAAAACCACAACGAATAATATGCTGGCTTCCATCTTGAAAACAGCTGACAAAACAGTTGCTTTTAACCGGGAAGGAGCTAATATGCTTCCCGGAATTGCAGGAGCCCTGCTGCAAAATACTTCTTTTGGGGGCCGAGTAAAAAAAAGCTATTTACTTTTGGAAGTGGATGAGGCTACAGTTCCCCGCTTATGCCGACAGTTAACGCCCGGATGGGCAGTAGTAACCAATTTTTTTCCTGATCAGCTTGACCGTTTCGGGGAGCTTGATACTACCATAAAACTAGTTCAAGAGGCCCTGCCTCCTTCCACCAAACTTATTCTCAATGCTGATGACCCACTGGTAGCTCAAATCGGTCTAAATCGAACCCAAGCTTTTTATTATGGTGCTGCAAGCCTGCCGGTAAGCGGGTCAAAAAACCCGGAATCAAGGGAAGGCAGATACTGTTTGCCTTGCGGCCATGAACTATTTTATGAAATTTTTCATTATGGTCAGCTTGGTATTTACCGCTGTGAACAATGCGGCTTTAAACGTCCTCAACCCCATATTGAAGCTCGGGAAGTTCGACAAAAGCAGAACGGGATATCTTTTCGTCTGTCAATTCGTCCGGAGTACAGAGAAGGGGACAGTTATGGCAGTCAAACTGTTACTCAAGAAACAGGGAAATATTTAATCCCCCTTCAAGGTTATTACAACTTATATAATGCCCTGGCAGCTGTGAGTGCTGCCGAATGCTTAGGCCTCAGCAGGGAGGATTGTAAACAAGGGCTGCTTAAGTTTGTTTCCGATGCCGGAAGAATGGAGCAATTTGCTCTCCCCTCTTGTCAACTTACGCTTACTTTGGTTAAGAATCCCACGGGTTTTAACCAGGTGGTCAGTACCCTTATCGAACTGGGCAGACCTATGCATTTGCTACTGGCTATTAATGATCTTGCCGCCGACGGCCGTGATATTTCCTGGTTATGGGATGTGGATTTTGAAAGGCTTGTTTCCGACGGGCTTAAACTGAAAACAGTAATCTGTTCCGGTTTAAGAGCCGAGGATATGGCCTTAAGATTGAAATACGCCGACTGGAGCGAAGACCTGATAAGTATAAATAAGAATCTGAAAGAAGCGGTGGCTGAGCTGGAAGCCAAGCAAATATTACCTAATGAAGTCGTTTTCGTTTTACCTACCTATACGGCCCTCTTCCCGCTCAGGGAAATTTTAAACAGCAAAAAGGTAAGTTCCAGTCCGATAATCAGTCACACTGAGGTGGAAGGTTTATGAAGTTGACATTGTACCATCTTTATCCCGATCTGCTGGATTTCTACGGGGACAGGGGAAACCTTTTGACCTTTAAGGCCAGGTGCCGATGGCGAGATATCGATTTGCAGATTCACCCGGTTAGCCTTGGGGAAAATATAGATTTTACCCAAGGGGATATTCTTTTTATGGGCGGAGGTTCGGACCGGGAACAAAATTTTCTGATTCAGGACCTAAGCTCCAGGGCCCAAGAATTGAAGCAAGCTGTGGAGGACGGTTTGGTGGTCCTGGCAATTGGCGGGGGTTACCAACTCCTCGGTAAATACTATCAGACAGTCGACGGTCATAAAGTTCCGGGGTTGGAAATTATAGACTATTATACGGTAGCCGGCTCTAAAAGAATGATCGGCAATGTAATCGCTAAAGTTGCCAATCCCGCTCATAGTAAGACGGACCTTAACACCCTGGTCGGATTTGAAAATCATGCCGGTAAAACCTATCTGGGGTCGGGACTTAGTCCCCTGGCGGAGATTGTTCGGGGCTATGGTAATAACGGGGAAGACGGTTTGGAAGGAGTAAGGTACAAAAATGTTTGGGGCACTTATCTGCAAGGACCTCTTCTGCCCAAAAACCCTCATCTGGCGGACAATATATTGAGAGCGGCCTTAAAGCGCAGGGACTATAATTCTGACCTTAGAATGTTGGATGATAGTTTGGAAATAAGAGCCCACAAAGCTATTGTCAAAAGGTTTAGCTAGCATACTGGCACAAATTACCTTGACGATTTTATGAAATTAATGGCAAATTTGCTTGTACTATAGGCCTAGTTCGTTGACACTTTTAGTGGTAAGTAGCTATAATAAAGTATACTTATAAAGAGTGGCTATTGCCTGAGAAAACCGGCCTTTAATCTAGGAGGTGCCTCACTTGGCGGAAACAAGACGTATTGTAGTATGTTTACCGGAGAATATCATCGAAGAAGTCGACGATATTGTATCCATGGAAAAGAGAGATCGAAGTGATTTTATCAAAGAAGCTATTTACAGTGTTTTATTAGAACGGCGCAAAGCCGGGTTAAGAGAACAAATGCGACAGGGTTATTTGGAAATGGCTCAGATAAATCTCACTTTAGCCAAGGATTTATGCCAAGCTGAAGAAGAAGCAACAATTCGCTATGAAAGGAAATTGGCTTGGAGTGGCGGATATGAATATTAAACGTGGGGAAATTTTTTATGCTGAATTAAACCCCGTTGTTGGTTCAGAACAAGGCGGTACCCGTCCGGTTCTGGTAATTCAGAATGATATCGGCAATCAGTTCAGTCCTACAACCATTATAGCTGCCATAACCTCACAAATTACCAAAGCCAAACTTCCCACTCATGTGGAAGTAAAAGCCAGAAGAAGCGGACTGGAAAGAGACTCGGTAATTTTAGCCGAGCAGATAAGAACGATTGACAAAAGTCGGCTCAAAGAAAAAGTGGCTGTTCTTGATGAAGAAGTTATGCTCAGAGTTGATGAAGCTATCGAAATCAGTCTTGGTTTAACTGATCTATAATCTGATTTTTTTGATTAATTAGATTAAATAGCATAAGTCATTGCCAACTTCAGCGTTGAACCGAAACGCTGATTTTGTTTCCTAAAGCTACATTAAATAGGAGGAATTTTTTTGGATTTAGTTAAGGTTATTGCCGGTGAAATGAATCTTAAACCCTGGCAGGTTGAAGAAACAATAAAACTGCTTGATTCTGGCAATACTATTCCCTTTATTGCCAGATACCGCAAAGAAGCCACCGGCGAGCTGGATGAAACAGTACTTAGGACTATGGTAGACAGGTTAGAATATCTTAGAAACCTGGAAAAAAGAAAAGAAGAAGTTATCCGGCTTATTGATGAGCAAGGGAAACTTAATCCTGAACTTAAAGAAAAGATCTTAGCTGCTGTAAAGTTGCAGGAAGTAGAAGACCTTTATCGGCCTTATAAACAAAAGAAAAGGACCAGGGCTTCCGAGGCCAGGGAAAAGGGACTGGAACCGTTGGCCCTCTGGCTGCTAAGCCAGCCTCCGGATGCCGACCCTGAGCAGGAAGCCGTTAAATACCTTAATCCTGAGAAGGGGATAGCGGAAATAAAGCAGGCCTTAAAAGGTGCCCAGGACATTATTGCCGAACAGGTTTCGGATGATGCCGAAGTCAGAAAACATATCCGGGCCAAAACCTATGAAAAGGCCGATATAGTGGCCAAAGCCAAAAAAGAAGAACGTTCTCCCTATGAAATGTACTACGATTATAGGGAACCTGTGCGCAGAATACCGCCCCACAGAATACTGGCCCTCAATAGAGGGGAAAAAGAAGAATATTTGACGGTAAACTTGGAGATTGACCGGGAGATAATTTTACCGCTTATGGAAAAAAGATATTTGAAAAAGGGCCCCTGTACACCTCTGGTTCAAGAAGCTGTACACGACGCCTATAAACGTTTGCTGGCGCCCTCCATCGAGAGAGAAATCAGGGCGGAAATAACCACCAAGGCGGAAGAGCAAGCAGTTAAAGTCTTTGCCGCCAACTTGCAGCAGCTCCTGCTCCAACCTCCGGTACGCAATAAGATTATCTTAGGAATTGACCCCGGATTTCGGACAGGCTGTAAATGGGCCATAATTTCCGATACAGGCCAACTTATGGAAGTAGGAGTAATCTACCCGCACCCTCCTCAGAATAAGCGAGAAGAAGCCAAAAAAGAAATTATGAAAGCCGCTTTGGCCCATAAGGTGCAGATTATTGCCATCGGCAACGGGACAGCTTCCCGAGAAACAGAAGAAGTAGTGGCTGAAATGATTCGGGAGCACAATCTATCTTTGGAATATATTATTGTCAGCGAAGCCGGGGCCTCAGTCTATTCTGCATCTCAACTGGCTAAAGATGAGTTTCCTGATTTTGATCTGTCCCTTCGCAGTGCAGTGTCCATTGCCCGCCGGCTCCAGGATCCCCTGGCTGAATTAGTAAAGATAGAGCCTAAGGCCATAGGGGTGGGCCAGTATCAGCATGATATTCAGCCCAAAATTTTGGAGAATTCTTTGGGTGGAGTAGTAGAATCTTGCGTCAATACGGTTGGTGTGGATTTAAATACGGCCTCATCTGCTATTCTTAAATTTGTGGCCGGCCTGAACAGTGCGACGGCTAAAAATATTGTCGCTTACAGGGAGAAGCATGGGAAATTCCGCTTACGTGAAGAACTAAAAAAAGTCCCCAGAATCGGCGAACAAACCTTTGTCCAATGCGCGGGTTTTATCCGCATACCCGATGGGGACAATTATCTGGAGAATACACCCGTTCATCCCGAATCATATAATCTGGCCCTTAATATCTTGGCCAAAGCAGGTTTTAGTTTACAAGATTTAAAAAGCAAAACGGCTGAAGTACGCTCGGCCTTAGCCTTGTTTTCAGCAGAAGAACTGGCGGAAGAGCTGGGAGCGGGAGTTCCGACAGTCAAGGATATAATCGAAGCTTTGCAAAGACCGGGTCGGGATCCTCGTGAAGATTTGCCCCGCCCGCTTTTGCGCAAAGATGTTACCCATCTGGAAGACTTGAGAGAAGGTATGGTTCTGGAAGGAACAGTCAGAAATATTGTTGATTTTGGTTTATTTGTGGATATAGGCCTTAAAAATGACGGCTTGGTGCATATTTCCGAACTTAGTGCCAACTATGTCCGTCACCCGATGGAAGTGGCTGCAGTAGGTGATATAGTAAAGGTTAAAGTTAAAGCCATCGATGCTGAACGGGGACGAGTTGGTCTTTCCATGAAAGACTTATGCTAATACGGGGAGGATAAAGAATTGACTGACTATCAACATATAATTATTGCCCAAGGAAATATTAAGACCATGGAAGACGATCAGGAATTCACCGGCAGTATTTTAGTTCAAAAAGGGAAAATAGCTAAAATTATAAAACACCCTTTGCAGTCGGAAATACCTGAGGAGACGGAGCTTAAAGCCATGTTCGGTTTAGAGTCTGACAGTGCGGTTAAAATATTTAATGCCTCCGGCCATTGGGTCTTACCCGGCTTTATTGACGCTCATAGCCATATAGGGATAGGCGAAGAGATTTACCAGTATGAAGGTGATGATATCAATGAGATGACCGATCCCTTGACTCCCGAGCTAAGAGCTATTGACGGCATCAATCCTGAAGATGAAGCCTTCCGGGATGCCCGTCTGGGGGGAGTGACCGCCGCTTTCACCGGTCCGGGCAGCGCCAATGTCCTGGGCGGGACAGGGGTGGTACTTAAAACAGCAGGCCGGGTTGTGGAAGAAATGATAGTCAGGGATCCGGCCGGCCTCAAGGCAGCCTTTGGAGAAAACCCCAGATTTGTCTACGGGGAACAAAAGAAAATGCCAATGACCAGGATGGGTACTGCTGCTCTTCTCCGGCAGGCCCTGGTGGATGCTCAGGTTTACCGGGACAAACTGGAACAGGGGAAAAAAGATCCCGATAAGCTGCCGGAAAGGGATCTGGGACTGGAAACCATTAGTTTAGTCTTGGAAAGAAAAATTCCCTTAAGAGCTCATGCTCATAGAGCGGATGATATTATGACCGCTATCCGGATTGCCCGGGAATTTAACCTTGATCTTGTTTTAGATCACTGTACAGATGGACACAAAATTGCCGATATATTAAAGGAGTATGGTTATCCGGCTGTAGTCGGTCCCTCTCTTATTAATCGCTCCAAAGTGGAACTTAAGGACAAGACTTTTGAGACCCCTGGAATTTTGGCCCGAGCCGGGCTAAAGGTGGCGATTATGACCGACCATTCTGTTACTCCTATGCAATACTTGCCTCTTTGCGCGGCTCTGGCTGTGAAAAGCGGCATGGATGAACAGGATGCCCTTAAGGCCATTACCATCTGGCCGGCGGAAATCTTGGGGGTTGATCATAGAATCGGCTCTCTGGCTGAAGAAAAAGACGCCGACCTGGTAATTTGGGACCAGAAGCCCTTGAGTTTTCAAGCTGTGCCGCTAGTGGTGCTCATTAACGGCCGAGTAGTTAAACCGGAGTGATTTATCATTGGAACATTTGGAATCGACCGTTTTGTCAGTAAGCCCGCAAGAAACCTTTAATTTAGGAAAAAAGATAGGGGAAAGTCTTCAAGGTGGAGAAGTAATTTGTCTATATGGAGATCTAGGAGCGGGCAAGACAGTTTTGGCCAAGGGATTGGGTCGAGGTTTAGGAGTAGAAGCCGAGATTACAAGCCCTACCTTTACATTAATTCAAGAGTACGAATCTCCGTCTAAGGGATTGCGATTTATTCATATGGACCTTTATAGGCTTACTAGTCCTGAAGAGGCTGAGATTATCGGTGTTACGGATTATTTTCAGGACGATTGTGTTTGTTTGCTGGAATGGCCGGAAATAATTGAGGATTTATTGCCTCCGGATCACTGGCAAGTCCGGATTGAAGGCAGCGGTGACTTGCCCAGGCATATCCGGCTGCTAGCTGCCAAGCAGGGAGAAAAAATCAATGAGAACTTAAATATTGTATATAGAGACAATTAGTTTTAAGGATAATTAGTTATAAGGATAATTAGTTATAAGGATGAATATCTTAGTTATTGAATAATTAGTGTGAGGCTTATGAAATATTTAACCATAGATATCACGACAAAAGTTACCGCCCTGTCTTTAGCCCAAGACGGCAATTTGGTGGGCGAAGGATTCCTACATACCGGCAAGACCCACTCCGAGAGGTTGATTCCGATGTTGGACCAGCTTCTTAATGCTGCTGCCTGGCAGCTTGAGGAGCTTGATTTTATCGGGGTAGTAAGAGGGCCGGGGTCTTTTACCGGAATTCGCATAGGAATTGCCACCGCCCAGGGCTTGGCCCAGGTTTTGAACATACCTTTGGTTGGAATGACTTCCTTAGATGCCCTGGCCTGGGCCGGCTGGGGAAGATCGGAGAATATTGCGGTTATTCTTGACGCCCGCAAGGGAGAATGGTATTATGCCTGCTACCGCTATGAGCAGACCATGGTATGTATAGACGGGCCTATGGCTATTAGGCCTGAGGAGTTGATATCTAAGCTCAAGCGCAATGAAGAACAAGTTTTTTTTGTCGGGGATGCTGCCAAAGGCGCCAAGCAATACCTTAAAGAAAATCTTGGGGTACAAGCAGTTATTCCCCCAGAGTACCATTACCTGCCGCGGGGAGCTTATGCAGCTTGTGAAGCATGGAAACAGTGGCTTAAAGCCAAAGATAACCCTGACATAGCGGTCGGTACGGTCTTGCCTTTTTATATAAGGCTATCCGAGGCGGAAGTAAACTATAGAAAAAAACTTAGCAAAATGAAACACAATAAAGAGAAAGAAATATAATCCGGAGGGGAAACAGGACTGCTGTTGATGTCATATATCATATTAGAAAAAAGAGAATCAGGTGGTAGGATGAAAAAAAATGTTGAAGATCAACAGCGAGAAAAAGGGAGTGAAGATACTGCGGTAGCTATCAGACTTATGACCGTTGAAGATATTCCGGCCATAACTGCTATCGAGGAAGCTTCATTTCCCAACCCATGGAAAGCGGAGTCTTTTCTTTCGGAACTAAAAGATAATAGAATCGCCCGCTATTATTGTTTAGTGATAAATGATAAAGTTGTGGGCTATATGGGTGTTTGGCTTGTGGCAGGAGAAGCTCATATAACCAATGTGGCTATTTGGCCGGGCTTTCGAAGTAAGGGCTGGGGCGAGTATCTTATGCGATATGTCATGCAGGATCTGAAAAAGCGCGGTCTGGTGAGCATAACTTTGGAAGTCAGAGTGTCCAATATCCCTGCCCAGAAATTATATACCAAGCTAGGCTTTAAAGCTGCAGGAGTGCGTAGGAAGTATTATTCAGATAACAAGGAAGATGCCTTTATTATGTGGGCTAAGCTGTAAGATATAAGCGGTAAGATTTGCATAACTCATAGGGGGAATTGATTTGGCCGGAACCAAAGACATTGTAATATTGGGGATAGAGACCAGCTGCGATGAAACCTCCGCGGCGGTTCTTGTTAACGGCAAAGAGCTAAAGAGTCATATAATTTCATCTCAGATCGAAACCCACCGCAAGTACGGGGGAGTGGTTCCGGAAATTGCATCTCGGGAACACTGTCTGCATATCAAAAATGTAGTGGAGCAGGCCCTAACCCAAGCTGAAGTGGATTTTATCGATTTATCGGCCATAGCTGTTACCTACGGTCCGGGGCTGGTCGGATCTCTTTTAGTCGGAGTGGCAGCCGCTAAAGCTATGGCTTATGCCGCCGGGATTCCCTTGCTGGGCATAAATCATCTGGAAGGGCATGTTTATGCTAATTTTCTGGAACATCCCAATCTGGAGTTTCCGATATTATGTTTACTGGCCTCAGGCGGGCATACTAACTTGATACTATTCAAGGGACATCTTGATTATGAGGTTTTAGGAAAAACACGGGATGATGCTGCAGGAGAAGCTTTTGACAAAATAGCCCGGGCTTTGGGTCTAGGATACCCGGGCGGACCATATATTCAAAAAGCAGCCGCAACGGGAGATCCTAAGGCTTTTAATTTGCCACGGGCTATGTTGGAAGCGGAGAGCTTGGACTTTAGTTTCAGCGGTTTGAAATCTGCTGTTTTGAACACCTTAAATATAGCCCGGATGAAAGGTGAACATGTGGATAAAAATGATCTGGCAGCCTCCTTTCAAGAGGCGGTTGTGGATGTACTGGTTGCCAAAACCAAGAGAGCTTTGCTGAAACTACCCCAAGTAAAAACCTTGGCTCTGGCAGGAGGCGTGGCTGCCAATTCTCTGTTGCGAGAGGCTTTAGCGAAGGAGCTAGAGGGCGGAGATATCCGTTTTGTATATCCCTCGCTCAAGCTGTGTACTGATAACGGAGCGATGATTGCCATGGCGGGCTATTACCATTTTATAAAAGGTAATTATGCATCCTGGAAATTAAATGCGGTACCGGGTCTAAATCTTTAACCAATTATAAAGAAAGTTATCCACAGCAAATGTGCATGATGTGGATAAAGCTGCGAAAAGCAAGGATTTATCGCTACTATCTTTGGGGATAAATTTTTCGGGGCATTGTTAATAAAAAATCCGATTTCAGAAGTCCCCCGTTTAATGAAAAAAGGAGCGAGTAACAGGTTGAAAAAAGATTTTTTTCGTCAAGAGGCCCTTGAGCGTCGCCAGGCCCTTAGCCCTTCGGAACGCAAGCAAAAAAGTGCCCGGATATTTGAGGAATTGCAATCTTTAGGGGTTTTTGAGCCTTGCCAAACCATTATGACTTATTTGAATTTTAGGGATGAAGTAGAAACTACTCCCATTGCCGAGAAAATACTTCAAGATGGAAAACGCTTGGTTATTCCCTTTTGCCAGCGGCGAGAAATTGTACCTTGTGCTATTACCGACTTGGTTAAGGATGTTCAGCTGAGCAAATTTGGAATTCGTGAACCGCTGCCGGATAGGCTGGAACCTGTTTCTCCTGAAGAAATCGACCTGGTTTTAGTTCCCGGACTTGCTTTTGATTATCATGGCCATAGAATAGGTTTTGGGGCCGGATACTATGATCGTTTCCTACCCAGGTTACGGCAGGATACCGTAATTATAGGAATAGCCTTTGCATGTCAGTTGTTTGACAATTTGCCCTGGGAAGAATATGATTATAAACTACCCTTACTTGTCACCGAAAACGGCGTAATTAATGCTAGTTAACCATATGGATGTAAGATAACCATATGGCGGGCCGTCTCAAAAGTAAGCTTTGAGACGGCCCTTTTAGACATCCCGAGATGTTGTTTCAGCCTTGGCCTCTGGAATTCAAATGGGTTTTTTCATCTTCTGGAAAGAGGAGGAGGGACTCTTAAATTCACACATACTCCCGAAGGTGAAGATAATTCAAGCAGACCAAGCACGTTAATTAGTGATCTCGGAGCAATAAAAAAGCGAAATAGATTGAAACCGGGTAGAGGTCCGCAAGCTGATTGAACAACAGGACGGCAACAACAGTTATTGAATCGGCCAAATAATGCCATACTTGTTCCTCCTTACAACATAAAGATCATCCCCTAAGGGAACCATAAGAAAGGACGGCTGTGGTTGTCTTAACCTCTGTTGTCCTTTGAACTATTTCGGGTTTGTCTGCTCTATAATATGCGGCTTGTCTGTAGTTTGTTCTTATCTTTACGATTGACAAACCTGGTTTTTTAGAATATGCTTAAAGATATTACTTTGACAATCAAACTATTGAATAGTGGTGTTGCAATGAGTAATCTTTATGGAACCTTAAATGAACTATTGGTGAAATTGTTTAACGATATTCTGCAAATTGAGGAGCAGGCCCTTAAGTCCGATCAATTTCAGGACCTGTCTATTAGTGAGATCCATGTTCTGGAAGAAATTGGCTTGGAAGGATCTCGCAATATGTCCTCTGTAGCCCGAGACCTTAACATTACTATCGGAACTTTGACCATAGCTATAAATAATCTTTTGCGCAAGGGTTATGTCACCCGTCGGAGAAGCCAAGAAGATCGCCGTATAGTATTGATTTCTTTAACAGACAAGGGCCAAGAGGCCTTTCGGCACCACGCCGACTTTCATGATGAGATGATAAACACGACTATCTCCAGACTCTCTGAGGATGAAAAGAAGGTGTTGGTCTCTGCCCTGGAAAATATCAGTAATTATTTTAAAGAAAAATACAATTTAAAGAAAAGCAAAGCAAAAAATGAAAAAACTGATTAATGCTCAATTAATGATTGTTTAATGTGGAGGATGGAATGCCCTTAAAAGTTATAACAGACAGTACATGCGATTTAACTGCTCAATTAGTTGAGGATTTGGGAATTACAGTGATTCCTTTAAAAGTGCTTTTTGGTGAAGAAGTATATACCGAAGGAGTAGATATCACTAACCAAGAATTTTATTCTAAAATGGCAGAGCACAAAGAACTTCCCAAAACGGCGCAAGTTAATCCCAGTGAATTCGTTAATGAATTCAGCAAACACCTGCATAATGGAGATGAGGTTTTGGGAATTTTTATTTCCTCGAAGTTAAGCGGCACTTATAGTTCAGCGGTCATCGCCAAGGATATGTTAAATGATAACAGAATAAATTTAATCGATTCCGAATTTGCGACTTTTGGCTTGGGCCTTTTGGTGGTCGAAGCTGCCGAGATGGTCCGGGAGGGAAAAAGCGCTCCGGAAATAGTGGCACGGATCGAAAAGATCAAAAAAGAGATCCATTTTTATGGGGCGATCAATACTTTGGAAAACTTGAAAAAAGGCGGAAGACTTACAACCACCGGTGCTTTAGCCGGCACTTTGCTAGGAATTAAGCCTATTATAACCATAAAAAACGGTTCCGTAGAATTAATCTCTAAGGCCAGGGGCTTAAAGAAAGCATTTGCTTGGATGTTGGAAGACGCCATAAAAAACGGTGCTGATTTTAACTCTAAGACCGTTTATTTGGCCCATGCTGCTAATCTTGAGGCTCTGGAGGACTTAAAACAGATGATTTTAGCTCGTTTTAAGCCGCAGCAAATCATTGAATGTGAAATTGGTTCTGTGGTTGGCACCCATATCGGGGTTGGTTGTGTTGGTTTCTGCTGTCTCAAGGACGATTGAGAACTAAAAAATGAATCTAAATTGAAAGCCCACTTCTAATATCTTGGTATAAGTTTTTTTAAAAAAACAAAACTAATTTTTAAGAGGAGTGGGTTTTGGCTTGACTTATATATCGTAATATTATAATATTACGATATACTGATACAACCATATATCTTTGAAATATTTTCGGCGGGATATAGTTTTATAAGTACATGTTTGACGAAGGTGAAGATTATGCAAACTTTTTATACCAATCCGCAGCTATTTGAATCCAAAGCCAAACTATTAAAAGCTCTCTCTCATCCGGCCAGGCTTTGTATAGTAAGAGGTCTACTGGAACGGGGGACAAGCAACGTTATGAATATGCAGCATTGCTTGCAACTGCCCCAGTCAACCATTTCCCAGCATTTATCCGTTTTGAAGGCGGCAGGCATTATTAAGGGAAGGCGCAAAGGGCTTGAGGTTTATTATTCTTTAGAAAATGAAGTGGTTAAAGGCTTAATAGAGATACTTTTTGCCGAAAATTAAGGGAACCAATAAGTAGGTTAGGAGGAGTGAAAATGAGTAAAAAGATTATTATTGTCGGCGGGGTGGCAGGAGGAGCAACCGCGGCTGCCAGATTAAGGAGACTGGATGAGTACTCAGAAATTGTAGTGATAGAAAGAGGAGCTCATATCTCCTTTGCCAATTGCGGGCTGCCCTACTATGTGGGAGGTGTGATTAAAGAAAAAGAAAAATTACTGGTTCAGACTGTACAGGGCATGGCGGCCAGATTTAATATCGATATCAGAACAAGAAGCGAAGTTACCGCTATTCACAAGGAGCAAAAAACTATCCAGGTTAAGAACTTAGAGACCGGCGCAACCTACCAAGAAAACTACGATTATCTCATTCTCTCCCCGGGAGCTACGCCGATTATGCCTCCGATCGAAGGTGTTGCCGGTAACCCCAAAGTATTTACGCTTAGGACCATTCCCCATGCAGAAGCAATAGTGAATTTTATCCGGGAAAATAACCCTCAAACCGCTGTCGTGGTCGGCGGAGGTTTTATTGGTCTGGAAATGGCGGAAAATCTCAAGGCCAGAAACTTAAATGTTGTACTGGTAGAAGCTTTAAATCAAGTCCAGCCTTCCCTTGATTATGAAATGGCCTGTATTGTTCATGCTCATTTGCGAGAAAAGGGTGTAGAGCTTATTCTTGAAGATCAGGTAACTAAAGTCGACGGTTCCAAGGTGATACTGCAGAGCGGCCGGGCCATTCAAGCTGATATGGTGGTTATGGCTATCGGAGTCCGCCCGGAAAGCAAACTTGCAGAGCAGGCCGGTTTGGAGCTTGGCTTAAAGGGCGCCATTAAAGTAAACGAATATCTTCAAACAAGCGATCCCCATATCTATGCTCTTGGCGATGCGGTTGAGGTTAAGCATTATATCAACGGCCATCCTGCTCATATTCCCCTGGCTTGGCCGGCCAACCGACAGGGAAGAATGGCTGCCGATAACATTTATGGGGCTAAAAAAACCTACAAGGGAACCTTGGGAACTTCAGTGGCCAAAGTGTTCGATCTGACAGTGGCGTCTACGGGACTTAATGAAAAGACCGTTAGACAGCTAGGAATTGATTATAAAGTTATTCATATTCATCCCAACTCCCATGCCGGCTATTATCCCGGCGCTACGCCCCTCGATATGAAAATGATTTTCCAGGAAGACGGCACAATACTCGGAGCTCAAGTTGTCGGCTACAAAGGGGTGGAGAAAAGGATTGATGTTCTGGCAACGGCTATTAAAGGAGAGTTGACGGTTTATGACTTGCAGGATCTGGAACTGGCCTATGCTCCGCCTTATTCCTCCGGTAAAGACCCGGTTAACATTCTTGGTTATGCGGCCGCCAATATCTTGGACGGTATGGTGGATACAGTTCAGTACCATGAAATAGATGAACTGCTGGCAGAGGGCAATGTCCTGGTTGACGTTAGTCAGCCTGAAGAATTGGACTTAGGAAAAATTGAAGGTTCTATTAATATCCCTCTACCCGAATTGCGCAGCAGGCTTAACGAACTTCCAAAGGATAAGACTATTTACGTTACCTGCAGAATTGGGCTAAGAGGGTATATCGCTTGCCGAATTCTTAGCCAGCACGGTTTTAAAGCGGTAAATTTGGACGGGGGATACAGGACTTATGCCAGTGTGTACGGCAACTCGGAGAGCAGGAGGCGCGACTTAAATCAGCAGGTTGACGATACAGGACGGGCACTTGCCGGTAAGCCTGCCAACTCCCTAATGGCGGCTAAAATTACTGTCGACCGCCAAGTAGATGCTACTTGCCTGCAGTGTCCCGGCCCCATAAAGTTGGTATTTGAAAACCTCCAGTTAATGGACGAGGGTCAGATCATGGAAGTGGCGGTTACCGATCCCGGTTTTGCCAGGGATATTAAAGCTTGGTGCGCCCAAACAGGCAACACCCTTCTTAAAACCGAAAAGGAAAATGATGCTCTAAAGGCCTATATTCGAAAGGGGAGAAAGCCGGAAACAACTTTTTAAAATTGTCAAATGTGGCCAAAATATGTTAAAGTATTGAGGAGTTGGAAGTTAAGAGTTAAAAGTTAAAAATAAAAATTAAAAAGTAATGAATTGGGAGTTGGGCTTAAGGTTTAAAGTCGAGTTTAGGGAAAAGGATGCGAGAAAATTGGCAACCAAATTAGCTTGCACCGGAGTGCTATTAGTAGGTGGGGAAAGCCGTAGAATGGGAACAAACAAGGCTTTTCTAAAGATTGAAGGGCAAACACTTCTTGAGAGGAATCTACAGGTACTGGATAAAGTGTGTGCCGAAGTGTTTATAAGCTGCCGAGAAAGTACTATGTACCAAGATTACGGCTTTAAAACCATTCCCGATTTGATTAAAGGCCAAGGCCCAATGGCGGGGCTTTATGCGGCTCTGCAACAGGCCAAGTATGATTATATGTTTATAGCGGCCTGTGATATGCCTTTTTTAAATGCAGAAGCAATCATTTGTCTACATGGTTTTTGTGAAGACTATGATATTGTCTTGCCCAGTGTTTCTGGTAAGATTCATACTTTGCATGCTTTTTATCATAAGAGGATTTTACCTTTCATAGAAATGGACTTAAAAGCAAACATGCTTAGTATTAATAGAGCAATATTTGGAGGATCCTTAAATGAGCTTAAGAAAAGAGTAATTGCCATCGAAAAAGAGATAGTTGATCCGCGAATGCAAAGTATATTCATTAAAAGCGTAGCAAATGTCAATACCCCCCAAGAATGGGAGTCCATGGTAGAAAAATAAGCTTAATTACCATAACAAAAAGCAGTTTGCGGCAATGATAGAAACAGCGGTTACTGCTTGAAGAAGTTTGATTGTGAAAAGGCAAAGTTGAAACAAGGAATTGAAAGAAATAAAAATAATATGTATAAAAAGGGAAAAAACGGATAGGATATACCTTGTAAAACTCATAAATTAAGGAAATCCCAAGATTTTTTATTGCATAGCATTTCTTAGTATTCTTTAGAAATCGAGAGAAAATCTTTCCTAAATGGTAATAATTATGCTTGGATAGGGTTGCATATCACAAAATCCTTGCATATTATTATACCTAGATATTAGCACTCATCCCTAATGAGTGCTAACAATGAAGTTGATAAAGATTTCAAGGAGGGAAATCATTTATGAAACTAAAACCATTAGCTGACAGAGTAATAGTCAAAGCTCTTCCGACTGAAGAAAGGACCAAAAGTGGAATTATTATGCCAGACACAGCTAAAGAAAAACCTCAGGAAGGCGAAGTCATGGCCGTTGGCCCAGGTAAAGTAGAAAAAGGCCAAAGGGTACCTATGGAAGTCAAAGTTGGGGATAAGGTTATTTATTCAAAATATGCCGGAACAGAGATCAAATATGATGGCGAAGAATACTTAATACTTAGAGAATCAGATATTCAAGCAATTATTGAATAATTGAAATAAATTTTTTACAAGGAGGAATATCCTGTGGCAAAACAAATGCTATTTGATCAAGAGGCCCGTCATGCGCTAGAACGCGGTGTGAATAAACTTGCGGAAGCAGTCCGTGTTACTCTTGGCCCCAAAGGCCGTAATATTGTTCTCGAGAAGAAATTTGGTTCTCCTTTGATTACTAATGACGGGGTAACCATTGCCCGCGACATTGAATTAGAAGATGCTTTTGAAAACATGGGCGCTCAGCTGGTAAAAGAAGTTGCAACCAAGACTAACGATGTTGCCGGTGACGGCACAACTACAGCTACTGTTCTGGCTCAGGCCATTATTCGCGAAGGTTTGAAGAATGTTGCCGCCGGGGCGAACCCCATGGAACTCAAACGCGGTATCGAAAAAGCCGTAGCAGCTGTGGTTGACGAAATTAAAGCTACTGCCAAAACCGTCGACAGCAAGGAAAAAATTGCTCAGGTAGCAGCTATTTCTGCCGGCGACGATGAAATCGGCCAACTTATTGCCGAGGCTATGGAAAAGGTCGGCAAAGACGGTGTTATTACCGTTGAAGAAGGTAAAGGAATGACCACTGAGCTGGAAGTTGTCGAAGGAATGCAGTTTGATCGCGGCTATGTTTCAGCTTATATGATTACCGATACTGACAAGATGGAAGCCGTCTTAAATGATCCTTACATTTTGATTACCGATAAGAAAATCAGTGCTATTGCCGATATCCTGCCTGTTTTGGAAAAAGTGGTTCAAGCCGGCAAACAACTCTTAATTATTGCTGAGGATGTAGAAGGCGAAGCCATGGCCACCCTTATTGTTAACAAGCTGCGCGGGACTTTCACTGCAGTTGCCGTTAAGGCTCCGGGATTCGGTGATCGTCGTAAAGCAATGCTTGAAGATATTGCTATCCTTACCGGCGGCCAGGTTATTACCGAAGATCTCGGTCTTAAATTGGAAAATACTACCATTGATATGCTTGGAAGCTGCCGTCAGGTGATAGTATCTAAAGAGGAAACTACAATCGTGGACGGTGCAGGCCAGGCTAAGGATATTTCCGCCCGCGTTGAGGCTATCAAGAAACAAATCGAGGAAACCACTTCCGATTTTGATAAGGAAAAACTGCAAGAGCGTCTGGCAAAATTAGCCGGCGGTGTAGCAGTAATTCAGGTTGGGGCAGCTACCGAAACTGAAATGAAAGAAAAGAAACTACGTATAGAAGACGCCTTGGCTGCTACCAGAGCCGCAGTGGAAGAGGGTATTGTACCCGGCGGCGGTACAGCTTTCGTAGATGCTATTGCTGCGCTTGACAAATTAGATCTCTCAGACGATCAAAAAACAGGCTTAAATATTATTCGTCGTGCTTTAGAAGAGCCTGTCCGTCAAATAGCAGATAATGCCGGTCTGGAAGGTTCCGTGGTTGTGGAAAAGGTTCGTAACCATGCCAAGGGAACAGGTTTCAATGCTATGACGGAAAAATACGAAGATATGATTTCCAGCGGTATTGTTGACCCTGCCAAAGTAACTCGTTCTGCCCTCCAGAATGCCGCTTCCATCTCAGCTATGCTTCTGACAACCGAATGCTTAATTGCTGATTTGCCCGAAAAAGAAAATCCTGCTGCCGCAGCAATGAACGGCATGGGCGGTATGGGCGGCATGATGTAATCTGAGCCACAAACCCCTTAATAACAAAGGGTTTGAAGCTTGAGGTAGTTACCTTGTCAACATTTTGCCAACATTGAGAAGTTATTTAATAGAGGTTGCTCATTAGTTCGCTGAACTTTTGGGCAGCTTCTTTTCTTTAAAACAGGATTTTCCAGTAATAGCACGCTGGGAATAATCATATTAATTAGATAAGAATCCGCCGGGAGGGCATGGTATGACAAGGAAAATTATTTGGGGATCAATTATTCTAATTATTTTATTGGCAGCAGGGGGTGGTTTTTTATTCCTAAGACAACCGGATCCCCAAAAAGCGGTTACGCTTGGTTTGGAAAACATTAGAACTGCAGATTCCTTTGCTTACAGTGTTACCCAGGAACAATATGTGGAAGGCCAGAAACGCTTACTCACAAAAATTAACGGTTATAAAAGTGGCGAGAACATTCATGTTCAGGGTCAACTGGCCGGAAGTAAGGTAGAGATGATTAAAATTAAAGATATTCTCTACAACAAAGACCCCTTTACCAATGAATGGATTAAATTCAATGATATCACGGTTGCCCAAAAAGTCTTCCTGGTGGAACTTGATCCCTTGTCAACCTTACAATTAAAAGAGATTGGGGAGGTGGTGTCTAAAGGGAATGCAGAGGTTAATGATAAAAACTGTATAGTATATAGTTTAAAACCAAGTGTTCAAAATCAAATCATTGAAAGGTTCTGGTCTGACTTTGAATACACCCTGTATATTGCTAAGGCCACCAAAACTGTAGTTAAAGCAGAGGTAACGGCCAAGAATAAAGAGACAGGTGAAAACATGGCCATAACCATTGAATTTAGAGATATCGGTCGTAAAATATCAATTCAACCACCGGAGGGGGTTGGTTAGACAGAGGTTAGAGGACAAATACAGTGTTTAGGGAGCATGCAGAATAGAAAAGTATAAAGATAGAAAAGTATAAAACGGGAATAATAAATTCGGAAAAGAGCAGGCTGTTAACAAGAAGGTTGTTAACAGCCTGCTCTTTGTCTATAATTGTTAGTTGTAACGCATTATTAACATTTGGCGGGAGTGAAAATAAATGGAAGAAATGATTAGCAAAGTACTTATAGACCAAGATACGCTTAAAAAAAGGGTAGCGGAAATAGGCGAGCAGCTTACCAATGATTACAGGGGAAAAGAACTTTTAGTTATCGGGATTTTTAAAGGAGCAGTGCCCTTTTTGGCTGACCTTATTCGGGAAATTAAAATTCCTTTAAGATATGATTTTATGGCTGTTTCCAGTTATGGAAGTGGAGCTGTATCTTCAGGAGCTGTCCGGATTCTGAAAGATTTGGATACCACTGTGGAAGACAGCCATGTTCTCATCGTGGAAGATATTGTTGACACCGGACTGACTTTAAAATATTTGAAAGAGAATTTGGCCAGAAGACATCCTTTAAGTTTAAAAATTGTTACTCTTTTGGACAAACCGGATAGAAGAAAAGTGGATATAAGTCCCGATTATAACGGTTTTACTATTCCTAACGAATTTGTTGTCGGTTATGGTTTAGATTATGACGAGAAATTCAGGAATCTTCCCTATGTAGGGATTTTAAAACCAGAGGTTTATGAGAAATGACCATTCTTATCACAGGTGGGGCCGGCTATATAGGGTCTCATACAGCCCTAAGTCTAAAACGTCAGGGATATGATTTTATTGTATATGATAACCTGAGCTCTGGTCACAGAGAGTCAATTTGCGGTTACCAATTTGTACAAGGGGATATCTCTGACCGGCCCTTGCTTGAAAATACAATTAAGAGTTATGGGGTAACCGATGTAATTCATTTTGCGGCCTCCAGCGTAGTCGGGGAATCTATGCAGAATCCTCAAAAGTACTATCAAAATAATGTGGTAGGAACTCTTTCCTTATTAGATACAATACTGGCGTGTAAGGTGAAAAGAATAGTTTTTTCCTCAACTGCTGCGGTCTATGGAGAACCTGATCTTATTCCTATCACGGAAGATAGTTCAAAACAACCTACCAATGTCTATGGCCGGACTAAACTTATGATAGAAAATATACTCGAAGACTATGACCTCGCCTACGGTTTAAAATATGTTTCCTTAAGATACTTTAATGCTTGCGGAGCAGATGACGAGGGTTTAATAGGAGAAGATCATCGGCCGGAAACCCATCTTATTCCCTTGGTTTTACAAACAGCTTTAGGTTTAAGAACCAAGATTAGTATATACGGTGATGACTATCCTACTAAAGACGGAACCTGCATTAGAGACTATATTCATGTTAATGATCTTGCTCGCGCCCATGTCCTAGCCTTGAATTACTTAAGAAGTAATAACAAGTCTGATGTATTCAACTTGGGAAATGGCAATGGTTTTTCCGTTAAGGAGATTATCAGAGCGGCGGAAAAAGTGGTAGCCAGCAGTATTCCTCATGATATAGGTCCTAGAAGAAGCGGGGATCCGGCTGTTTTAGTGGCTGATGCCCAAAAGGCCAAGAA
>JAAYMU010000171.1 GCA_012521215.1 Peptococcaceae bacterium | reverse complement strand
ACAAAATTCAAAACAGTTTATGCAAAGCTAATGAGATTTAATAGATTTAATAGATTTAATAGATCTTATAGGTTTATTAGATTTAAAGCTAAAAATTATTATTATAAGATGACTTGGGGCTGTCGTACTTTCCATAGTGCAACAGCCCCATTTAACTTTTAATTAACTTTCACAGCTTTCTCCTTGTCCCTACTACGTACCGTGAAGGTAATTAAGAAAGTAATGACGAGAAGAATACCGGAAACGATATATGACATGTCATAATTCTTATTGGCGTCGAAAATTGCTGCCGCCATCATGGGACCGATGACCCCGCCCACTCCCCAGGCTGTCATAATCAAGCCGTAATTGGCTCCGAAGTGTTTCATGCCATACAAATCCATGATGGTTGCCGGAAAGACAGAGAAACTGGCGCCATAACAAAATCCTGCCACCGCGATACCCAGCGCCAACATGCCGACGTTGGAATAGAACATAAACACCAGCATGTTGATGGCCTGCAGGCCAAAGATAATCCGCATCAGGTTGAGCCGCCCGATCTTATCGGATATAGCACCCCCGGAAATTCTGCCGGTAGCGTTGAATACGGACAGGAGGATTACCAGATAAAACCCGCCCTCCCAGGAAATCTGAACCTTGGCAATATTGGCAGCGTGAGCGATGACCATCAAACCGGCCGTGGAGGAAATCATAAACATAATCCAATATTTGTAGAAGCTGGAGGTCTTGATGATATCCTTAAGGCCCATATCCCTACTCGATGAACTTACAGCCTTCTTGGGAGACTTTTTAGGCGTAGCTTTACTAGTAGGCACATATCCTTCGGGAGGATTTACCAAGAACTGAGACAACAACAGCATAAAAATAAGCGCCGCAATACCAATATATATAAAGGTTTTCTCTATGCCGACAGACTGAAGCAGCCCATTGGCCAGCGGAGAGTACACAACAGCGGAAATTCCGATGCCGGCTACGGATACCCCCGTTACCATTCCCTTTTTTTCCGGCGGAAACCACTTGACAGCCGGTGGAACGGTAGACACATTTGCAATCCCGATACCGGCCCCGGCGATAACACCGAAGGATATTGCCATCATAAAGGGATTGACAAACACTCCCGAAAGAATAATGCCGACCCCCAATAGAATGGAGGCAATAGTGGCCGTAATTCTGGGCCCTTTGGTATCCTGCATCCTTCCAAATATGGCCATGGCGATGACGAAGGTAACGGTCACCAGCGTATAGGGCAATGAAGCTTCTTTACTGGACCAGTGCAGGTCATTAACCAAAGACTTGCTTATAATACTCCAGATATAAAGAATCCCGATAATCAAATTAATCAAGAAAGATACGCACAGGACAGACCAGGCCTTCCGACGCAACTTTCCACTCATGATGTTCTCCCCACCCCCTCAGCAAACAATTGCTTGGCCTTAAACAGCAGACAGCCGCAGCTACACTGGCCATATTCGCGTTTATCGCAGTCCTTGCACTCCTCCGATGTCCATATGCTATGTGCGGGCCTGTCCACAGTTCTTATATAATGATCTCTTAGCTGACTTATGCTGCGAAAATCACGGATATCCCGTTTTGTGTATTCGGATAGACCAAAGCACCGTATTGCTTGCAGATCGGGCAGGATGTCTATGACCGGTGTACAGTTGTGTATCTCACAGACTATAGAGCGCTGCCAAAAAGCTTCCGAGTATCTCCGGGACAAAGCGGAGTAAAAAACTTCTTTAGCACGCATTACACTGTCATGCTCGTCTTTTGTAAGTACGCAGCTGGGCAAAAAGTTACAGTCAAATCCCGTAATAACGCCGCAGCGTATCATATCGCAGACAAACCTCATAGCGACAAGTTTCATTTCACGAAAATAATCCAGCGGACTCTTACCCTTAAGATCACCCTTCTGCGGCACCGATATAGACATCCGGATAACGTCAAAGCCTATCTCGCGAACAAGCGGGATCACGTATGAATAGTCAAAATCCGGTTTGTAAATATTTACGCTTAAGCGAAATCTGCCGTCACCGGAATGATCTCTCTGAAACTTTAGAAGGTTTTGCCGCATCTTCTCAAAAGCCTTCGTACCCATATCCTCCGGTGAGTTGCAGTTTACTAACATACGAAACTTTTTGGACTCAAGAATATCCGGGGCTAAACGATCCAGTTCCACAGCGTTTGTAAAAATCATTACAGGATAGGACCGAGGATCATCTAATGCGATGCGCAGGGCTTCATTTATATGCTTGTATAAGAGTGGTTCACCACCGATAATGTTCACTTGACTATCGGTACTGTCGCTTAAGACAAAATTCAAAGCCTCTTGGAAATCCTCGAGCGTCATCTCCTTTGGCGATTTGTTTACAAACTCTTCTGCAAAACAATAGGGGCAGCGAAGGTTGCAAGCCTCGTTGACCATGATATTAGCCATTTAGTGTTTCCCCTTTTAAACAATTTGATCCAATGCCTGATAAAACAATTCCAATTTACAAGAAGCCGCCCAAAAGGGCGGCTTCCCCTTTGTATAGACTGATTACTGTCCGCTGGGTTTAAAGAGGAATATCACCAAGATTGATATCGAGCTCTGTGGCATCAATATTATCGATGACTTTTGTCTTATTACCCGCTTTGATTTCTAAGCTGTACTTGCCGTCCGGCAGATTCTCGAACCAGAAATCACCGAAATGGTCGGTAGCAACGGTATATGTTTTACCGTCATCTCCGGTGAGAACGCAGTTAGCGCCGATAATGACTTCATCTGCAACCGGATCGAACAGAGTTCCCGCGATGAACTTCTTAGGCAAGCCTTTATAGTAGACGCGAGGTTTCATCTTGTCCGCAATTTCCGGCTTATAGAACTCGGCATTTTTGATGAATTCTTTCGCTTCCTCGGAATCTTCATCCACAATTCTTATGCTTAGTGTCGGGCAGTTGTCAGAACATCTGGTTTCTTTCCAACCCCCGTCAATAAGATGGGCACAGCCTGTGCACTTCTGGGCGATGTTCAGATCCTCGTTGAAGTAAATCACATCTTCGTATGGGCAGGCTTCCAAACATCTGCGACAGCCGGTGCATTTTTCGGGATCGATGATAACCAGACCATCGTCTCTTTTATAGATGGCATCTACGGTACATACTTCCTTGCAGGCGGGGTTGTCGCAGTGCATGCACAAACCAGGCCTGTAGGCGACTTTTACCTTGGGAACTGTGCCGCGAATCTTCTCGTGCATTTTTAGCCAGAATTGTCCGATCTCGGGCTGAGGCTTGGCGATTGGAGACCAGTCGTTACCAACATGCTCGTCCTTACAGCCGATATGGCAGCTGTAGCAACCGTTACAAATTGTGCAGTCAACTAAAAATACTTTCTTTGCCATTATTTGTCCCCCCTTGCAACCCAGGCGGTAGCTTTCAAACCGGAAGCACGGTCATATTCGCGATTCCAAGCCTCGGGATATTCTCTCTTCCATTGGTCATATTCTTCCATGGTGACTCGTTGTACATCTACTAAGAACGAAGTTGTTGCCTGTCCTCCGGCATACCTGGATGTGATTCCTTTCGGCGAGATAAGGTTTATCGCACCGCCACGGTCCAGCTTGCCGGGGATGATGATGTCTGTCCGGGCACCATGGTCGACAGAGACTACTCCCGGCCTGATGCGTTCCATAACCAGGGCTCCGCACAGCACAATGCCGCGCTCGTTGAAGACTTTGACGATGTCGCCGGTCTTGATTCCTCTGGCCTCTGCATCTATGGGGTTAATCCAGCAGGGCTCATAGAGGTAACCGTCGAATCCTCTGATCTTACCGGTCATGGCTTCTTTGGTCCACGGAATATCGTCGGCCTGAGCATGAACTCTCCATCTGGGATGGTTAGTGATTATAAGCAGCGGATAAGTCCGGGCTCTGGAGCTGGAGAGACGTTCGTCGTGAGTGATACCCTTTTCAATCCACTGCGGATACGGCGGACGTTCCTCGTCGTTCGGGAAATATTTCTCAAGATTTGTTGAGCAAAACTCTAATTTTCCTGTCGGTGTCGGTAGAGGATTCTTCTCGGGATCTTTATAGAACTCGTATAGACCGGCAGGGAGCTTCTTCCAGTTCTTAGAAACTGGGATTACCATGTAATCCTTTTCCTTGAACTCTTCCCATGGAACGATCAGATCGAAGTTCATTCCCTTGTAGACGCCTTCTACATATTCCTCAACCGTTCTGCCAATAGTTACTTCCTTTTCCATGCCGAGCTTCTTGGCAATCTCAACAACGGCTTCAAAGTCGCTCTTCGATTCGCCAACCGGCGGGATAGCCTGTCTCATGTTAAGCATGGTCTGGAAATGTTCACCGTCGCGAACGCACGGCATAACATCGTCCACTTCAAGGAAGGTATTCGTCGGCAGGATTATATCCGCATAGATGCAGTCATTTTCCAGCCACGGGTGCTGGGCCAGAACAAACTCGATCTGCGGGCTGCGGATCGTCATCCCTATATCGAAACCGTCGCCCCAGCAGGTCTGACGGCAAGGAGTATCTGTCCATACCATACGGATCGGAACACCGTCATAGTCGATCTTTTCATAAATCTTGTCGATGTCGGTGTCGTCATGGGCAAGATCCTTCTTATCCGAACCGGTAAAGCGAAGATCTCCCTTTTTGCAGGGGTAGGTGTATTTTATTACTTGGTCTATGGGCTCTTCCTCATGACCGCCCGTACCCCAGAAATCAATAGATTTGTCTGTACCTGCCTTGATAGCTTCTTCGATAAGGGTCTTCGGAATCAATTGCTTGCCCCATGCCTGAGGCGTACTGCGGTGCGGAGTGAATATTCTCCGATAGAGCTCAGGATCCTTAGCTTTTAAGGTTTCAAAGGTTCCCGAATACTCTTGGAAGCCGCTCGCAGTATCAGAACTAGCAATGTCGTAGTTCAGTTGGTCCCAAGTAATGTTCTTGGGCATACCAAGGTAAGCAATCTGAGCATGATGTACGCCCGGTTTGCCCAGACCCTGCATTCCTAAAAGAATGACTTCAAGGCGTGCGGGCTCTGTGGAGTACGGTCCGCGGATATATCCGCCACCAAAGTAGTGACCGACTGTGGTGGTTTTCTTCGCCCAGTGTCTTGCCAAAGCCTTGATGGTATAGGAGGGGATTCCGGTCTTCTCGGAGGCCCATTTCGGAGTCTTCGGAACACCGTCAACCTTACCGAGTACGTAATCCTCGATCTTGTCCATTCCGACAGCATGGGTGGCAACGTACTCTTTGTCATATGTTCCTTCAGTAACCCACATGTAGATTATTGCCAATTGGAGAGCAGCGTCGGTATTTGGAAGAACCGGTATCCACTTGTTGGCGTGGATAGCTGCACAATAGTTAAGGTCGGGGCAAATATATACCTGCTCAATACCGGCCTCTTGCCAGAAGAACATCAGGCGACTGGCTAACTGGCCACGGAAGCCCCAAGGAGTGGTTTCAAGGTCGCCACCCTGGACTATGAGCAATTCAGTGTTTTCTGTGATATCCTTCACAATGTTTTCGGCAGGAGCCATGTTGCCGATAAAGCCCTTACCCCAAACGTGCTTGGCACCCCAGTACCAGCCTTCCCAGCTGTCCGGGTTTCTAACCTGTTGGGTGAAGCCGCCCATCTTGTCAAGCAGCAGCGTACTGCAGCCGTGCGGAGCATGGATGAGCTTACTTTCAGAGTGACCGTCGCACTGAACCAGGATCGCCATGGGGCCGTATTCTTTGTGTATGCGCCTGATTTCGGATGCGATGATATCCGTAGCCTCATCCCAGGAAATGCGTTCGAACTTGCTCACGCCACGGTTTTGGGGGTTACGTTCGCCGTTTGGATCCCAGTCAACACGCTTCATTGGGAAAGGTACACGGTTTGGAGAGTAAGCCCTCTTCTTGTACGCCAGACCCCAAGGAGGCGGCAACGACTTACTTAACGGCCTAAATTTTACACCATTGCGCTCCATTTCCCATGGATTGAAACTTTCGTAATCGTACTTCGAATCATAGTGGAGCGGCCTAATGCGGATGACTTTCCCGTCCTTGACATCGACATAAGCGGGACAAGCTCCGAAGATCCCGCCGCTCAGGTTGATAGCCTTTACGACGGTCTTATCGGCTCCCACAGGCGGTGGCGCTGTGCCTGGGATTGCCTTACAGTTACCATTTGCTGACAAGTGATTACCTCCATTCATAAAATATTTTTTATGTTGTGAGTTCATTATAATTCATTTTTTGGTAAAAGTAAATATTCTTTACAGATTTAGAAAAATTTATACTTTTTGGCAAAAAATGTGGTATAATCATCCATGAGAAATGCAAAAAATTCTTATAATAATAATACCATAATCTTAATATTAATAATATTGTTAATTTTGCAAATATTTAGTTTTTTTATTTTTATTAATCAGCCCCGTCTATACGCTATAACTTCTTAATTTCTATAAGGAATAATATGGTAAAACCTGAAGCCAAGTTGGGAGATTTACGAATGGGAAAAATTGATACCATTAGGATTGACAGTTTCATGCAGTCCGCATTAAAAAAATATGAAATAGCTAGAAAGAAATTTGATATTGAAGACTATTATGGAGTAATAAACGACGTACATAATTCAGCTATGGATATGGGACAGGCACTTTTGGTTTTGCATGGAATTGAAGTAGCCAAATATACTCATAATTACGAGTATAAAATAGTAATATCTCTTTATAATTTAAGAGAAAAAAAGAAAATACCGAAATGTTTATTCTGTTATTTTGACGCCTATGTCCTTTGGCCAAATCCCGACCGTCAATGCTATTATCCCGATCATGGAAAAGAAAAAGCAAAAGAGATGTTGGAAAGGGCACTATATTTATGGAATTGGATAGAGGAAATTATTAAAAAACCCGACATAGATTACTGTTCGGCATGTAGTTTTCGCTGTACCTGCAAGTACGACCTCTTCGAGGCTGAAGATCCGGACTGTAAACAATGCCTTAATCATAGAAATACTTGATGTTTTGCCCTTCATGAAGAGGGGTGTAGCAGAACGAATTATTCAATTTGTTCTACTACACCCCTTATTTATGAGTCATGCCTACCGCAAATCGCACGGGATTCCTTTTTTGCTTGTCACCATAAAAATTACTGTAAAAATGAGCCCTATGACAGTTCAATATCCATTATTTGTAAACGTTATGTTGTGTTTTCTGCTCACGTTCATTTTAAATGATTTTTAGAAACATCATAATAGCAGTCAATAATATTATTAGGAAGCCAAAGTTGAACGCTGAAAACATTGCAATATAATATCCTGCTTTTCCTGGATTATGCTTTACATACTCTCTGAAGGTAATTAAACTTGCAAGGGATGATATTAATGTGCCAACCCCGCCTATATTTACCCCTACCAGCAAATCTGCATAATTAGATGTAAATTGAGAAATTAAGATTGCCGCTGGAACATTGCTCATAAGCTGGCAGGACAGAACAGAAAATAATAAAGTATTTTTATCCATCATTGCAGAAAAAAATGTTCTCACAACATCGATTCTGCCCATATTCCCTGCAAAATGAAAAAGAACACAAAGGTAAGTAATAATGGATAATCAACCATTTTCAGCGCTTTGCGATCCATGAACAATAGCACAAGCGGAATTACTACTAAGCCTAACCAATAAGGAATAACTCTGAAGACGATTATTATTGAAAATGCAAATAAAAAAATATATATAATCGTCCTCTTCGGGTTTAATACAAGTTTTTCATCCTCAAGCTTCAGTTCTTCCGCTTTCACAAATATTATGCAACATATGGTAATAGCAATTATCGAAACTAAAAATGGAATTGCCATTATCGATATGAATTCCAAATTAGGTATATTGAACTTAGTGTATAAATATAAATTCTGTGGATTACCAAAAGGAGTTAACATTCCTCCAAGATTGGCAGCAATATTCTGCATAATAAATGTAAATGCCATGTATTTTTGTTTATTGGTAGTAGTTAACACAAAATATCCAAGTGGCAAAAAAGTCAATAAGGCCATGTCGTTTGCGATCAGCATTGATCCAAGGAATGTTATATATACTAACGCCAAAATACATAGCCTTGCAGTTTTAAATTTTTGTACAACCTTTCGGGCCAGTATGTAGAAGAAATTGATATTCTTTAAAGCACATACAACTGCTAATATACAAAACAAGCAGGTAAGTGTTTTATAGTCAAAATAATCTAAGTAGGCCTTATCGATTGGAATAAATATACTTGTAACTATGGCTGTCAAAAGAGCAGTTAGCATAACGGCATTGTTTTTCACAAAGCATATGCAACTGCTCAGGAAGCTTATTTTTGTACTTTTATAGTTCATGGATCACTTTCTTCTTCTGTTATTGTAGTAGTTGCTAAATCAAATTCCAGACTTCGTAATACATCCTT
>JAAYMU010000170.1 GCA_012521215.1 Peptococcaceae bacterium | reverse complement strand
TGCCGCCGGCTTCCTTCAGATTCCACCTCGCGATGGACACCCTTGCCTTAAGCTAATGGTTGGTCGCTACATACCCCCATAGTGGACTTTCACCACCTAGTTAATCGTCATGCGTGGCGCACTTAAAAAACCGGCAGCCTAATACTTAAAAGCTGCCGTTTTTTAATCTATTCTCTAAGAATGACTCAAGAACAATAGCTCAAGACCAATAAACCTTATTTGACCGTTGAATCAACATTGAAAATAACTCGAGCTTCTGTGCTTTGATTCAAATCGCTGTCAGGATTGGCCTTAATTGCTAAAACCATTTCATGCTGCCCTTCAGTGGCACTTTTCCCTTGGGCATCCCCTAAAGCATTAATGTTTTCAAAAGAAATCTTAGCCGTGGCACCTGGTTCCAGAGAAGGTATCTCACCTTTTTTGCTTGTCTGTTTGCTTTTATCAACTAAGGAAGAAATAGTTAATTGTACCGGGATATTATTTATTGTTTTTTCCGTCATGTTTTGGATCATAGCCGATACTTTAAAAGTTGTTTTCGGCATAATCTGGATACCTTTATACTCTTCCTCGCCATAGATTTGATCGCGGATTTGTATTTGAGGATCAAACTCGATGCTAATAATTTTCATTTCAGGCTGGACCATTTCCATTGCTACGCTGGATTGCGCTACACCGGAAAAATTGAATCCCAGGTACCCAACTACGGCTATCGCCAAAACAATTCCGCAATAAGCTAAATATTTTCTTTTTACGGTAATAAACTTAGCCATCCTCCTGCCCCCTACTATAGTTTTTAATTACATAATCCTATATAAAAACCTATGCAGTCTTTTCCTGGACATGCATAGGTTGGAAAAAAATTTTTTAGTTAAAATTCAAAGTAGTAGTGAGAGAAGCGAGAGAAAGGAAAAGAACAGTTAAAACTGTCCTTTTCCTTTCTCCCGTTGTATATACTTCTGCCTGCGGATATCTTGAGGGGCTGTTAAGCGAAAAACCCTGCACATTTGCAACAACCTGGAACAAGTTCTTTCCCCTAAATGTTGTTCTATTTCGTCAAAGTCAAGATTTGTGGTAATTATCGTGGGGAGTTGTTCATTCATCCTGTAGTTTAATATGGAGTAAATCCTGTTACGTGACCATTCTGTATAATTATGCGCTCCCAAATCGTCCAGAATCAGGATGGGAACTGTTCTGGCTATATCCAATAAATCAGCTTCGCTGGTCTCACTCTTGGCAGAAAAAGAAGCGCGCAGTTCATCCAGCAGATCGGGAACAACTAGAAATAAGACTTTATACTGTTGGAGTAACAAAGCATTGGCAATGGATGCGGCTAAAAAAGTTTTGCCGCTGCCGACAGGTCCCGAGAAAAGCAGTCCTATCTCATACGGGTTTTTTTGTACCTTTTCGGTAAAATCTTGAGCGGCTTTTAATGCTTTTTCGGCATTAACATAATGGTCCGGTTCTGTAGTACACCGATAATATTCCAAGTTAAACTGAGCAAAGGAGTAAGTCTTTAATTCTTTGGACATACGGGCATATTTAAAACTGTTATCTATTCTTTTTTGTTCCATACAAGAACAAGCAACAGCCGAATCCCCTTGGAGAACTATACCACGGCCATCGCAAATCGGGCAGGTAGATAATTCAGTATGGGGAAACGCCGATGTTTGCTCAGGAGCATCCTGTAAGGATTGATTGTTTATATTTTGTTTTTGTTCACGCTTAAATGAGGTTTTGCTCATAACCTTAGCGATTATATCGCCTGAATTGTCCAATGAAGTCCTCTCCTTTAAATAATTTTCGGCTAATACTGAAGCCATAAAGATTATCTAACTAGAAATAAAATTATCTAAATTATAAATAAATATCATCATATTTGCTCTTACCGCTGGGTTTATTTTTGGGCGATCTTTCCTGTTTTTTGGCTTGCCTGGCCTGAAAGTACTGGTCTTCGGCTTCGACCTCCGCTTTAGTGCGAATACCCTTCTTCTCCCATTCTCTTAAGATGGAATCCAGATAACGAAAATTTCTTATCCCGGCACTGACTCCCCGTCTCAGCGCTTCTATAATCAGTTCCTCGGAGTAAGAGGCCAAAAGCCATTTCTCAATATGTTCACATTCAAAAGCAGTCAGGGGTCTGCCCAACTCTTCTTCAAAAATGGAAGTTAGTTTATTGTCTTTTTCTTCTGTGTTTTCAGTCCTGTCAATTTGCCGGAAGCGTTCTATACCCCACAATTCAATTAATTGATCGAGGAGTCCGCTTAAGTCAAAATAGAAATTATGTTGAGGTTCCTTATTTTTTGCATCGTGGTTAATTTTTAGCAAACCCCTATCTTGGAGGCTATCGATCAGGGCATTCAATTCTAAAAGAGATAGCCCCATTTTTTTGCTTATTCTCTTTGGTAGATCTATGTTATCTTTATTTTCAGAAGCCTCATGGATAATATGAATAAACAACATCATTTCCCGATCCGATAGGCCAAGTCTATGATAATTATTTAATAAAAAGGCGGGCACAGATACGGAACCTGAAAAGAAAAGAGCTTGAGTAAAGCCCCCGTAAAGATTGTTAGCCGGCACAATACCACCTCAAATAGTTTATCGTAATTAATATTATAATACAGATCCAGGCAAGAAAAGAGGGAAATCAATAATCATTCTGTCACATAATCCAAAACCTTGGCGACATGTTTTCCAATTACTGTAAAGGACTTCGGAGTCTCATGCCGTATATTCTTTATGAAAGGTGGTGCCTCTTAAATGGACATTACAAAAGAACTGTATAATATCCTTCATAGATCTGAAGCTCACCCGGCCATCGGCTGGAAACATTGCCAACGAATATATCATCTGGCTAAAGAATTATCTCCCCATTTAACTCTGGATGATGAAATACTTTACATAGCTTCAATGCTTCATGACGTAGGCAAATACCCTGTATACGCCCTCCCTAATGTTGATCATGCCCTTCGCTCCAAAGGCATAGCCATGAATATACTAAAGAAATACAATCTGGCACCTGACAAGCTATCAAAAATCCTGGAGGCTATTGAACTGCATATGTATTATTCCGAGCCCGGGAACAGCGATGAAGCCGTATACTTGAGGGATGCCAATATTTTGGATAACCTTGGGAATATCGGTTTAATGAAAATTTTTAGTCTGATTGGTTACGATGAATTGCTGCCCGGGCCGGAGGAAGCTCTAGTCCGAATCCAAACTTTAGCTGAGGCTTTACCCAAAAAGATATATACCAAGTCCGGCCGGAGGATCGCAGTCAAAAGACGGGAAGAAATGATGCGTTTCCTGGCAGGTATTAAACGCCAAACTTCGGAGTATGCCTGGATATAAGACCAGGCTTTTATTTATAAAATGATTCTTGCAAGATTTTTTCCAAGCGGGCAAACATCTCCATAAGATAAGAATAATCTTTTTCTTTTTTGGCTTTATTCACAATTGATTTAAGGGCCTTACGTAAATTTTTATAAGCATTGTCAATATCAGTAGGCGAAACATCTTTAGAAGTAGTAGTTTTTCTCCTTTTGCTGTCTTCCAGTTTACAGACCGCGTCTTGGCTGGCTTGAGTTTGAAGTGCTAATTTATTCGCAATTTCTTCAAGCCATGGAACTTCAGGCTTAATCCTGATAATTTCATCCGGTTTGAATTCTATTTGTTCACCTAATTCAGGAATAATCGCTTTCTTTCCTAATTCCTGTTCAATAACTTGCGCAAAACTTTGGATAGACTCTGATTCACCATGAACCAGTACAATACTATGGGCATGACTGCCCGCTTTTTTTACCCAATCTAAAAGTTCATTGCGATCAGCATGTCCCGAAAAACCAAGTAAATTAACAATGTTAGCATTTACGCATATTCTTTCTCCGTGAATAGTTACTTCGGTCGCCCCATCGATTAGTCTGCGACCCAACGATCCTTCGGCCTGGTAGCCGACAAAAATTACCGTGGCATTAGAACGCCATAAATTATGTTTCAGGTGATGTTTAATCCTACCGGCATCAGCCATGCCGCTGGCAGAAATAATAATAGCCGGTTCTTCTGAATTGTTTAAGGCAATGGAATCAGCAGTTGTTACACTAAACTTTAGATTTTCCATGGTTAAGGGATTGTTACCGTCTTCAATAAGTCCTGTTGTTTCCTCATCAAAATTATGAGTATTGCGAGTAAATACTTTAGTGGCGGCAACTGCTAAGGGGCTGTCTATATAAATAGGCAATACGGGAATTTTTTTCTCGAGTTGTAAGATGTTCAGATAATAAAGCAGGTCTTGAGTACGCTCCACAGCAAAAGCCGGAATAATTATTTTACCGCCTTTGCTATAACCATCATTGATTGCCTCTGCCAAAAGCTCCAACCTATTGGTTTTACCCTCGCGGACCCGGCCGCCATAGGTGGTTTCTATAATAATAATATCAGCCTGATCTATAATGGACGGGTCTTCAATATAGGGTTGGTCAGATGAACCAACATCGCCGGAAAATAAAACTTTAGTTTTCCTTGTCCCTTCTGTGATTTCAATCAAAACATGGGCCGACCCCAAAATATGCCCGGCATCATGAAATTCTGCCTTTATGTTTTTGTTTAACAATAAACTTTCGCCATAATTAACGGGAATGAAAGAATCTATGGCCTTATGCCCATCTTCCGCAGTATAGATTGGAGTTAAAAGAGGAGCATTGGCCCTGGCCAGTTTACGGTTTTTCCTCTCTACCTCCATTTCCTGTATATAGCCGCTGTCCGGAAGCATGATCGCACATAATTCAGTTGTTTCCCGAGTAGCATATATCGGGCCGGAAAATCCTTTGTTAATCAATTTAGGAATAAGACCGCTATGGTCAGTATGAGCATGAGTCAAAATGACAGCATCAATGGTTCGGGGATCAAATCTAAATTCCCCGTAATTTAACTCCTTGACGATTTTTGAGCCCTGAAACAGACCACAATCCACAAGTAACCGGAAATCCTCTGTCTCTAAGATAAAACAAGAACCGGTTACCATTTCACAAGCGCCGTAAAAATGTATTTTCATATAATCTCCTTAAATTAGATAGTATTTAAATATTCTATTGTCATCTTATTCTAAATAGACCAGTTTGGTCTTTACTGCTTTTAAAGCTGCCTGGGTGCGGTCCTCAACTCCCAATTTGCGGAAAATATTGGACAAATGATTTTTAACTGTTTTCTCGCTAATAAATAAAGAAATCCCAATGTCCTTATTGGAAGCGCCTCGGACTACATAGGTAAGAATCTCCAACTCCCTATTACTCAGACCAAAATTATTTTTCGCCTGCCTGGATCCGGAAAGCTGGCCAAGAAGTTTTCCGGTCACAGCCGGAGCTAAAATGGGTTCTCCAGCATAAACTTTACGAATAGAATCCACTAATGTTTTCGGTTCTACGTCTTTAAGCAGATATCCTGCAACCCCCAGCTGCAAAACCTGCAATATCTTATCATCAGAATCATCCACAGTTAAGACGATAATACCGATATCGGGTTTTTCCCGACGAATTACCCGGCAGGCATCCAGACCATTGACTCCGGGCATGTTCAAATCCATTAGCAGAATATCAAATTCATGAGTTCTGGAAATATTAATAGCTCCCTGCACATCGCCGACTTCAGCCACAACCTGGATACCTTCTTCAAATTCCAGAATTCTCCTTAATCCCTCCCTCAGTAAAGGATGGTCGTCAGCAATAACAACTCTAATCATTGTGATACCTCCCCTATTTAGAGTATGGTAGTTCAAATTCAAAAACAGTTCCTTTTCCCTTCACAGAATTAAGAGAAAATTTACCGGAAAACATCTCCACTCTTTCGCGAATTCCTACTAGCCCAAAGTGTTCACCAGGGTTTTCAAGAACTTCTTTGGGGTCAAATCCCTTACCATAGTCAATAATTTTACCCACTACCTTTTCCTCAAGAAACACAAGATTTAAATCCACTTTCGGTGACTCCGCATGTTTGGCCACATTGGTCAGTCCTTCTTGCACCAATCTAAACAAAGCAAGCTTAACGGAAGGAGTTAATCGCTTGTCTTGGCCTTCAATTAATATTTGGCAACTAATGCCATATGTTCTTTGATAATTTACAATATAATTCCTGATAGCATCAACAATCCCCTGGTGGTCTAAATTAATTGGCCTAAGGTCAAAGATTATTCTGCGAATATCCTTCAAATTGTTTCTTACCAGGCATTTTAGATCTTGTAGTTCCTCAATAACTTTGTCATAGTCGAACTTTAAAAGTTTCTCAACAATCTCTAACCTTAAGACAATATTGGCAAGGCTTTGAGCCGGGCCGTCATGAACCTCTCTGGCTACCCTACGTCTTTCCTCTTCCTGTGCTTTCATAATACGCAAAGCAATTTCTTTATTTTGATCATCACTGAAACACTGTGAAATCTCTGTTATCCCGTCTCTCAGAAGGCTTATGGCCAGGCTAATTTGGTTAATCAAGTTTTCCGCTTGTTTTACTGTTTCTTCCAGATTTTTTAGTGATCTTTCTATTTCATCCCTCCTTGCCCGCAGCTGCAACTCTTTAGACTGTAAAAGCTTTAACTCTAACTGTGAATCTTTTGCTTCCGCATAAGCATCCATCATTTGCTGCTCATTATATATTTGAAAGTTTTTATTAACCTCTAAAAGTTTTTGACGCATATGTTTTTCTTTTTTATACTGTAAATCAACTTTTTTAATGGTGTCACTTAATTCTATATTTAAAAAAGCTAATTCCTTTTCCAAGCGTTGGCTTTCCGCTTTCGTGGTTTCATATATGTTAAATATTTCTTCTTTGCCCTTCTCAACCGCACGCAAGGTGGCATCAAACACTTCTGATAAGCGCTTCATTCTTTAACTCCTTAATCAAATAAAGTAAAATGCCCGTTAATATCTTCATTCGACATTTTCTCAATATTTCCTACCCTAAAATTTATTCTACTGACAATTCATTATTTTTTGTATAAAAATTTCTAAATTTTCTAGTATTTTTCGAACTAAGAACTATGCTGATTAAAAACCTACCTTGACATCACTTAGCTGTTTTGCTATGATTTAATTTGTCCTTAAACACGGGGCGTGGCTCAGTTTGGTAGAGTGCACGGTTCGGGACCGTGAGGTCGCAGGTTCAAATCCTGTCGCCCCGACCATCTAAGCAATTAAACCACGGGATTGGTAATTCCCGTGGTTTTTTGTATTTTTAAAAAATAACAATGGTATAATATTGCAAAATGAATTGAACAATAAAGGATATAGGCAACTTATAGTCGAATATTAAGAATACCATAAAGGAGGTAATCAAATGCCGGAAACATCAAATTTGCTTTCCTGGACCTTTGTCAGCGAATGCCCTATACCGAAAGATGTTGACGACCTCTTAGTAGACGGAGAAGAAGCAATTGCAGCCTATAAGACAATAAGGGATAGTGCAATTTTTACAAATAAAAGACTAATAGTCAGAGATGCTCAGGGAATCACCGGCCGAAAAGTAGAAATCTACTCTTTACCATACTCTTCAATTAACATGTGGTCTTCAGAAAATGCCGGGACGTTGGATCTAAACGCGGAAGTTGAACTTTGGACCAGGGCCGGGCATATAAAAGTTAATCTTAAAAAAGGAGTAGACATTAGGAAGTTCGATAAATTAATTGCCCAAGCTTTATTAACATAAGGCTTACTACACATAAGGATTTTACTACTTTTAAATCCTGGTTTTTTCAAAAACTGGATTGGGGGTTAAAATGTTAAAAGGGAAACAAACCTGCCTACGTCCTCTCGAACCGGATGATCTGGATAGCTTATATGACTGGTATAAGGATCCCGAATATTGCTACTGGGTAAGCGGTAGTTGGCCACCGGTGACTATGCTTAGACGGGAAGAAATTGAAAGAATGATGTATGAGGAAGATGAGCATCGTTATGCTCTAACCGATCTTAAAGGTCAGTTAATTGGCTCTATCGGCTTTGACCAGGTTAATATTTCAGCCCGTTCCGCCCGCATCTATATAGGCATAGGCTGTAAAGAACACTGGAATAAAGGTTATGGCACTGATGCTTTGTCCGTTTTTATCCACTATCTTTTTGATCATTGGAACTTTCGGCGCTTAACTGCAGAAACCTGGCAAAAAAATCAGCGGGCCTTATGCTGCTACCAAAAACTAGGATTTGTTATCGAGGGAAACTTAAGAGAAGCCTACTATGTTGATGGTCAATATTACGATGCCATTATACTTGGGCTGTTAAAACAAGACTTTAAGCCCCCTGCCTAAGGGATTGGTATTCTTGCTCCCACCCTCTTTCCTTCCAACTCTTTCCTATAGGTTGCATTATTATGGGTAATGAAGTATTATATTTATGAACCATCATTTTTATAATAATTTTTTAAACTTAATATTACTCTGGGGACAGGTGTAATTCCTTACCGGCGGTAAAAGCCCGCGAGCCTTAAGGCTGATTCGTTGAAATTACGAAGCCGACAGTTAAAGTCTGGATGGGAAGAGATAAGTGCATGCTTTAGATGCAACACAGTTTTATTTGTTTGTTAAAACCCGGAGTACTCCGGGTTTTTATTTTGGGGTTTTGATTATTGGTTAGGGAGGTTTTAAATGGAAAGCAAGGCAATAGATAAAATATATATGCAGAGAGCTTTGGACCTTTCTCTGCTGGCGGCCGGTCGAACCAGTCCTAATCCCTTGGTCGGCTGTGTTATTGTCAAGAACGGAGAGATTGTAGGCGAAGGTTATCATTTGCAAGCAGGAACCCCCCATGCGGAAATCCACGCTTTAAAAGCCGCCGGACAGAAGGCCCAAGGTGCTGATGTTTATGTAACTTTGGAGCCCTGCTCTCATTATGGTCGTACTCCCCCCTGCACCGATGCTTTAATTAAAGCCGGGGTCAAGCGAGTATGCATCGCTTTGACTGACCCTAACCCATTGGTTAACGGACAAGGCCTTAAGAAGCTTCAAGAAGCGGGAATTACCGTTGAAGCAGGAATTTTAAAGGATAAGGCTCAAAAAATCAATGAGGCTTTTATTAAAGCGGTTACCCAAAAAATGCCCTTTGTTCTCTATAAGTGCGCCTTAACCCTGGACGGCAAAACAGCAGTAGCTTCCGGAGATTCTAAATGGATCTCCTCCCCTGAAGCCCGACAATATGTCCACCATTTAAGAAACACTTACGACGTTATTATGGTGGGGAGCAGAACGGTAATTCAGGATAACCCCTTATTAACCTGCCGCCATGTAGAAGGCGGGAAGAATCCGGTGAGACTTATTGTGGATGCAACCCTCTCTTTGCCCCTGGACTCTAAAGTGCTTAATCCCCAACATGGCCTCTGTATTATTGCCGCCAGTCAGGCTGCAGATCCCAAGAAACAGGAACGGCTAAAAGCAATGCCCAATGTTAAGGTCTGGCAGTACGACACGGAACGATATGTACCCCTTCGCTTACTGCTCCGAGATATTGCAGCCCATGGCTGGAACAGTATCCTGCTGGAAGGTGGCGGCACCCTAGCCGGTAAAATGTTAACTGAAAAACTTATCGACAAAATTGAATTCTTTATAGCCCCTAAAATCGCTGGTGATGGCCCATCTCCTATTTCCGGTTTAAAACTGTCTCAAATGTCGGAAGCAGTCCAGTTAGATAATTTAGAGATAAGTGAGATTGGGGGAAATTATAAAATTACGGGCTATGTGAATAATACAAAAGATACTTTTAGTGGAAGTGATTAAATTTGTTTACAGGAATTATAGAAGAATTAGGAAGCGTACAGAGACTGGATACTCTTAAAGATTCAGCCCGATTAATAATTAAAGCAGATAAAGTGTTGGAAGAAACTCAAATCGGAGACAGCATTGCTGTCAACGGCGTTTGTTTGACCGTTACCACCCTTTCCACGGACACCTTCGCCGTAGATATAATGTATGAAACCTTAGCCAAAACAAATTTGCAGCAATTAAAGCAAAACTCCCTGGTCAACCTGGAAAGAGCCTTGCAGCTGCAAACCCGCATGGGAGGCCACTTAGTAAGCGGCCACATCGATGGCACAGGAAAAATTTTAGCTATTAACGATGTCGGTATTGCTAAAGTGTATAAAATCGCCGCTGACAGCAATATTACCGGTACTTCCATTCCCAAAGGTTCAATTGCTATCGATGGGATATCCCTAACGCTGATAGACGTCGAAAACGACTATTTTACGGTATCCTTGATTCCGCACACTGCCAAAAATACGACTTTAGGCTTTAAAATTCCCGGAGACACCGTAAATATTGAGACCGACATAATCGGCAAATATATAGCAAAATTTCTTAAAGCTCAAACTGAAACTAAAAAAGATATCTCACTGGATTTTTTAGCTGAGCATGGCTTTATGTAAATTGGAAAGAAAAGGAGTGATTTCTATGTCAAGCGAACAAGAAAAAATATTCGATTCGATCGAAGAAGCTATTGAAGACATTAAAGCCGGTAAAATGGTTATTGTGGTCGACGATGAAGACCGGGAAAACGAAGGCGATCTGGTTATGGCCGCCGAAAAAGTTACACCTGAATCCATTACCTTTATGGCAACCCATGGACGAGGGTTAATATGTGTTTCCTTAACTTCCGAAAGACTTGAATTTTTAGAACTGGATCAAATGGTTAAAAACAACACCGACCCTCATTGTACGGCATTTACCGTAAGTGTTGACGCTGCATCTTGTACTACGGGCATTTCAGCATATGAACGAGCCCATACTATTCAAGTGTTAGTAAACCCCGACAGCAAACCACAAGATCTACGCCGCCCGGGGCACATCTTTCCTCTACAGGCTAAGGACGGTGGAGTACTGGTTCGGACCGGCCACACCGAGGCCTCGGTAGATTTAGCGCGGCTAGCGGGCTTAACCCCCGCCGGAGTACTCTGTGAAATTATGAAAGATGACGGTAACATGGCCAGAGTCCCGGATTTAGTTGAATACAAAAAAAAGCATAACCTAAAAATGGTTACCATAAAAGACCTTATACTTTACCGCCGGCGCACAGAAAAACTTATTGAAATGACGGAGAGTATTAATTTCCCAAGCGAGTACGGCCTTTTTAAAGCTGTTGGTTACCGCAGTCTTATAGATAACAAAGAACATTTGGCTTTAATTAAAGGAGATGTGGCCGATGGCAAGCCTGTGCTCGTCAGAGTGCACTCCGAATGTTTGACAGGAGATGTATTCTTCTCCAGAAGATGCGACTGCCGAGATCAACTTACGGCATCCTTGATGCAGATCGAACGCGAAGGACGCGGGGTATTGCTTTACATGCGTCAAGAAGGACGCGGCATAGGTCTTTTAAACAAGTTAAAAGCCTATAAACTTCAGGAAGAAGGCAAAGATACGGTGGAAGCCAATTTGGCTCTTGGTTTCCCACCGGATTTACGTGACTATGGAACCGGGGCCCAAATTCTATCCGATCTAGGCATTACCAAGGTCCGTTTAATGACTAATAATCCTAAAAAGATTATCGGTTTAGAAGGCTATGGGATCAAGGTTGTGGAGAGAGTTCCTATTGAAGCCTTACCTAAACCCGAAAATCAGTACTATCTCAACACTAAAAAAGACAAAATGGGCCATATCTTGACCCACGTAAAATAAACCTCCCCACTGATTTCACAGGACAATAAATAATAAGTATTTGTCTTAGTATTAACTTATTATTTTCAACTTATTATTTTTAACTTACTACAAAGGAAAGGGTTGTTGATTAGTGAAAACTTATGAAGGAAAACTAATGGCCGAGGATTTGAAATTTGCCATTGTAGCTGGAAGGTTTAACGAATTTATTACCAGTAAGCTTATCGGCGGAGCACTGGATGCTTTAAGAAGACACGGTGCAAAAGAAGAAAATATTGAATTAGCCTGGGCTCCGGGGGCTTTTGAAATCCCCTTAGTAGCCAAAAAAATGGCGGAATTGAAACGCTATGATGCCATTATTTGTTTGGGAGCAGTTATCAGAGGAGCAACCCCCCATTTTAATTATGTCAGCAGTGAAGTAGCCAAAGGTATCGGCCATGTTAGCCTGGCAACCGGTGTCCCTATAATTTTTGGGGTGCTAACAACCGATACGATTGAACAAGCGATTGAAAGAGCGGGAACAAAATCAGGCAATAAAGGCTTCGACGCTGCTACCAGTGCTATTGAAACAGCTAATCTTTTGAAGCAGCTTGCACAGTAGGTCCGGAATAATAACACTGAGAATTAAGGAAGACAGGAGTCAAAGTCAAATTTCTCCTGTCTTTTCTTCTGTTCTTATCTTCCTTTCTTATCTTCTGTCTTTCAAAGTTTAAGCAATCCCGCCATTTTTGATGATAAGCTTTCTGGTCTGTTCGGATACCTTACCTGCTTCGTGAGCTAGTTGCATATATCTAGTGATTAGATCGGGATCAGAAGCTTTGGTGGAAAAGGTCATATATCCTGCAGCCGCTGCAGAGGTATCTTTTTCATAATCATATAGCATGTCAAGGTCAGAAAAATTACTCATTAGTTTTTCTCCCTTCATATCCTTAACTGTGAATAATAATTGTTTATTTTCAGTAATCACATGCTTAATTTATCTTGAAAATAATCAATTACTCCTTTCATAGCAGAAGCCTGTTTCTGGAAGAAATCTTTAATCTCCTTATCTTGGGCCATTTGACTATATAATTGGCACTTGCGCATCGCAACTTTGCTCTCAATAATAGACCTGGAAACCATTCCCTGGTCTAATATTTTTTTTATTTCGTCTTGGTTATGCATTTTCGATACCTCCCATCCAATGTAAATACATTTTCAGGGTATACCAAAAATTTAAATTTATTCATTGGAAAAAGTAAATATTTTCAATTACTTTTCAGGAGCTGCGGTTTCAACATTAAAGCTGTATTCCTGTCCCGCTACATAATCTATGCTAACTTTTGAACCTTCGGATATTTCTCCCTGTAATATCATTTTGGCCAAGGTATTTTGGATGCGCTGCTGAATAAGCCTCTTAAGAGGCCTTGCTCCAAAGACCGGATCGTATCCTTCTTCTGCAATCTTAGCCAGAGCCTTATCGGTATAAGACAAGATAATATCCTTATCTTTTAAACGTTGCTGTAGTAGTTCAAATTGAATTTCTACTATCTTAGCTATTTCCTCCGGACGCAAGGGTTCAAAGACAATAACTTCATCCAGCCTATTGATAAATTCCGGCCGAAAATACCTATTTAATTCCCCTTCTACTACTTTATGGATTTCAGCCGGCGATGCTTTGTTTTCACTGAGCTCACGAATATCCGATCCCGCAATATTACTGGTCATAATTACCACGGTGTTTCTAAAATTTACGACTCTGCCGTGGCCGTCGGTTAATCTTCCGTCATCTAGCAGTTGCAGCAGGATATTAAAAACTTCGCTATGAGCTTTTTCAATTTCATCCAGCAGTATGATGGAGTAAGGCTTTCTCCTTACCGCTTCCGTAAGCTGTCCTCCTTCGTCATATCCCACATATCCAGGAGGAGCGCCTATTAGACGGGCCACGGAATGTTTTTCCATATATTCCGACATATCGATACGAATCAAAGCTTGTTCATTGTCAAATAAGAACTCAGCTAAAGCTTTAGCCAACTCCGTTTTTCCCACTCCGGTAGGTCCCAGAAACAGGAAGGAACCCAGCGGGCGGTTGGGATCCTGCAAGCCCGTTCGAGCCCGACGGATTGCATCGGCTACAGCTGTAATAGCTTTTTCTTGGCCGATAACCCGGCGCGCAATATTTTTTTCCATGGAAACCAGTTTTTCGGATTCGCTTTCCAAGAGCTTGGCCACTGGGATCCCGGTCCATTTGGCTACGGTTTCCGCAATATCATGTTCTGTTACTTCCTGCCTAAGTAAGGTATTGTTTCTTTCGTTAATAACTTTCTCAATAGCCGACAGTTCTTTTTCCAGTTGCGGTAACACTCCGTATTGAAGTTCAGCCGCTTTATTGTAGTCCAGCTTTTGCTGGGCTTCTTCCATGTTAAGACGTGTACGGTCAATATCTTCTTTCAGTTTTTGGATTTTGCTTAGTTTTTCTCTCTCTTCCGATAATTGGGCTTCCAGCCTGCTTCTTTCTTCTTTTAAGTTTGCAAGCTCTTTTTCCAGATGAGCCAGTCTTTCCTGGCTAGGTTTATCCTTTTCTTTCTT
>JAAYMU010000021.1 GCA_012521215.1 Peptococcaceae bacterium | reverse complement strand
TTTACCCCCTTTAAGCTTCGCAACTCAAAGGGTAGTGTATTTGAGGGGTGCTGGCAATGGCTTTTTCCATTTAAATGCTATATTTTTCTACTTCCGGAGTGCTACAATTTTATTTTGCCATAAACACAATCGTTTTTTTCGGTGTTAAGATTAGTCTTTTATGACCTTGCCTATAACAATAAGTGATTTTTTTCATTGCATAAAATTCATCCGCACAAAGCATAGCTAATAGGACATAATCAAGTTTTTAAAAGTATTATCCATGATTAAGACTTTTTCAAAACCAAGTTTTACGGCATTTTCATACATTTCAAATTGTGATAAGCCTTCAACAGCGATAATAACCAAAGCACAGTGAGCTAAATTGATCCAATCCTTAATGCAATGGCATGGTCTATTATGCACAATGCTTTTAGCCTCTTTGGAAACTGCAAATACTATAGCCTCGTCCTCAATACCTATTCGACGTAAATATGACAGCATACGTTTTCCATAAATGCCGGCACCATATATAATAACATTGTTGTATTTTCTTAATTCTTCTGATATTGCTTCGGAGTATATACAGGAATTCAATGAATTTACTTTAAGTTTTGATGTCTCCCAAAGAAACATTTCTTTGTTAAAAAGAATATCAGTAACTATACTCCACTCATGTGGTTTAAAGTTAGACTTTACTAAATACCCGCAATTCCAATCATCAAGCATTTCCTGATGCATAACATCCAAAAACTCGCACTGATATTCATACTTTAAACGTCTATAATTCCATAAGTAAGTACGAAAACGAAAAGAAGCAAATAGTTCATAGATGTCCTTTTGTTCTGGGAAACGTTTATCAATAAAACTCTGTACTTCCTTAATTTCATCACAAACACAATAAACCTTCTCAGTGGAATGAACTGATGATCCAGGATTATCATTGCGATAGTGATAAAAAGCTTTATCTGTCAAGAAAGCCCGCTGAGCACAAACGGCAATTTTAAATGCAAAAGATGTATCTTGAAATGATGCTCCTGGAGTCTCTAGAAAATCAATATTATTTTTAACCAAAAACTCTTTTTTATAGAGGGCACTCCAAATACTCCTCAGTTTTGACATTTCTCTTATTTCTATCCCAGTAATTAGCGTGTTTATTCTGATATCTTCCATAAAATCATGCCTGAAGTCTTTGCCGTTTCTGTGATCATAATAGTATGCTCTGACGAAGTCAGCTCTATTGCTTTCCGCTATCAGTAATAATTGCTCGTACATATTAGCATCAATAAAATCGTCTGTTTCCAGTATGGCAATATAGTCACTCTTTGCAGCTTTTAGCCCTAAATTGACCTGATAACCATAACTCTTTACGTCGGAGTTTAGCACTTGAATACGGCTATCACGTTCAGCAAAACGCTTTAAAATATCCAGTGTGCCATCTGTCGAGCCAGCATCAATGCATATAATCTCTATATCCCGGAGAGTCTGCCTCATAACACTATCGACGCATTCCGATATATATGGTGCAACATTTAAGGAAGGCATAATAACCGATACTTTTGAATTCATGTAAATCTCCCACTATTAAATGATTATCAAAACTATCTATAAGTTCAAACGGTTTTAAGCATAGGATTCTTCCAAATTATTTTTTCTTCCGGCACTCCAAGTTGGAGCAATTCCTTCTTTATGTGATTTGCTAATTGTTCACGCTCAACCGCTATGATGAGCTTATCATAAACAGAGCCAGATATACTTTCGATGTCCTGAACTGGAAACCCCAGCTTCCGGTATTTTTCAGCATCTTTATCGACCCATAAGACTTTGGAAAAACACGACAAAGTTACTGCTTGTCTATAATAATAACAACCTACCTGACCTGCTGCATATATAATAATTCTGTCTCCTTTCTCAATCTCATCAAACGGCAGTATATAAGATTTTGTTTGTAAATAAGCCTCTGACCCAAATAAATATTTGGAAGCTGTGAATATCTTTCGATCAATATACGCATTTAATTGAGGTATCATAATTTCAGCATAGTCACTATTCATAAAGGTTTTATATAAATAAGAATACAACGCATCTATACTTCGGAAAAAATTCAAATTAGATGAATTCATTATAGAACCTGTTCGCCTGCTTCTATAATGATACAAGCATTCGTTTAAAACAAATAATACGTCTGAGTCAAGCAGATATGGATATACAACAGCACTATCCTCACCAAATGTGATTTTTTCATCAACAGGCATTTGATGATTCATTAATTTTGATCGACGAAATAGCTTACTCCAAATTGAAGCTGTAACTTTCCGATCCAGAATACTATTATACTCTAATTCGTTACAGTGAAACATAAAAGGGTAAACAAATTGCTCCATCTGATTCTTAGAGTAGTATCCCTCACCTAATTGATCACGCTCTATAATAATTTCATTATCATACTCTCTATAGTATCCGCATGAAACAATGTCCGCATTGCTTCTTATTGCTGCTGAATATAATTTTTCGTACATATCCGAACGGATCCAGTCATCACCATCAACATATCCCACATATTCCGCATTTGCATACCTCAGTCCCACTTTTCGCGCATTTACCAATCCCCTATTGGCTTGATGTACAACAATTATACGCTTATCATTTTTAGCAAAGGTATTAATAATTTCTCCGCTCGAATCCGTAGAACCATCATTAACACAAATAATTTCAATTTCTTTCAACGTTTGAGCAGTTACACTATCAAGGCATTGGGAAAGGTATTTTTCTATGTTATATGCTGTTATTATAATTGACACCTTTGGTTGCACAATTGTTCACCTCATAGCTACTTTTATTAACCATTCAATGCACTCCCGTACTGCTCCGTATCCCCCATTTTTGCAACTTATAAAATCCACAACAAGCTTCACTTCATCTACTGCATCTGCAGGACAGCACTTAAAAAAACATAACTTCATTGCATCAAGATCATTTAGATCATCGCCGATATAACAAACATTCTTTGGTGAAATACTCTTTTCTTTTAAAAAGTTTTCTAGAAACTTAGCCTTATTTTCGACACCTTGTACTATGTAATCAACCTTTAGTTCTCTCATTCTCCTAGACACAATTTGACTCTTTCGACCGGTTATTACAAGTATTTCAATACCAGCATCATGTGCAAGGTTAATACCTAAACCATCTTTAACCGAAAACTTTTTGAATTCTTCTCCATTTTCAGTATAATAAATTCCACCATCTGTCAGTGTACCATCAACATCTATAGCAATAAGCTGGACTCTATTATTTTTATTATTATGCATATCATCTCTCCACGTTTAAAACAATATAGTCACTTAACCCCTGTGCCTCTAATTCTTTCTTCCATACAATATCCATTGTATCGGTAATAAAACTATAGCTTACATTCCCTTTAGGCTGGCGATATTTCAACCAGCTCAAAGCATTTCCTAAGCCATATCTCTGGAAATACCTTACACTTGCTTTTCTAAATCCTGCTTTTTTAGCCAGTAACATCAGACTTTTCTGATTAAAAACCCAAAGATGTTGTGTACTGAACAATAATTCCTTCTCATATATTTGTCCTAACATAGCCCTCATCACCGGCGCATCTGTTGGCGTCCCTATAATCGCTTTTCCCTTTTCTCTCAAAAGGGCATGTACTTCCTTAAGGAACGTTAGTGGATCTGAAACATGTTCTATAACATCGAAAGATGTCAATACATCCACTTTGCCACCATATTCCTGTATTGCATCAGAAGCATAGGCAAATGTACAATATCCCTTTTTCTTTAATGCAGTCTGATAAACATTTGATGGTTCAATCCCAATAACTGTCTTCGCCATGCCAGATATGGAGTCTAAGAATGCACCTGCTGCGCATCCTAAATCTGCAACTATCTTGTCACGAAAAACTGTTGTCCCGGTGTAATAAAGCTTATCTAGGGTCTCTCCATCATGAATGCGGTAAAAATCATTTTCAGAAGATGTTCCTTCTAATTCCTGGCGGTAATCTTCGCTACTATAGTACTCATCGAGGTCACGTTCCCTTAAATTATGCCAAATCACACCACATTCCTGGCATTGATACATATTCACATTTATGTCAGTGTAACGCCCAATTCCGCCATCGCGAATCTGACCATCATAAATCGTAGAAATATCTTCATTGCTGCATATCTGACACTTCATATATTTCACTTAACTACCATACCCTCCCTTATATTGTCTTAATAATTGCAATGCTTAATAGGTCCAATATTGGCAGCCTAAATGCAACCAAGCTGAGTATTTAATTTAATACATGAATTCCGTTGAGCCATCTGATAAGTAAAACTCCAACGCCTCTTGACCACCCCCACCAGCTCCCCAAATCGGATTTTTCATTATTTTTCACTCTTTCCAGAGAATATCTCTTCAAATTGTCCGCCTGTCAGATTCGTTATCTTCCCACCTTCCGGTAAGGACTTTACATATTTCTTTAAAAATTTTCGTATATCTTCATTTACATCTTTATAATCACAATTCTGCTTACCTAAACCTTTATCTTCTTCATATTGAGTATATGTCTGTTCAGTATCATAACCATCTAGACCAGCAACCATAAAGCGTTTAACACCTAATTTTCTCAATAAATTAAATAACATCACAACCGAATTATCGAAATATTTAAGACTCCTATCGATTACACGATTAAAATTGATGACCGCCATCCCAGTTTTTGAGCCTGAAACATTGGATGTTATAATTGTCCTATCAGCATTTAATCCAGATAAGCATCGGTCATAGCGACGTTGATTGCCAAAAAAAGTATAAACATCTCCATTAAAATGCGGCAAGTAGTTTACGCTAATAATAAGGGGATCTCGCTTATTGATTGATTCCTCTATTTTTTTCCATTCACTTTTCAAGGACAGACCAGGTACAAGAACTAAGATATCACGGTTCCTAAATTCATTTCGTAATTTTTCCAGAGCCTCTTTATCATTAACCTCTTTGCTAAAATACTCCACATATAAATTTTCAATATTGTCATAATTATATGTTTTTCTTTCCTTTGAATCGATCATTGCAAGGATATGGCGTATGTCTTTGGTTGCTAACCGATGTTTTTTTGTCAGGTATTCAACATTATTCGGGTGGGCACTGTAAATACCTGACATGAAAGCCGGAACATTATATCCCCATCTATATTTCTGGCGAAGTCCGCTTAGATATTCATCCAGAGTATCTAAAATTATGTCCATATCATAGCGACCATTTTGCTTGCGATTGAGGTAATCCACAATTAACTCCGTGTTGAGGTTACCTGCCCCGCGCCCGCAACCTTCAAGGGTGCTATCAATGATTAATTCTCGTCGTCCATTATTGGCCTCGACTATTTCCTGTGCAAAAGAAAATGACAATTGCATATTATTATGCGAATGAAAATCAATAGCTATATCTTCATCCAAATTATTCTGCAAGAGATTAAAAAATCGAAGAACGTCATCTTTATACATTGCACCAAATGTATCTACAATACTAAATGCATAAGGCCTAATTTCATTCATGACCTCAATTGCTTGCAGCATCTCAAAATCCGAATAATTCATTGACTCTACACATTGCACAAAAAGTTTATAACCGTTCTCTTGAATAATATGAAATAGTTCCTGTACTTCCTGCAATTGTTCTTTTCGGTATGCTATGCGAAACCCATCTATCTTACTTTTATTTCTAGGAACTATCTTCGAAAAATCCCACATTCCATACTGCTTTCCATAATCGGAAAAAATTAAATACTCAGTTTTTCCTCGATTTTCTGGTATAAAGCAATCTATCTGATTCAATTGCGTAAACATTGTACTATTTCCTGAATACTCTATATTTCCCCGCAGAAATCCCATTTCAACATAATCAATCTTAGCATCTGTCAGCCCGGCAGCAATACCACGTATATGAGCATCTGGAAAAGCACAATTTATTATTCGTCCACCATCTCGCAATGTGCAATCCAAAATTTTGACTTTTGCCATTTCAAATACCTCCAGTTTGGCTTCTTTTCAAATACTCTAACACTGCCTCAGCAAATTCAAAGTCAACACGTTCATCTATATCTACGGCTTCAAATCGATCAACAACATGTATGTAGGGTTCTTCACCGATTCTTTGGTGTAGCTGGGTAAATATTTCTTTCCTAAATATAAAGAAGTTACCTGTCTCCATATAAATTGGTTCAAGATTTTGCGTAGTTACAATATCCTTCATATCATAATTGAGTGGTCTTCCTTGATACCAACAATAATCTTGGATTTCTACAACCGAAAAAGCAGAATCATATTTTCCGCTCTTTACTTGTTTAATCGCATGTTCAATGGATTCCTTTTTCGTAAATGGCTGAGTCGCATGTGTCAACACATAAATGTCTGCATCCACATCTCGGACAAAGTGCTCGATAATTTCCAGTCCTTTAATGTGAAAACCGTCCAAATATGGATCTCTTTTTAGGAACCGCAAACCGCCCGGTATGTATCGACAGATTGATTCATCACTGCAATACACATATTTCTCGTCAATAGAATCAATATCAGCAATTGTATTAAAAATATACTCACATAAGGGGCGATCATTTAAGATCATCGTATTTTTGCCCGGAAGGCGTTGGTTATTTAATTTGATTGGAATAAAAGCTACTACTTTCATTTAATAATCCCTTTCATACAAACCCTATTCATCATCTATTGAAATAGCCTGTCAAAATCCACACGCTCAAATATTTCAAGTTTTCCCCCACGAGTAGCATTATAAATTTTTATTCCATTAGCTTGTGCATAATCACGAGCCGCCAAGTAAGCCTTTTCCATTTTTTCCACATGAGGAAATTTAACTATATCTTCAGGTTGATGATCGTCCATAAACTCCGCATGATTTCTTTCGATTTGATTAAATTTTAGAACCGATCCATCATCCCTCACTATGGATGTAAAATTATGATCTACACCAATCAGAAATATTTCACGAAAGCCCATATAAGCTGCGAATTGCAACATATTATATATTACCGTGTAGCAACCATAAGTCACTTCAGAAACATCCTCTGAAAAAGGTGGTCTATCATCCCACAATAATCGTTCAGTAAAAAAATACAAATTAGATAGATTAGGATCATCTCTATATTGATAAAGATTCCCCCAAATGCCCGTAAACACAGCTTTGCAGCATGAGCATAAAAAGGCTATGTTAGCTTTCTTTGGAAACAACTTTTTTGAAAGATCTAAATCTGACACAAAGTAATAGGTTGGACGCCAAGCTGTCTTATCAAACACTTGGAACATATTATTACAACACATAGTTATTGAACCTCTAAGATTCTCTAAATCTTTAATTTGTAAACTCGGGCCATTACCGATTATAAAACATCTTTCTCCTTGATGAATGTTTTTAAACCTTCTTATTTTTGCCGAATATTGTTGAGGTTCAAGAACATCAACAATAACATCACATATCATGGTATAGTCAGGAAATGAGATAATGCGTTCCTCTGGGACTCCTCGACTCATTAAATTTTTCACCATTTCATCCTTATATCGCAAAGATGAAATTAAGAACCATCCAGTGAGTGGTATATCAGAGATGCAATAAACTTTCTTCCCCATATATGTTTCATTTTCTATATCATTAATACTGGTCTCGATAAAGCCATCAAATTTAATGTTGTGTTTAATTAAACACCTTGCCCAAAATGTTCCAAATGAGCCTATGCCATAAATAAAAATTTGATGGAAATGTGAGATCTTACTAAGTCGAAGTAAAAACGATTGTAATACCTTATTTGAAGTCAGTCTGACCAACTCCCCCTCTAAACTATACACATACAAATATACCTTGAAAAAATGAACTACAAAGATAACTTACTCATGGAAAACTATTAATCTTCATAATACCTTTCTAGCTCTTTTATTTGAACATTTATATTATATCCTGAGCGCGCTATTTCGTGGTTCATATTTCTTCTTATATATCCGTGTGACAAGTCTATTATCTTATTACTCCATATCTTCGCCTCAAGCGGTAAAAGCTCAATATTATTAGTCACCTTAGCTTCATTGGTCACACTTACACTTGTTATACATTTTAATCCCGCTGTCTGCGCTTCAATTAAAACTATTGGAAGGCCTTCAAACCTTGAGGGCAGACAAAAAACATCCATGGCCTGATACAGATTTTCCGTGTCATTGCGTTTCCCAAGAAAAATTACTTTGCTATCAAGCCCCATTTTGTACGCTTGTGTTCTGATATTTTCCTCAAGAACACCATCACCTACAAGAAGTAAAACTGCGTTTTCTACTTGCTTTATTACTTCACTAAATGCATTTAATAGAAACTCGTGATTTTTCTGATACACCATTCTGCCCACATGGCCAACCACAAAGCTATTTTCAATTCCAAGTTTTTTGCGATATATTTCCCTTATACGAATATCATATTGAAATTTATTCACGTCTATGGCATTTGGCAATATTTTTATCTGTTCACGTGGTATCTGGGGTCCGAAAAGCCAATCCGCAGCAAGCCTTGAACATGCGCAGAAGTGGGTTGCCATTGAAGTATTAAATTCTTTCTTGCGTTTTTCATGCAGACGTAAAGCCTCCTGCCTTTTTTTGTCGTCATGCTCGTCTATCATCGTACTATGCGCGTGAACAATAATTTTAAATATATTATTTTTAATAGCAAGTTGCTCAATCAAAAAGCTTTTCCAATACGATGTGTGTATATGCACTACATCGTATCCCTGACATAAAATAGCATTCATTTCTTTAATAAATTGTTTTTCATTTTCTTCTGCATAACAGGAAACATAATGTACCTTACAGCCCTGCGAAGTAATTTCAGTTTCAAAATCAAGCTTTTTACTGAAAGTTACATAGTCAAACTGAAATCTGTTTTTATCAATATGTTCCCAATTGTTCATCGCATAATGAGTAATTCCGCCTCTAGAGTTTCTAATAGGAACCTGTAATACTTTTATTTTCTTCACTTCAAACCTTACTCCTAAGTTTTTTATCCTCAGAAATATTATTCTTAAGAAAACAATTTCCTAATAGCATTACCTCGGACACCAGGTGTACTTTCCGCCTGTCTTTTGGTGGTAGTTGCATATAATCTCCAAATTTAAAAGATAAATATTCATCATAATCCCTTATCCCGGGAAAGCTCTGACCTTCGAAACTAAAACTGGCTAAATTCTCATACCATCGCCGTAAATACCCATACTCTTTATTAGGTGTTGGAAAAGTAAGAATTCGGACCCATTTTGTTTGATTATGATTACATTTTTTTACGAAATTATCAAAGTGTGCATAAAGTTTTTGCTCAGGAATTTTATATAAAAGATGATATACAAAACGTTTAAATTTGTTTTTTTCCGCAAAACACCCTACTGCAGACCAGAAAGCTTTACGATAGAGAAAACACTGAAAATTACGAATAGTTCTGACGATTTTTCCATCTGGTACATTGTCCAACGGAAAGACGTCTATAAAGACGCCTTGTTCATAGGGCATATGTTCCTGGTTCAAGCGAACAAATTTCGTGTCCTTTCGCCGGACTTTTCCGTATCCCCAACGATATCCGGGCGTATTTCTATGATCCTGAAAATAAAAACGTTCTGTGTCCAGTTCCGTTTCACAGGCTAGTCGAAACTTTTCATATTCTGGTCGCAAAAGTGCAATATCCACGTCATCATCCCAGGGAATGAACCCCCCGTGTCGAACCGCCCCTAGAAGTGTACCGGCAATAATACAATATTTTATTCCGAATTTTTTACAGATACGATCGATTTCCAATAGGATTTCAAGTTCAATCATCTGGACCTGTCGCAGTTCTTCCGCAGACAAATGATATGCTACTTTTTGCTCAACCATGTTGTAAATACCTCTCCGGTTCGTTAGTAAACACATCAGTGACACCTAGAGCGGATAATCTGGCCAATTCTAACGGCTGCTTCCATGGTTTTTCGGGAAATAATGGTTCGCTATTCCAAACTCTGACAACCTTCCCCGCCAAAACATCGGGTGACAAATCTAATCCCGAAATATGGGGATGCAGCGCGTCCGCATTATTCCTTTCAGCCCACCTCATACATTCGCTGAGTATTCCAGCAAGCATTCCTGTCTTTGCCGCCGGATTAATCTCTTTCACTAATTTCACAGAATCCGACCAGAAAGATGAGTACACTATGCTTTCATTCAGGCCCCTACGTTCGATCTCAGCCAATAACTTCTGCTCAAGGCCTTGATAACGGATGATATTAGTTTTCAATTCAATATTAAGAAGGAGTCCTTCTCTCAGCCGGGATTCAAGCAAATCCAACACCTCCCGAATCGTTGGAATCGATGTAAAGGAGTTGTCTGGCATTGCTATTTTTAATTTTTTAAGTTCCTTGAGTGAAAAAGATTGGATTTTTCCTATTCCATCTGTAGTCCGATCAACTTTTTCATCATGACAAACCACAATTTCTTTATCTGATGTAAATTGGACATCCAACTCTATACCGGCCAGACCTTCAATTTTACTGGCAGCTTCAAAAGCGGTTAATGTATTTTCGGGAAAACGTAAACTACATCCTCTGTGAGCCCAAATCCTCATGTGTCCCTCATCTCTTCCAAAAAGCGCTCCATAATTCCTGCCATAGCAATGGATTCTGCAGGTGTCAACTTAAAAGCACTTTTCTTGTTGCCATTAATCATGGATACAAAGTCGCTGATCTCGTACCTGAGTCCATCCCCAATAAAACGCGAGGAGTATTTTTCAACCTCATCCGGGTTTTCATACCGTACCTCAAAGCTTTTGGTCTTCCACCATGGTGCGTCCACAACGATATATCCGGCTGTTCCGGAGATTATTAACTGACCTTCCGATTTCACCCCAAGGCCGCATTTTGCAGTGGCCATTGCATTTGGATATTTAAAAAAAGCCTTCGTATACAAATCCAGCCCATTTTTCCCTTTGATTGTCGAGAAACAAATATCCTGGTAATTACATCCCAGCAACTTGATTATTGGCAACAGCGTATAACTGGCCAGCTCAGTAAAACTGCCGCCATATTTCAAATCTGTTAATTCTCTACTTAATGGATCTTCCAGTTTGGTAAAACAGGCCTCGACATCTCGAATATTTCCAATCACGCCACTAAGCGCTATACCCAGCATCTGATTAAATCCCGGGCAATAAGCTGTTTTTATCGCTTCCATAAGTACCAGCCCTTGATCCTCGGCCAGTACAAATAATTCCTCCGCCTGACTCTTCTTTAGAGCCAGCGGTTTTTCACAAAGCACATGTAAACCCCGTTCAAGTGCCCTCTTTGCATATTCATGGTGAGTTTCATGAGGGGAAGCTATATACACGGCATCCACACTTTTTAACATTGTATCCAGATCCTGGTTAATATCCACGTCCCACTGATCAGCAAATTTTTTGGAACTTTCCGGATTAGGATTATATACGCACTGTACATTCAGGCCGCTTACCTGTTTTGCTTCCGGCATAAAACGCGCTGCTATCCGGCCCGTGCCGATAATGCCCATGCGGAGAATAGGATAGTTTTTAGCTCGAAGCATAGTACTGGATATATTTTTGGTCCTTTCCAGGTAGACTACCTCGCAGTATTCCTTCAGATAATCAAATTTTCCGGTCCAGTCGGAACCCACAACAAAAATATCCACATTATACTTCTGGATATCCCGCACTTTCTGGCCTACGCTTTCTTCAATAATTATCTTATCGGCAAAGCCGGTTTTGCGGACATTGTCAATACGCTCTATTAGTGAGTCAACAATATTCAATTTGCCTCGATGCTCATCATAACTTTCGGTTGTTACCCCGACTATCAAGTAATCTCCCAGAGCCTTTGCCCGCTGCAGCAAACGATAATGGCCCTCATGAAAAAGGTCAAACGAACCATATGTGATTACTGTAACCATCGCACTCCCCCCGCTTTTGCTATGACCTCTTCAACCATTAGGTTGTGCACCTTTTCTCCACAAGTTCCATCAATGTTTGCCGAAATTCTGGAATAAAGTTCAAGCTGACGTCTTGAATCAAAAGGCTTGCCGACGATTTTTCCATCTAAAAAGGCAGGCAATGTGTTTATGTCATTTTCCAAGCAAGCATACTGCAGCCATTCGGAAACATAATTAAAACCATACTCATCGACATAACGAAATTCCAAATTAATCTGATATTGGTGCTGAGTACACTCGTTTTTTTCCATATCAATGGCGTAGAGGACTCGGTTGTAATAACAGAACGTGATAAAACTTTTCGAGCCAATTTTGGCCGTAAAACCAAAAGAAGAATAGTTTTTATAATAACAATTTTTTGGTTCCTGCGGCAGCTTAAAAGGAGGATCCCATTGACTCATTTCTCCCGTTAGTTTGTCAATCTTAATAAACATATTGGACCATAAGGGCACTAATAAAACATAATCATCGAAACAAACTGCAGCCGAGAAAGGCCGGTCTTGACAAACAAAACCATGCTCAAAATTTCGGCAGAAAAAATTTTCAGGATAGTTTGAGTATTCTCGAACCTCATCCGTCACTGGGTTCCAGCGGGTAATAACACTTCCATTAATAGGAAGTATCCAGAAATCTTCACCGTCATCCTCCATGGACCAACAACCACGCCCCACATTTTGTCCTACTGCTTTAATTCTATACTTACCGCTTTCCATATCAAAGATTAAAACACGATTATCAAACGCTGAAGCCATATATAAGAATTGTCCCCGTATACATACCCCTTGTTGGAACATAATGCCGTCTTGGGCCCCAGTAAATTCTTTTAAGCATTCGAAGTAGTAAGTTAGTCCCTCTGTCTCCGTATTAAATCTAACCAAAGCCGGATACCGTCCCGGAATAAGGTATAAATAATGCTTATATTGTACCATTTTAACGAAAGAATGAGTTCTTTGGTTAAACTTCTCCAGAGCTATCTTTCTTAACTCACCGTTCTCTACAATACAGATATCCTGGGCATGGGTCGGTCCGACGAAGATACGGCTGCCTATTTTGAGAACATCTGCATAGCGTCCCATTGTCATATCCGTAAGTTGACAGATTGGATCCAATCTACCGGATTCTAAATTAAGCTTGACCAACCAGGAATAGTAAGAAACAAGCCAAGCATTATTTCCTTCTAAATACATTTTATAACTTAGAGCAAGAGTCGTTAGATCATCCGGTTCAGGCTCTTTATTTAAATTATTATTTAAAATAAACTGCGGCTTTCCCGCAATAGCAAAAAGAGATGTAACAGACGTTCCGGAATCACCGATATATACATCGGACCAAGCAACACTGGCACTAATATCGGAGGTATCATCGTAAATTCCCAATCCGCTCACTATAAAACGCTCTTTTAACTCCATATAGTGTTTTTTGTACTGAGGACGCATTGAATCCAAGGTGGCTTCCATTAACGGATGGGGCCGCCAAAGCAAAAGCGCATTCTCCCGACCTTGAAAACAATTGAATACATACTCCATTTTTCGTAAGTAAACTTCGGTATTTGATAACAAACCAGCCAGACTGGTATTAAAAAAATAAACCGTTTTGCCGCTCATCTTCTTTCGCCATTCTGAAGGTAGCTCAGGTTTTTCCCTTGCCATCCGGATTATCCGGTCAAATTTAGGAGAACCCAATGGCAAAAGTCGTTCTAACGGTAAAGTGGATTCAAAAAATTTCCTATGCCATTCCGACTGGATAATAATTTTATCCACATTTTGATAAGCGGGGAGGCTTGACTGACCCTGACTCATGTCACCAGAAGTAGAATAATAAGGTATATAGACCAACTGGTTGGTATATTTTTTTAACTCGGAAGAATAAAACGCAGGGTGAACTGAAGTGACCAGATTGAATTGATCATAGGGATTATGAATATAAGCAATATCGGGGAGCATAACCGCCGGATTATAGCTTTGCCAATCAGTAATCGGTACATAGCTTGGAAACTGATCGCCTTCATAATGCATTGTGCCCAGGCTGCCATCTTTATTCCGATCAAAATAGGGAATTGGGACAACATAACATTCACAACGATCATCGTCTTTAGCCGCCAGCCAAACGCTCTCCAGTGAATCCCACATGCTCGCTTTATATGGAAAAAAGGCAATTTCAATTTTCGCTTTAACTTCATGGTCAAAACTGTTTCTTATTTTATACAATTCCTTGTTTAATTGGGAAAAATCACACTTTTGACCTATTTCCAGTGATTCCGAAAGGACAAACAGCAATTTATAGTATTCTTCAAGATATTCAACTGTTCTGGTTCCTTCGCTTTCAGTTTCTTCGATTGTATTCCCAATTGCTGTAGCGCCTTCTTGGCATTGGGCCATAAGGCTAATCGCTGTATCGATCTCCCCTGCTTGGATATATTCTCCGATTTCTTTGTGGGCTTCTTCCAAAGTAGCAAATAAATCGATTATTTTATCTCTTAAATATTTCCTCATTTACATACCTCTAAGTCCATAACTTGAACATCTTTTTATTATCAATCTCACATTAGTAATATCGTATATAATCTCCCTCTTCTTTAACATATTTCCCTTATTTCCACGGACCAAACCCATAATAATAAGCGAGATATTATTCACAAAATTCACTAGCAACGGTACTAAGAGCTGCTTCAATGACTTTGTCCATATCGTAATATTTATAGCTGCCTAGTCTCCCGCCAAAAATCACATTACTTACAGTACGACCCATTTCGGCATAAGCAGCATATAACCTGTTATTTTCCTCATCATTTACAGGGTAATACGGTTCATCACCGGGATTCCATTCTGAAGGAAACTCTTTCGTAATAACGGTTGTTGGCTGTTGACCGAACTCAAAATGTTTATGTTCAATAATTCTTGTATACGGGATTTCTCTCTCCGTATAATTAATTACTGCATTGCCTTGGTAATTATCGCATTCAAGCTGTTGATGCTCAAATTTTAAAGAACGATAGGCAAGATGACCTAGCTTATAATTAAAAAATTCATCAATCATACCTGTAAAAATAATTTTATTAGCGCACTCGTTATTATCCTTAGCAAAATCAAAATAGTCGGTATTTAATCTTACTTCAACTCCGGCAAGCATCTTTTTTATAATCGGCGTATATCCTCCAATCGGAATACCTTGATAGCAATCATTAAAATAATTGTTATCATATGTAAATCGTAAAGGCAGGCGCTTAATTATAAAAGCGGGAAGCTCCGTACAGGGCCGACCCCATTGTTTTTCCGTATATCCTTTGATTAATTTTTCATATACATCTCTGCCCACAAGAGATAAAGCTTGTTCTTCTAGGTTAGAAGGGTTAACTATATTTAGCTCGCTTATCTGTTGTTCAATTATTTTTTTTGCTTCTGCAGGAGTTTTTATCCCCCACATTTTACTAAAAGTATTCATATTAAAAGGTAAATTATAAAGCTCATTTTTATAAACTGCCAAAGGAGAATTAACAAAATTATTAAACTCCGCAAATTGATTTATATAGTCCCATACTTTCTTATTACTCGTGTGAAAGATATGAGCTCCATATTTATGAACATTAATTCCGTCAATTGATTCCGTGTAAATATTACCCCCAAGGTGGCTGCGCTTATCAATTACGAGGCATTTTTTGCCTCTCCTATGTGCTTCATAAGCAAAGACCGCCCCGAACAACCCTGCTCCAACAATTAAATAATCATATTTCATGATTTTGCTCCCCTCTTACAAAATACCGGATTTAAACTTTGTGGAATAAGCATCATTACTTTAGCGAAGAAAACATCCGCTTAAGTTATGTAACCACTTGGCTTGTTGCTATGCCATTGCCAAGCAGTCTTAATAATTCTTTCCAGGTCTGTATACTCAGGTTTCCAGCCTAGTTTATTCTTGGCCTTTTGGGCATCAGCCACTAAAACAGCCGGATCCCCGCTTCTTCTAGGACCTATATCATGAGGAATACTGCTGGCTACCACTTTTTCCGCCGCTCTGATAATCTCCTTAACGGAAAAAC
>JAAYMU010000169.1 GCA_012521215.1 Peptococcaceae bacterium | reverse complement strand
TTGTTCCGGTGCCTTTGAGGATCATATTTTACAGATCATATTCTACGGCTTGTATTCTACCGATGTCCCGTGCTGTGAAATAAGCCGTTGTTGTGGCCTGCAGTATATTATTCGGGAACAGGCAGTCTCCAAGCTGATGGAATTCAGGAGCACAGTTACGAATCTTTTCGCATTCTTCCCAGCGGGGAGTATATCCTGTGGCATAAATCACAGTATCGGCCTGGTAATAAACTTGGCGGTTTTCTTTTTCGCCGGTTACACCGTTTTCATCAATCATAACGGCTTTCGTACCGAGAGCAAGCCGGATATTGAATCGTTCTATTTGGATGGCCAGAGCGTTGGCCTGAACCATATTGCCACCGTCGTTGAGGGTTGTGAGCATTTCCATAATGGTAACTTCCCGCTTCACAGAAGCAAGGTAGATGGCCAGTTCAGTTCCCGCAAGACCGCCGCCTAGTATCATTACTTTTTTTCCTGCTAGATTTGTATTTTTATATATTTCTTCTGCTTTAAAAACGTTTTTCCTCTCTATCCCGGGAATCGAAGGTTTTATGGGACGGGCGCCCAGGGCCGCGATTATTACATCCGGAGCGATTTCCAGGGCCAGAGATTTAGTCACTTCAGTATTAAGTTTAACTTCAACGCCGGCCTGCTGTACCCGTTTTGCCTGCCGCTCGAGATATTGGCCGAGACGAAATTTGAAAGGCACATGTTTTTCACAATTTAAGACCCCGCCCAACTCGCCGCTTTTTTCGCAGAGAATAACGGAATGCCCCCTTTGGGCTGCGGTAATGGCCGCTTGCATACCGGCGACTCCTCCGCCGGCTACCAGTATTCTTTTCTTTTTAACAGGAGGTAACGAATATTGGAAATCTATTTCATTTCCGATTTCCGGATTAATGGCGCAGGCTCGTTTGCGGGTCCTTGTACTGTGGGCAAAGCAGGCAAAACAGCGTAAACAACTGTCGATGTCTTTTTCCAGACCCATTCGCGCTTTGTTTGGAAAATCAGGATCGGCGAGCAAACCCCTTCCCATTTGAACTATATCGGCCTGACCTGAAGCGATAATCTCTTCCATTAAGGCTGGATCAATCAAAGCACCGACCGTCGCTACCGGCGTTTTGACATGTTTTTTTATTTCCGCCGCATAGCGTACATTGCAGCCTTCTTCATGGAACATACTGGGAAAAGTAATCATGGAGGCGGTAGGAGATTCGTGGTGGCCGGCCGAAACATGGATAAGATCGACTTTTCCGTCCAACATTTTGGCGATGCGGATACCTTCTTCCAGGTCGTAACCATCCGGCGTGCCTTCCGCACCGCTGATCCTGATTTCAATAGGAAAACCCGGACCAACGGCTCTGCGGACCTCTTCCACAACCGCCAAGGGTAGACGCAGGCGGTTTTCCAGGCTGCCCCCCCATTTGTCTTTTCTGGTATTGAGGCGGGGAGATAAAAACTGGGCAAGTCCCCACCCGTGGCCGGCATGGATCATTATCATACCAAAACCGCATTGCTTGGCAAACCTGGCTGCTTGGCCAAAAGAATTGATTAGGTCCAGAATTTGCTCCTCTGACATTTCCTGAATATGGCGAAAGCCGTCTTCTGAAACGGGAACCTTGTGACCGTCATTGTTGATGATATGGACATCGGGCATTTTTATGGCCACGGGCCCCAGAAGGGGCCGGCCTTGTTCATAGACCAAATGAGAAAACATTCCCCCATGCTGCAACTCCACCGAGGCTACGGCACCATATCTGGTAATAGCCTTAGCCATTGCTGACATTTGCGGCAGGGCAAGGGGATTGTCCATCCTTATTTGGTAGGAAGTGATTTGTCCTGTTTTCGAGTCGACGATACAGTCGCCGATGGTCACCGCTGCCGCTCCTCCCCTGGCTTTCCGTTCGTAAAAAGCAATCCCGGCGGGTGTCGGGATTCCGTTGTTGACATCAAGACAACCGGTAGGCGAGGCGAATATCCTATTGCGGAACAGCCTATTTCCAAGCCGGATCGGTTGAAACAAATGAGGATATTTTATTCTATACATCTTAGTTCCTCCAGTCATAGAATAATTACTTTCATCCTACCGCAAAACCGGTTTACTTCAGTTTCGGGATTTAGACATTAATTTACATTATAGAAATTTAAAGCTAAGAATTTGCTTCTGCCTGTTTTAGGTAATTAGCAATACTCTTTTTTAAATTATAAAGCATTTTTTTGTTGTTGTTTTTAGAGCAGACAAAATAAACGTTAGTATAAGATTCCCAGTCTGTGACTTTGATGAACTTGATACCTTCAAATTGAGCCGGAATATTTGTAGTGGTAACGGCTATCGGCATTTTAGTAGCGAGTTTTAATATCGCTGTGTCATGCGAACCAAAATAAGCGGTTTTTAAGTGAAAACCGCTTTTTTCTGCCAGGGCCTTAAAGGGTTCAATTGCTTTGGAATCGCTATCATCCGAAGACATCGGAAAAGCAAAAGCAAAGCTGAAATCTTTAAAAGCGGCAAATGGTGCTTCATTTTTTATGTGTGGTAGGTATTTTTCCGAAATTCCCAAGTACATCTCTTTTTCAGAGGTTAAAAAAGTAATGTCTATATCAGAATAATTATCCAGGTTATAAATTAAGTCATCAATTTTTGTGTTCTTGGGAACGGAAATAAAAAAAGCATCCAGTTTCCCGGCCTGAAAAAGTTTGAGCAAATCTTTGGAACTCATTTTTACCTGTTCCATGTCGGCTTTGGAGTTTTCCAGCAAAAAAGAAGCCAGAATCTCCCTTTCTACCAGGTTGCCAAGCCTGGCTTGTGAACCCACGCGTAGGACATTATCAAAAGTGCCTTTAAATTGTTTGGCCAGCTCAATCATGTGACGATAGTGAATATTGATTCGCTGCATATCCTGAATTAAGAGCTGCCCTTCCGGTGTAAGAGCCACTTTGCTGGACTTGTTTCCCCGGACAAACAGCTTGATTCCTAATTCTTTTTCTACCTTGGAAACGTATTTGGAGATTACCGAGGGAGAATAAGAAAGGCTGTAAGCGGCATCAGCGAAGCTCTGAAAGTTCACAATTTCACTAATAACCTCGATCTCTCGGATATTCATAGTGCTAACCCCCGTTTAATCCATACTCTACTAATAATTTTACAAAAAAAGGTAATATTTACAAGATAGTCAAGCTATTAGTCTGGGAAGAAATCGAAAAAATGTTTCAAAACAAAAAACTCACTAAGAGGAAGAAGGCAGTTTTTAGTTTAAAAAGTGCTATAATAATTATTTAAGATTTGAAGTCTCAAGATTTTTGCCGAATCTTAAAACTAATGTCGGCTATAATTGAAAATACGGGGTGGAAACATAAAAATAATTTTAGAAAACATATTGTAGGAGAAGGAATATGGGAATACAAGACGTAAAAAAATTTTTTCAAGAAAAGGGTTTAGCTTCTGAAATTTTAGAATTTGAAACGAGTACAGCCACGGTAGAACTAGCCGCCCAAGCTGTAGGGGTTGAACCGGGTATGATTGCTAAGACTATGTCTTTTAAGCTTAAAAACAATGAGACCATTCTTGTTCTGACTGCAGGTGATAAGCGGGTTGATAATAAGAAATTCAAAGCTACCTTTCATTCTAAAGCCAAGATGCTCGATCTTGACGAAGTTATAGAGATAACCGGACATCCGGTAGGGGGAGTCTGTCCTTTTGGTTTAAAGAACGATATTCCGGTGTATTTGGATATCTCATTGAAGAAATACGAATATGTTTATCCGGCTGCCGGGTCTCCTAACTCGGCAGTGAAATTAACACCAGCGGAACTATATAGTATCACCCAGGGAAAATGGGTAGATGTT
>JAAYMU010000168.1 GCA_012521215.1 Peptococcaceae bacterium | reverse complement strand
TGGCCGGCCCTAAGAAACACGGACACCAGGGGCCCCATGTCAAGGGCAGCTGCTCAAGATAAAACGTCATATTCTATGTAAGCTTAAGTTTTAAGTGTTTATTCTCCAATAATAGGGGTTCAAGCCGCTGACGCTCCTAAAAGCGCAGACAAAATACAGATAGAATTCACTAAAATGTTACAGGTTTTCTGCTTTTTTGCTATAAGGAGAGCTATAAAAGCTGCCAAGATATAAAGAATAAACGATGATTTAAATAAGTAAGCTGCATAAAACAGCATAGGATTATGACCTCCGACTTTTACTATTTACCTTTTGTATATAAAAATATAAAACGGTCAAGTTGTTAACCCGACCGCCCTTGCTTACATTTTTTTCTCCCCCTTTTTCTTTCTAATCATTATTATTACACGTGTTTTGCCGCTGTTTTTTATGAGCCAAATAACGTCTTTCCCCTTCCTTGAACAAGCGCAATTCTTCTTCCGTCTCAATATCCAAAGAAGGTACCGCTTGAGGTTTCCCTTGTTCATCAAGGGCAACAAAAGTAAAATAGGCGGTTAAAGCTATTTTAGCCGGTTCGTCTTTTTTGACATCTTCCACCGTTACTGTCACCAAGACTTCCATGGAAGTTCTGCCAACAAAGGTTAATTTGCCATAACAAGTAACAACATCACCTATATGACAAGGATGAAGAAACCTTAATTCATCAACCCTGGCGGTAACTACGTTGCTGCGGGCATGGCGCCTGGCCACAACTGCAGCGGCACTGTCCATAAGTTTCATGATTTCACCCCCATGAACATTGCCGGAAGTATTGGCATGCTGGGGCAACATTAAACTGGACATAACTACCTGAGAATGAGAAACTTTTTTACTTGCCATAGCTAGGCTCCTTTTTTTAAAGATTGTGTTTGTTGTTTGACATTGCGGCTGTTAGCTATAAAGGTTAAGCTTGAGCCGGCCAGGATAAAAATAATTCCTCCCAAGGTATTAAGCCCTATTGATTCCTGGATCAAGATAAGAGCTAAAATAGGGGCCAAAGCCGGTTTGATGAAAAATACAACCGAGGCGGTCACCGCAGACGTTTCTTCCATAGCCAGAAAATAGCAGGTATAGCCTAAACCGGTTACAAAAACGCTTATATAGATTATAAGCGGCAAGGTCTGCCAGCTAATTCCCTTCAGGAGCGGAATCTGCGCAAAAATGTCCAAGCCGGAAGCTTGAAACACTGTGGCCACAATGTTTACATGAGACAAGAGAATCAGAATCAGCATTTCCAGGCTGCCGAACAAGAAACTGTAAGCCGTGGTAACCAATCCTCCATATTGCTCGCTTTGGGACTTGCCTATAACGGTATAAAAAGCAAAGGTTATGGCAGCCATGATTATGAATAAAATCCCTAACAGTCGGGCATCGCCACTCTCCAGTTGAAAAGGATTTAAGATAAAAACCATGCCTCCTATACTGACTATTATAGACAGGATATTAAGCCTGGTGACTTTTTCTTTAAGCATAAAATAGGCCAAAGGAACAACAAATACGGGATTACAGCTGAACAGGATGGCAACTGTAGATGCCGGGCAATAAAGAATAGATAACTGATAAAAAGTCATACTGACAACGACACAAGTAAAACCTGTTAACATAAAAAACTTTATATCGTCGGCCTGTAGATGCATATTTCTGATTTTAAGTTTCCTGCGCGCTATCGGCCATAGAATTAAAGCCCCAATAAAAAACCTGATAAAAGTCAATTGGACAGGATTAAAATCAGTGGCCACTACTTTTAAGGCAATTTCCATGGAACTAAACAAAATTGCTGTAATGATAATATAAATATAACCCTTTTTCATTATTTACTCCAAATCTAATTATTATTTATTAGTACCACCGTTACCTATTATAGCACTCCGATAAGCAATACCATATTTGGATTGTCATGGAAATTTAGTTATAATTAACATAGAAGACTTATTATTGACTTATTAAGATTTTATGAAGAAAGGTGGATTTAGATGAACCAAACAATTGAAACTATTATGAAAAGAAAAGGCGTAAAAAGTTATACCGACCAACAAGTAAGCGACAGCGATCTGCAGATTATCTTGGAAGCCGGAATTGCCGGACCAACAGGACGTAATTCACAAGCCAGGCACTTTACGGTGGTCCAGAACAAAGAATTACTTAAAAAAATTAACGATGAAGTTCATGCCCTCATGAAAGCAGCTCCGGATTATGTTCCTTTATATGGTGCCCCGACTTTGATTATAACTTCTGCTCCCGCCGAGCTTCCTCATGCCGATATGGACTGTGCCGCTGCGGTCCAAAATATGTTGCTGGCTGCAACTTCCTTAGGCCTGGGTTCGCGTTTTTTAGTATCCCCCACCAGATATATAGAAAGCAACCCCGAAATCAAAAAAACATTGGGCATCCCCGAAGGCTACCGAAGTGTGGCTTGTGCGATCCTAGGCTATGATGCCAATCCATCTCAACCACCGGTGGAAAGAAACAAAAATGTAGTTAATTATGTTAGATAATTTTGAAACTCAAATTATGGCTGACAGGTAAATTTTCTTCCTGTCAGCTTTTGCTTTAAACAGCCGTTAAATTTTGATTATCTGAGGAGAATAAAAGGTAATTGTTTACAAATACTATTTACCAATACGATATTGAAACTTACGAAAAAGACGGCTAAAGGAGAACATGATGAAAATTTTGTTTGTCTACCCGGAAATACCCATTACCTATTGGGGCTTTCAATATGCTTTAAAATTTGTATCCAAAAGAGCTGGTTATCCTCCGCTCGGTCTTTTAACCGTGGCAGCCTTATTTCCCGAGCATTACGAAAAACGCCTTGTTGATATGAATGTCAGCAAATTAACGGACAAGGATATTTTATGGGCCGATTATGTGCTAATCAGTGCTATGGCCGTCCAGCAAGAATCTGCTCGTACCGTAATTGACCGCTGTCACAAGCTTGGCCGCAAAATCATTGCCGGCGGCCCCCTCTTCACCTGTAATTATGAAGAATACGACGATGTGGATTATCTTGTGCTTAATGAAGGCGAGCTTACCGTTCCGGCATTTGTGCGTGATCTGGAAAATGGAGTGGCTCAACATATTTATACCACTCAGGAATGGGCGGATATACGGTCAACCCCGATCCCCTTATGGGATTTGATCGATTTCAAAAAATACGCTACCATGAATATTCAATATTCACGCGGCTGCCCTTTTAACTGTGATTTTTGCAATGTTACAACTCTCTACGGCCATGTACCCCGGACCAAAGATCCATTCCAACTGCTCGAGGAACTGGACTCTTTATATAATGCCGGCTGGCGGGGAGGAATATTCCTGGTTGATGATAATTTTATCGGCAATAAGAAAAAGCTGAAACAAGAGGTTTTGCCTGCCCTCACTAGTTGGATGCAGGAAAAAAAGTATCCTTTCTATTTCTTTACAGAAGCTTCGATCAATCTGGCCGACGATGAAGAATTAATGCAGATGATGGTTAAGGCCGGATTTAATACCGTTTTTATCGGGATCGAGACTACTAACGAGGAAAGTCTGGTGGAATGCAATAAACTGCAGAATAAAGACCGGGACCTAATAAAGTGTGTTAAAAAGATCCATAGTTTCGGACTACAGGTTCAGGGAGGATTCATTGTCGGCTTTGACCATGATAATGCTACTGTTTTTGAAAAAATGGTCCACTTTATCCAGGAAAGTGGAATTGTTACAGCTATGGTTGGCTTGTTGAATGCTCCCAAAGAAACAAAACTATACCGGCGCCTAGCGAAAGAGGGCCGGCTTATCGATAATTTTTCCGGAAATAACACCGACTATTCCATCAACTTTATCCCTAAAATGGATAAAAACTTGCTGGTTAAAGGGTATCAACACATCGTAGAAACCATCTATTCCCCGCAAAAGTATTACGAGCGAATGTTTAAGTTTTTAAATGAATACAAACCCGCAGAGTTTATGGCCATTAAAAAATTAAACTTTTGTCATCTCAAGGCCCTGTTAAAATCAATTATCCATTTAGGCTTACTGGGACCGGAAAGGTTTTATTTCTGGAAACTAATCCTGTGGTCCTTGTTTAAGCGCCCTAAACTTTTTCCTCTAACTGTAACCTTATGCATTTACGGCTTTCATTTTAGAAAAGTCTTCACCAGAACTAGTGGTTAAAATAAGGCCCCCTGCTTCCAGGGAGCCGCCGATTCCGTCAATAGGCCATAAGGCGCTGTTCCAAAGCTTTAAGCTCATCTTCCATTTCTTGTGGTAGGCGGTCAAATTTTTGAAAATACTGTTTGATGGAAGCTATTTCCTGAATCCACATATCTTTGTTTACTTCCAGCAGCTTTTCCAAGTTTCCGGGGGCAATTTCTAAACCTTGGGTATAAATATCCTCAGGAGTAGGCATATAACCGATAGGCGTCTTAACAGCGTTTCCACACCCGGAAACTCTTTCAATAATCCATTTTATTACTCGGCTGTTTTCGCCAAAGCCCGGCCAGAGGTATTGGCCGTTTTCATCCTTGCGAAACCAGTTGACATAAAAGATTTTGGGCAGTTTTTCCGGGTCTGTTTTTTTGCCCATATCAAGCCAATGTTGCAGATAATCGCAAACATGATAGCCGATAAAGGGCAGCATAGCAAAGGGGTCACGCCGAACTTGTCCGATATTATCGGAAATAGTAGCGGCCGTTATTTCGGAGCCAAGGATTAAACCTAAGAAGACACCGTGTTGCCAATCAAAACTTTGATGAACCAGCGGAATAGTGGTGGGACGACGTCCTCCCACTAAAATAGCCGAAATTGGTACCCCCATGGCATCTTCCCACTCCGGAGCTACTACAGGGCATTGACTAATAGGTGTTGTGAAACGAGCGTTAGGATGAGCTGCCGGTTCCTTGGAGTCCGGAGTCCAATCATTTCCTTTCCAGTCTATCAAATGATTAGGCGCATCATAGCCAATTCCTTCCCACCAAACGTCACCGTCATCAGTTAAGGCTACATTGGTAAATATAGTGTTTTTTTCAATGGTTCGCATCGCATTAGGGTTAGAACGCATAGAAGTACCCGGTGCTACCCCAAAAAATCCGGCTTCAGGATTAATGGCATAAAGACGGCCATCCTCACCAAATCTCATCCAGGCAATATCATCGCCTATGGTTTCTACTTTCCAGCCCGGGATGGTAGGGATATGCATAGCCAGGTTAGTTTTACCTGTAGCGCTGGGAAAAGCACCGGCTATATACTTTTTATTACCATGTGGATCGGTAATGCGCAGAATCAACATATGTTCTGCCAACCAGCCTTCATCCCTGGCCTGGACCGAGGCAATACGCAAAGCAAAGCACTTCTTACCCAGCAAGGCATTGCCGCCGTAGCCGGAGCCATAGGACCAAATCATTCTTTCCTCTGGGAAATGACTAATAAATTTTTTCTCCAACTCGGGTTCACAAGGCCAGGGGACATCTTGCTGCCCCGGAGCCAAAGGTGCTCCCACCGAATGAAGACACCTGACAAATTCATCTTCTTCGCCTAGATTATCAAGAACCTCTTTCCCTATACGGGTCATGATCCTCATATTCTCTACAACATAGAGACTGTCAGTTACCTCTATTCCTATTTTGGAATTAGATGAACCAATAGGGCCCATGGAAAAAGGAATAACATACATGGTACGGCCTTTCATACAGCCCGTATATAATTCGGTCATGGTTTTCTTTAACTCGACCGGATCAATCCAGTTATTGAGGGGACCGGCATCTTCTTTCCTTCGGGAAGCTATAAATGTCCTTTCTTCGACCCGTCCCACATCGGAAGGATGGCTGCGGAATAAATAACAGCCAGGGCGTTTTTCCTGATTTAAACGAATAGCAGCCCCCGAGTCCACCATTTGCTGAAAAAAGCGCTCACTTTCTTCCTTGGAACCATCACACCAGTGCACCTTATCAGGCTGGCACATTTTTACTACATCTTCTACCCATTCTATAACTTTCTTATTTTTGATATTCATTTTCTCCATTCCCCTTAACGTTAAGTATTAAGATGTATTTTATGATAGGTTTTATTGTTTTAATGTCCTTATTGTAGTCCTAAACTATAATTATATCATAAGGCCGGCCGGTGATACACTTACCGCCGGTAGAGGTAACAATATAGGTATTCTCTACCCCGACCATGCCTTTCCCGGCTATTCCTTTTTTAGGTTCTAAGGAGATAACCATGTTTTCGGCCAAAGGCTCCTTAAAACCGTTGGCGATTATGGGTGGCTCGTTAATATGTAGCCCTATGCCATGCCCTAAAAAAGTAACCCTTCTATCGCCAAAACCCATAAAATTTATTTTAAAATCCTCATCCAAACTGTTCATAATATCCCTATATAATTTTTCTGGGATAGCACCGGGTTTTAACTTTTCAGCCAGGCGCATTTCTATCTCCATACAGCCCTGGTGAGCCTTTAGCATTTCGCTGCTAGGCTTTCCCCCAAAAATATAGACTTGGGTTTTATCGCTATGATAACCGTTTATGCCATAAGCGATGTCGACAAACACCAAATCTCCTTTTTTTAATTTTCTTTCCCGGCTGCCGATAAAGGGTACTGCCGGACACATACCGTAGGCTCCGCCGGGACCGTCAAAATTAGTTGGATATAAAGAACTTTCGCCAAAACCAATCTGACCAATACCCATCTCTATCTCAAACATCGAAAAACGGCCTACGCCCTGATGCCCATGTTGTACTTGCCGGGCATATAATTCGGCCGAAAAGTCCGCCTCGCTAATACCTTCCTTGAGTAATGTTGGGACTATATTGATTAAAAAATCGTTATGGTGTTTCCCTGCCTCTTCCATGAGCTGAAGTTCATAAGCGGACTTAATAGACCTAAGACTAAGTACAATGCTGTCCAGGGAACCGACCTGATCCATTTTAAAATGTTTCTGAAGTCTTTGGAGTATATCGTAAGTAATAATTTCCGTTTCCAGATAGGTATTTCCTAAATATGGCCCCAGATAGGCTGCCGCATCGCGATAACTTTCCATGCCGTAAATATTGGCATTAGGCGATTCCTTTTTAGCCCGTTCTACACTACGGCGTACAAAAAAATAAGTTTTCCTGTCTTTGGTTATAACCAGCATACCGTCCTGCATGGTACCGGTAAAGTAGTACTGATTAATTCTGCCTATAATAATAGCGGTATCCCAGGCAGGCTTCTTCTTATCCATAATAGAGCAAAAATTATTTAACCTTTGCTCCAGTTCTTTTTTGCTTACTTCCTTGTTTCCTTTTAATCCTTCTTTCATTGCCGTTAATTCCATTTTCCTATGTTTCAGACAATATTTCCCCCCTGATTACGACCTATGTCTTAAGTCAACATATCATTTTGATCGATAGTAATAACACAATTATAATAGGGATGTGACTCCTGAACTTTTTGATTTATAGCCTGAATAAGATTTTTTTGTTCTTCCTTTTTCGTACCTTTAGGGATAACAATATCAAATACCAGATTTTCTCTTTCCCCTTTCCCAACTATCCGCAAGTCATGAAAGGAAAGTACGGTGGGGAATTTTTCTAAAATTTGGCCCAGCTCGTTCTGCATTTTAGCCAATTCTTCAGAATCCAAATTTAAAGGGTCCAGATGAATGGTTAGCAGTATATCAAGCTCTTCGGCCACCTGCCGTTCAATGTCGTCAATATACTCGTGCATGGCAATAATATCTTGATCGGCAGGTAGTTCAACATGGATGGAAGCCATGTATTGTCCCGGTCCGTAGCTATGCACAATCAAATCATGGATGCCGGCCACCTTTTCATAGCTAAGTATCTTCTCTTTAATTTGGGTAATCAACTCTTTGTCCGGCACTTCGCCGAGTAAAGGGCTGATGGTTTCTTTAGCCAGAGAAACCCCCGCATACAAGATTATTCCGGATACAATGATTCCCGCATAGGCATCAAGGGGCAATTTGGTAAATTGGGAAGAGATCAAGGAAATTCCGATGCAGCCCATAGCGATCATATCCGTAAAACTGTCATAAGATACGGCCAATAAAGCTTGGGAGTTGATCGTCTTGGCTAAAAAACGATTAAAAATAAAAAGCCATAACTTTACAACTATCGCCAGGAGCAAAACAAGCAGGGCGGTCCAGCTGAACATGACTTCAACGGGATTAAATATTCTATTTATCGAAGATTTTAAGAGTTCATAGCCGACCAACATTATCAGAAAAGCTACAATCAGGCCTGCTATATATTCAAGACGTCCATGTCCAAAAGGATGCTCCTCATCAGCCGGTTTCCCGGCCAGTTTAAACCCGACAATGGTTACCAAAGAAGAGGTGGCATCCGATAAATTATTAAAGGCATCTCCAATGAAGGCGATGCTGTTGATAATTATTCCGACAGCTAATTTAATGCCAAATAATATTACATTAGCCAGGATACCGATTATTCCGCTTAGATAACCATATTTATCCCGAACCTCGGGAAAATTTGTCTGTTGGTAATTCTTAATAAATTTGCGGACTAAAAGTTTGCTTAGCGTGTCAATACACCTCATGTATACTCTTTAGTTTATGCACTATAATATTAAGCACCTGCCGGAAGTTTCCTGTCCATGTTCCTGGAGCTGAGTTTGAAAGAAGGAAGGTAGCTGCTCCAGGGAAAAATTTTGATGAAAGTAATTTTTAGCAAGTAAGATGATTATTACTATTAAAGCTATGACCACAATACCTTTAATTATCGATTTTAAAAACTTAAAGGCTAGAATAAGTAAAATAACAGCTATAATAAGGCCTATCGACATACCTGTCATCAAATCTCCCCTTAGTTTTATTGTCTGTAATACCATTATATATCATACGGCTTGCCCAGTACAAAAATCAGAAGAGTTAATGACAAATATGAATATAAACGTGAGCATAAAAAGTAAATATGGGTAAAACCCGTTTGGATAAACGGGTTTTACAATCTAAATTCCGTTAAAGTTACTTGGATTACAAGCCCATAATATTTTGAGCAATGATTTTTTCGGGGAATTCACTGGCGCTGTCAATGGCAATGGTCCCTTTAACATCTCTTAAGAGACGGGAAACAAGCATTTCTTGACTGTATCCATAACCACCATGAACTTGAATAGCATCCAGGCAGGTTTTCTGGCCTATTTTATTGACGAACAGCTGAACCATCGAAGCTTTGACTTCGTATTCTTCTTCGCCTTTTTCTACCATTTCGGCAGCATCGTACAGGGCCAGTCTGCCAATATGAATATTGGCTGCCATTTCAGCAATCATAGATTGGATAGCTGGGAATTTGCCAATCGGTCTGCCGAACTGAACTCTTTGTTTGGCATATTCAATAGAATTTTCCAAAGCAGACTGCGCAATACCCAAGGTTTGAGCAGCAAGGGCCAGTTTAAACATGGGTTGAAGGGTTTGTACGATTTTCATACCTTCATTTTCTTTGCCCAACAGGTTAGACGCGAGTACTTTGACATTTTCTAATACGATTTCAACTGTCGGACAACCATTCAAACCCATTTTTTCGATAGTACGGGCCACACTGAAACCCGGTGTTTCGGCTTCAATCAAAAAGGCGCTCATTCCCTTTTCTACATTTTCGGGATCAGTTAGAGCAAATACCACATAAACACCCGCGGCACCGCCATTCATCACAAAATATTTTTTACCATTTAGAACATAGTCCTGGCCCTCACGCACGGCAACAACCTTGGACTCACCATAACCCGGATCAGCACAAAACTCATTAAGAGCAAAAGCTCCTATAGTTTCTCCGGCACACATTGCTGGCAGGTATTGTTCCTTTTGTTCCTTACTACCAAACCTGTTGATCGCCTCAGCAGCCAGGGAACAATGATTAACAATAATCGAACCTAAGGCTGCACAAGTCCGCGAAATCTCTTCCACAGTTAAAATATAACTCAAAAATCCGGCTTCTACTCCGCCAAACTCTTCCGGAAACAGCAAGGCAAACAAACCTTGTTCAGCGGCTTGGCCGACGATTTCTGTCGGAAACTCCCCTGAGGTATCAATTTCCGTTGTATGCTCTAGAACATACTCTTCGGCAAACTCCCGGACATTTTGCTGAATGAGCTGTTGTTCTTCAGTTAATGTATAACTCATTTCGGTCCCTCCTATTGACTTTGTTACCACGCTTAGGAGCGCAGCATTTGGCCGGAAATAACAATCCGCTGTACTTCATTCGTTCCCTCATAGATTTGCTGAATCTTAGCATCACGCATTACTTTTTCAACTATGGAGTCTTTAGAATAACCGTAATAGCCCATTATTTCCACGGCGTCACAAGCGACTTCCACACAGACATCAGTACTTAAGGCCTTGGCCATTGCTGCCGTCATAGTATAAGGGATCTCCAGATCTTTTAACACCTGACAATGGCGCACCAATTGTCTGGCCCCTTCCAATTTCATGCCCATATCGGCCAGTTTAAACTGCACGAACTGGTTTTTGGCCAAAGGTCTGCCATTGGCATCAATACGGTTTTTCACATATTCTTTAGCCTCGTCTAAAGCTCTTTGGGCACCCCCAATAGCCTGGGCAGCAACATTCGGCCGGGCTTTATCTAAAGTTTTCATGGCCATTTTAAAGCCTTCGCCTTCATTACCCAGTAAGTTAATGGCCGGTATCCTAACGTCTTTAAGGATAATTTCCGTGGTATTAGAGGCCCGAACACCCAATTTATTCTCAACACTGCCAACTGTAACCCCAGGGCGATCCGCTTCGACTAAGAAACAGCTCAGTTTATTTTTTCTATTATCCGGATTAGTTACGGCAAATATAATAAGATAATCAGCAACTCCGCCACCGGTACAGAAACATTTGGTTCCGTTCAGGATATACTCATCGCCTACTTTTTCAGCAGTTGTGGTACAAGCTGCCGCATCGCATCCTGCCCCAGGCTCGGTAAGGGCGAAAGCAGCGATTTTGCCGGCTAACAGATCTTTAAAATATTTTTCCTGTACTTCCTTCTGTCCCCCCAGAAGTACGGGGTAAGAACTTAAATTATTGGAACCTACCGCTGTCATAACGCCTAAACAGGCATAAGCAAATTCTTCTGTAACCAGCCCTACAGATACAGCGTCAAGTCCCGGTCCGCCGTATTCCTCCGGAGCAATCATGCACCCCCAGCCCATATCGACAATTCTTTTCCAAATATCCCAGGGATACTCACCTGTGGCATCTAATTCTTTGGCTACCGGCATAATGTATTCCCGGGCGAAGTCCCGGGCTTTTTTTTGTATTTCCAGATGTTTGGGGCTAAGTAAGGCATCTGACATATTTTTTTCACCCTTTCATTTTTTCCTCAATGATTTGTCTAAGCTGTCCCCACTCCGGTTGGAAAATTCCGGATGGCATTTCCTTTAAGTTGGACGAAATCCTTGGTCGGAAGCCCATATGAGCTAAAATATCTCTTTCCAAGTCAATACCGGGTGCGATCTCGATTAAAGTCATTTCTCCGTTTTCCAAGGTAAATACAGCTCGTTCAGTGATATAGAGTACGGGTTTATTTATCTCACTAGCATATTCACCGCTGAATGAAATGTGTTCCACTTGAGGTAAGAATTTTTGATGCTTACCTTCCTGTACAATTTTTAGTTTACCGTCCTCAATCGCAACTTTCAGTCCTCCGGCAGTAAATGTACCGCAGAATATTACTTTTTTCGCATTTTGGCTGACATTTATAAAGCCACCGCTACCGGCAATCCTCGGTCCAAAATGAGTAACGTTGACATTTCCCTTCCTATCTGTTTGCGCCAGACCTAAACAGGTTATATCAATACCGCCACCGTCATAATAATCAAACTGCGCTTGTTCCTCTAACATACATTCGCTGTTATAAGCATGTCCGAAATGAGGTAAGCTGGCAGGAATCCCGCCAATACTACCCGCTTCCGTGGTCAAAGTTAAGGATTCATCCGCCTTTTCCTCGGCAGCAATATTGGCTACATCGCTAGGGATACCCACTCCTAAGTTTAAAATAGCATTGGGTTTAAGTTCCATTGCCGCCCGCCGGGCAATAACTTTACGTTCATTCAGTGGTAGCGGGGCAACTTCACTTAAAGGCATTTTGATATTACCTGCAAAAGCGGGATTATAGTAAGTACCCTCTGTTTGATAATGGTTTTTCTGATCGGTAGCCACAACGATATAATCAACCAGAATTCCGGGGACCCTGACGTCTTTGGGGTGCAGGGTATTGGCTTTGGCGATATTTTCCACCTGAGCAATAACAATTCCCCCGCTGTTTTTAACGGCCTGAGCCAAAGGAAGAGCACAAGCAAGTATACCTTCGTTTTCCATGGTTATATTGCCTTTTTCATCGGCCGTGGTACCGCGAATTAAGCCCACATCCACCGGAAAGCTTTTATAAAACAGCCATTCTTCCCCTTCAAAATTAACTACCTTAACAATATCCTCTGTGGTCCGGGCATTAAGTTTGGCACCTTCTACCCGGGGATCAACAAATGTTTTCAAGCCGACTTTAGTAATAAGCCCGGGTCTTTTAGCCGCAATCTCGCGCCAGAGCTGGATAATAACTCCTTGGGGGAGATTATAGGCTTCAATCTTATTCTCTGCAACCAATTTACCCATTCTGGGTGAACCCAGCAAATGAGCCCCAATCCAACGTTTAATTAATCCCTCATGGGCTAGGAAGGCCGTTCCTGTATTCTCGGTATGATCACCGAGAGGTGAGCTTTGGACGAAGGTAATATCCCGGGGATGACCGGTTTTTTCAAATCGTTTACCTATGGCTATCGCCATTTCCTGGTTCCAACCGGCTAAGCCAAAACCACTCACACCTATGGTCATTCCGTCCTGAATTAGCTCAGCTAATTCATCCGCAGTTCTTACTTTAGACAAGTCTTATCCCTCCCATACTAAAATTTATAAACATTGATGTTTAATAAAATTATTATTTTGTAATATTACTTTTTTTAGTCTTAATTTCAAGCATTATCCCTGTCGATAAATTATCCCAAATCCTCCTGCAGGATACTCCCAACTGATTGCCCCTTGAGGACAAACAGCCCTGCAGGTCCCACACTCCAGACAACCTGCCCATTCTACTATTATTTCTCCGTTTTGTTCACTGTAAAGTTCCGCCGGACATACAGTCAGACAGCTTTTGGGCTGGCAGCTTTGGCATTTGGTATTATCTATAATGATATGGGGGTTGCCTTCATTCACTTCAAATTTATTTAAGGCCAACTTTTCCGGTATACTCAATTTAATCACAGTGCACGCACCCCCTTAAAGCCATCACGGGCTAAGTCAAATATGGATAAATTATTCTCTTTTAACGCTTTAAGCGCAGTTTTGAGTAAAAGTTCCTTGGGAGTTAAATCATGGTTGTAAACCTTACCGAATATATCATTGGCCAATTTAGAATAGCTCTTATACAGGCGATCGTTTTCCATAAAGATCGGTGCTTTAGCATAAGTTTTCAAATCTTTCATGACAAAGCTTTCGTCCAAACGGCGTTTATAGGAATTTAAGGAAGCTGCACTGAAGTCGTTTTTCTCTTTTGCTTCGATAATAGCCTCAGCTGCGGCTATACCGGAACCAACAGCCAAATCCATACCCCGAATTACAAGCCCACTGTTAATGGTAAAACCCGCAGCATCTCCAACCATAATAAAACCATCCGCTACCAGCTGTTGAGGCACCATGTGCAATCCGCCCTCAGCCGTGAGGTGGGCTCCGTATTCAACCATTTTGCCGTCCTTAACCAAAGGCGCAACCATCGGATGCTCCAACAGATCGTCCAGAACTTCGGCAGGCTTAACCCCTGCTTTAACTAAATCGTCCAGGCGCAGAACAACACCTATGGACAGGGAATCGAGATTGGTATAGAGAAAAGCTCCTCCTGCTACCCCGTGGGAAGCTTCACCCAACATGGCATAGGCGGTCCCTTCATTACCGGTCAAACGGAACCTTTCTTCTATTGTCTCCCGCGGCAATTCAATCAGCGCTTTAGCACCAACAGCTAAATGCTCTAGTTTAATAGGTCCACGCAAACCTGCTTCCTGAGCAATAAAGGAGTTAATACCATCGGCAGCGATAACTACATCCGCCAACATTTCTTCATCGCCAGCTACAATACCTGTTACTTTATTACCCTCTTTAAGAACTTTTTCTACTTTTATCCCGTTTGCCAGCATAACTCCTGCATCTTCCGCTTTTTCAGCCAACCAGCGGTCAAATTTGGCCCGCAGGACGGAGAAAGCATTATAGGGGGCCTTGCTTAAAGCTTGACCTTTATAATCAAGGTTAAAGTAATCTTCCTTGTCCATAAGAGTGGTAACATAATTGGTAATATAACGTTCTACCGGAGCTTCTTCCCAGAAACCGGGAATCAGTTGATCAAGTACTCGCGTGTAAAAAACTCCACCGCTTAAGTTTTTACTACCGCAGTAATCACCGCGCTCAACGAGCACAACCTCTACGCCTGCTTGAGCCAGTTTGTAAGCTGCTGCAAGTCCCGAGGGGCCCCCTCCGATAATTATAACTTCATATTTATCCGCACTCATCTTTTCACCTCTTCTCTGTTTCTGAGAAAACTCCGGTTTTACTTACCGGCTTTTATTTTTTCTATTAACATCGGCAATACTTTATATAGATCGCCTACAATACCATAATCCGCTTGTTTGAATATCGGAGCAGCCTTATCTTTGTTAACGGCAATAATAGTTTGAGACTGGTTGCAGCCTACCATATGCTGAATTTGGCCGGAAATCCCTAAAGTAATATACAAATCAGGTTTGAACATAACTCCCGATACACCGATGTAACGTTCTCTGGGCAGCCAGTCCAGGCCTTCCGATAAGGGGCGAGTACAACCAATTTCGGCTCCTATTAGTTCGGCCAACTCCTCAGCCATTTTCAAATCCTCTTTGTCCGCAAAACCACGGCCTACCGCTACTACACGCTTGGCTGCGGAAAGATTAACAGTTGCCCCGGCTTTAGCTCTTTTTTCTACACATTTAACTTTAGATTCGGCCGCGACAAAATCAACATTTTCCGTAGTTCCTTGACGTGATTCATCCAAAGCCTGGGTACCGAATACTCCGCCTCCGACCGTAGCGATTGCTACTTCAGCATTAGATTTAATGGTACTAATAGCGGCTCCGCCATAAACCCGGCGCTTGCAGGTTCCGTCTTCTAAAAACTCAATAACATCAGCTAGGACCGATGTTCCCCGCTTAGCTGCCAAAATTCCGGCCATAAGCTTACCGCGTTTAGTATTGCCGAACATCACCAAGTCAGGTTTGTGCTCAGCTACCAATTTTTCAATTGTAGGCAGAAAATCCTCGACCATGCGGGAATCTTCCAGTTCTCCCATTAGATAAACGTGATCAGCTCCTGCCTTTATGGCCTCATCGGCTGCGCTTGGATTACCGATCAATAAAACCGCTACTTTTTCTCCTAATTGGCGAGCGCCTGCACATAGTTCGACTAAAAGATCCTGTTTTTCACTGAAAACCCATACATTTTTCATTGCACTCATTTTTTAGACCCCCTTTACTGCAATTCCTGGCGAAGGTTTTCCCAGAGCTCATTTACTGCATCTTCGGAATCACCTTCAATTACAATTTGTTTTCTTTCTGCCAATTCCGGTGCCAGGGTGTCGATTGTTTCTATAGTTTGAGGATTGTCGGCAAGGCCGATATCCGCAAGGCTCCATTGGGTAACAGGCTTTTTGCCGGCTGACAGTACTTCTTTCATGCTAGGGATGCGAGGCTGAACAATATCGGTAGTAACAGAAATAACAGCAGGTAAAGAAACTTCTAAAACTTCTACCTCATCTTCCAAAGTTCTCTCGACAATAAGTTTATCACCTTCAACCGTAATTTTACTTACGGCATTGATATTAGCCATACCCAGCAATTCGCCAAGTTGAGCACCGACTTGTTGGGAATAAAGGTCGGAAGATCCTTCCCCACACAAAACCAAATCGATATTACCGATTTTTTGAATAGCTGCCGCCAGAGTGCGGGCTGTTTGATGGGTGTCGGCATCAGCTAGAGAATCATCTACTACCAGATAAAGATCCGCAGGACCACGGGAAAGAACAGCTTTCTTGAGTTTAGAATTCTCTAAAAGCTTTGGTCCCACACTTAAAGCACTAACCTTCCCACCGGCATCGGCCACAACTTGCATACCGGCTTCAATAGCCGGAAGATCATATTGTCCAATTTCCAATTCAGCTTTTCCTAATTCTAAGGTGCGGTCGTCACGGACAATAATATCCTGATCATCCGGAACTATTTTGTAACATGTAATAACGTTCACCCAAATCACCTCTTGTTTTATCTTTATCTAAAATTTTATTACCATATATTATTCTAATATCTACCCTTGAAACATGTCAATGTTTACATGTATAATTAGACATATATTATTTGTTATATTTTGAAAAATATTGTTATTGTTATTATATGATAAAATATCCAATAAAAAAATATTTAGAGGTAGTAATATGCGAAAATTGAAATATGCCATTTTAGGACTTATAAATAGAAAACCGATGACCGGCTATGATCTAATGATTGAGTTTGATAAAGCACTGGCAAGTTTTTGGCATGCCAAACACAGCCAAATTTACCCTGAGCTAAAGAAATTAACAAATGAAAACTTGATCACTTACGAGACAGTAATTCAAGGCGAAAAATTAGAAAAGAAAGTCTATACCATTACAGAGAAAGGAAAACAGGAACTAAGAAAATGGATCCTTCGCGATGAACCATTAGAGCCTACTCCCAAAGATGTATTTAGACTTCGCGCTTATTTTATAGAGTTAATGACTAAGGATGAAATTATTCAACAATTTACGGCGCAACTGGAAAAACACCAAAAAAAATTAGCGGTTTTACAATCCGCTATGAAAAATTTATTAGAAACTAAAGATATTTCCAATGTTATTTCAGAAGAATTTGGCGACTATATTGTTTTAAAAGGAGCAATCATGCGTGAACAAGCCTATGTTGATTGGCTGAATGAATGTCTGGCTGCGGTCAGGAAGAGTGATCAAAAATAGACCTCCGTTTTTCCCTTTCTATATCTTTTTTCTAAAAAACTCCACCCCCTGGGCGGTAAGTTTTTCTTCCCAGATCATATACAGAAGATCTAGGTCCTCGGAATAATCGGTTTTGCTTTCATCCTTGTCATATTCCAATTCTTCCAGAATCTCAAAGGTAAAGTTTTCTTTACCCAGCTCATTCCATTCTTTCTGCAATTCCTGATTAGGGTGCATATTGGCACTAAGTTGGAGTAAGATTCGGTTAAATCTTGCCCGGAGATTATTGGTAGCTTCCAGAAGGCATTTATTATTTGATTTGGAGCGAACTATGAAAACACCCATCGGGTGTTTCATTTGTTTATATTGCTGTTTTAACTCTTTTTTTCTATCCATGGTTAGTCCCTTCTTTATTACATTTTTCGTTCCAAGTTCTAGTAACCCATCTCCCTTAAAATCCTGGCCAAGGTTCTTAAACGTTCGCCAATAAGTTCATCATCTTTGCTTAAAGCCTGGTTAAATAACTTAATATCCTCATCTATTTTTTCATTGTCAGTACAAACCGCTACAGTCATGGCATCACCCTGCAGGCCAATACGATCTATAGTGGGCTTAGACCTATCGTATAATTTCTCATAGCGATATGCCTCCCGAAAATGCTGCTTGGCCCTGCACACCAAAATCGCTAAATCCAATACGCGATGAAGGGGTAATTCTTCGGATTGCCTGGACCATTTTTCCCCCGTATATCTCCATACTTTGGCCGAAATATCTACTCTCCCCCGGTCATTCCACTGGGCCAACCCCAAAGATAAGCCTTTAGCATCAGAATTATAGGCTTGCCTGCCATCCACATTTTCGTAATTTTCACAAACTATTACAGGTTTATGTTTTAATGTTGTTGGGATTTTCATCGTAATACCTCCAATTAAAAATCTAAATCACTTGATTACTAATTTACTAAACTACTAAACTACTAATTAAAGTATATAGAATATCTAACAAGTGTCAAGCAATAACGTTTGCCAATAACCCTAGCCTAATAACTATTTAGCTTTTTAGCTATTCAACTCTTTGACTTTTTGCTTTTTAGCTATTTAACTCTTTGACTTTTTGCTTTTTAGCTATTTAACTCTTTAACCACTTATCTCTAAAAAGCTTAACAGTTAGTACGTTAAATTATTAATCATATGCTATAATAATTACCAATAAGGCTGATAGGAGCTGAAATCAGCTTTAAGCAATTTGCAAATATAAGGAGTAGTAAAAAATATGGATATCAAAATATCAGATAGAATGGCAAATATTAACCCCTCTGCCATTCGCGAGATGTTAAAAGTTACCGCGATGCCCAATGTCATTTCTTTTGCTGCCGGCGGACCTTCTCCGGAAGAGTTCCCCGTTAAAGAACTCGCCCAATTGGCGGCCGAAATATTTGAAACTGATTCCTATACCGCTTTACAGTACAGTGTTACCGAAGGTTACGCTCCGCTTAGAGAAATTACTAAGAACCGGATTAAAAACAAATTCAATATCGGCCGTGATTTTGATGATTTGATTATTGTCAGCGGAGGCCAGCAAACAATTAGCCTGGCTACTCAATGCCTGGTTAATGAGGGAGATATCGTGGTCTGCGAAAACCCGAGTTTCGTAGGAGCCTTAAATACTTTCCGTGCCTTTAACGCCAAACTTGTCGGCGTTCCTATGGATGAGAACGGTATGGATATGACTGCCTTAGAAAATATCCTAAAAACGGAAGATAGAGTTAAGCTCATCTATACCATTCCTACTTTTCAAAATCCGACGGGGGTTACTATGCCCTTTAAACGCCGTCAACACCTTCTTGAACTGGCTGAGAAATATGATGTTATGATTTTAGAAGATGATCCTTATTATGAACTCCGTTATTCTGGTGAGATTGTCCCTACCTTAAAAAGTATGGATGAAAGTGGACGGGTAATATATAGCGGGTCATATTCCAAAACTATTTCACCCGGAATGCGCATCGGTTACGCATGTGCCTGCAAAGAATTAATTGCCAAAATGACTGTAGCCAAACAAACTCAGGATGTGCATACTAACGCAATGTTTATGATGATTGTAGCCCGATATATTGAACAATTCGACTTCGATGCCCATATTCAGGAGTGCTGCAAGAATTATAAGGTAAAACGAGATTTTATGCTTAAGAAAATGGAAGAAAAGCTTTCCGGCTATGTAAAATTTACGAAACCTGAGGGAGGACTGTTTATCTGGTGCGAATTGCCAGCAGGATATTCCGGCTTTGAGTTTTGTCACTTTGCTGCAAACCGTGGCGTTGCTTGTGTACCGGGGACCACTTTCGATGTTGCTGAAGACAGAAATAACAACTCTTTCCGCTTGAACTTTACAATTCCGTCCATAGAACAGATTGATAAGGGTATTGATATCGTGGCTGATTGCTTAGAAAAATTTATCAAATAAAATAATTTTTTACTCCCTTGGCCCTTGACAAATTGTTTTTTCTGTTTAGAATATTATCTAAATATTATCAAATAAAAATTTAATAGTGTTTTTAAACCGTTGATTGAGATTAGTAGCCTAAATAACTTTATTTCCAGAGAGCCGCAGGGGGTGGAATTGCGGTAATAAAGCTTAGTGTGAATGGACTCATGAGGGTGACACAGAAATCTTCTTAACGTTCTGGAGAGTATGTACACCGGGATCTTCGCCCGTTATCAAGGAAGCGTATATGATGGTATACGAAATGAGTGGCATTTGTAATGCAATTTGGGTGGTACCGCAGAGATTAAATCTTTGTCCTAAAAATAGGATAAAGATTTTTTTATTTGACAAAATTAAAAATAAAATGAAAGGAAGAAATGACATGACACCAAGCATACCTTATAAAATTTATTTAGCTGAAAATGAGATGCCGAAATATTGGTACAATATCAAAGCAGTGATGAAAGAACTCCCTGATCCAATGCTTCACCCCGGAACTCTAAAACCATGTACTTTTGAGGATCTTCAACCTGTGTTTTGTGACGAATTAATTAAACAGGAGTTAAACACCAAAGACCTTTGGATTGAAATTCCTGAAGGGATTCAAAGCTTTTATAGGATGTTCCGTCCTTCTCCCTTGGTTAGAGCTTATTGTTTGGAAAAATTACTGGATACTCCCGCTGAAATTTATTACAAATTCGAAGGTACCAACACTTCGGGTTCTCACAAACTAAACTCAGCGGCAGCTCAAGTTTATTACGCCAAAGAACAAGGAATTACCTCCCTAACCACAGAAACGGGTGCCGGCCAATGGGGTACTGCGTTGGCCATGGCCTGTGCTTACTACGACATCCCCTTAACTGTATTTATGGTCAAAGTTTCTGCTGAGCAGAAGCCTTATCGTAAAGCGGTGATTGAAACCTATGGCGGCAAAGTTATCCCCTCTCCTTCCGAAACAACGGAAGTAGGAAAAAGAATTCTCGCTGAAAATCCAGGTACAGGCGGATCTTTGGGTTGTGCTATTTCCGAAGCGATAGAGCTCATGGCCAAAACTCCTAACTGCCGCTATGTTCTGGGAAGTGTTTTGGATCACGTTTTACTTCACCAAACCGTAATAGGTCTGGAAACCAAAACCGCCTGTGAAAAGTACGGTATTGAACCGGACATCATAATCGGCTGCACTGGCGGAGGCTCTAATTTCGGTGGTTTAATCGGGCCATTTATGGGTGAAAAAATTCAAGGGAAAAACAATATTAATTTTATTGGCGTCGAACCGGCCTCCTGTCCTTCTCTAACTCGCGGTAAATATGCCTACGATTTCGGCGATACCGGCAAAAGTACACCGCTGATGAAAATGTATACCCTGGGATCGGGCTTTATCCCCTCCCCTAACCATGCCGGAGGGCTGCGCTACCACGGTATGAGCAGCATAGTTTCCAAGCTTTATCATGACGGTTATTTTGAAGCCCGTTCAGTGGAACAAACAAAAGTATTTGAAGCGGCCACCATGTTCGCCCGCAGTGAAGGCATTCTACCGGCGCCTGAATCTGCTCATGCCCTGAGAGTAGCCATGGACGAAGCACTTAAATGCAAAGAAACCGGCGAAAAGAAAACCATTCTCTTTGGCCTTTCCGGCACCGGTTACTTTGACTTGACTGCTTATATGAACTACAACAGCGGTACCATGACAGACTATGTGCCGACAGACGAAGATCTGGAAAAAGGTTTTGCTTCGTTGCCGAATATTCCGGAATAAAAATGGCCTAAATTTCGTCAAAGTTAGACCCGAATTTTATCCAGGAATTAAGCAATTAAAAACAGGGTGCTAAGTTTAAAGCTTAGCGCCCTGTTTATTAAAAGGAGCTGTCCCATCCTTGTCCTATCTCACAGTCCGTTTACGATATTACTCGGTCTTAGTCCTTGGGCCACCCTTCGCATGTTACTCCAGATAATTTCAAATGAACGGTAGAAACAGCCCGCCGTAATTCCGCCAATGTGTGGTGAAAGGGCCACCCTGCGGCGAATTTCAGCCGGTAAAGCCAGAAATGGATTATCTGCTTGGACCGGTTCCGGGGCCAGGGTATCAAATCCGGCCCCTCCCAATCGCCCGTCCCTAAGCGCTTGGCAGACAGCTTCCTGATCTACCAGCTCTCCCCGGGCAGTATTAATTAAAAGAGCACCTCTTTTCATTTTATTGATGGCCTCTTCATTAATAAAGTTAATTGTCTCCGAGGTTACCGGAACATGCAGGGAAATTATATCACACTGAGCATAAAGATCATCTAAGGGTAAATAAGTTATTGAACATTCCGGCTTGGTAGTTCTGCTATAATAGCTTAACTTACAGCCGAAAGCGTTCAACATCCTGGCCAATTCTTTACCAATTGCCCCCAAACCGATAATCCCCACATGGCAATCGTTTAGTTCTCTAAGACCGTTTTCAAAGCAACGAGTCTTGGCTTCCTCTTGTCTGGCAGCATACACCATGTCCTCATTTTCCCTGAAGTTTCTGAGCAGAGCCAGCATGAGTAAAATAGCTTGCTCCGCTACTGCCGAGGCATTTACTCCGGCACAGTTGCTTACATAGACGCCGGCTTTTCTGGCTGCTTCCAGGTCAATTAGATTATAGGCCACTCCCTGAGAATGGATAAGCTTCAGACAAGGAAGACCCTGAATAACAGCGGCGGAAATAGGAATCATGGGATCAACAAGTAAAGCGTCAGCATCCGTAGCAATAAGGCCTGTTTCATCCGGGACACTGTTACCAAAATGTATTAACTCCCAATGGGGAGGAATTGCATCCGGCGCTGTATAGCGTTCAAAATTTGCTTTGTTAACCAAAACCGCAACTTTCATATTATCAACCACCGCAATACTTTTGCATCATTCCAGGTTAAAGAAGGTACTTGATCCCCACTTTTGGGCTCAATTTTAATAACCTCTGCCTTTCCACAGTTATTAGGACTTAAAGACTGAATTCAAAGGAATCTTTGCCCATTGCTAAACGTAACTTCTGGGGTTTCACAATAATAACCGTATAACGGGGATCATCCACACCTTCAGGATAAACCCGCAGACTTCTTTCCGTCCAGAGTTTTTCCCGGACAGACTTGTCCCGGGTTACTTGAGCCTCGCCTTCCAGAAAAACACAGGTATGCCCTTTTTCTCCTGACTCATAATAGTGAACACTAACCTTATTATTTTTAGCCAATTCCTTGGTCTTACGCGACCCGGTTTGAGTAGTAAAGTAAATGGTTTCCAAAGATTTATTCATCGCGTTTTTTCTCATAGTCCTGGCACTGGGAAAACCGTTTTCCCCAATGGTAGCTAATACCAGGGTCGAAACCCTCTGCAACATATCTTCAGCAATAGCTATAGCTTGGGCTTTTTCCATTTTAGAATCATCCTTTCCAGACCGGTACATATTGGTTTTTAGTTAATATTTGACAAATATTTGTGAAACCCTTCCTTTATTAGGGCTGCACATTTTAAAGTAAAAAATCCCGGCCATCTTTTACGTCTTTGGAGAATATACAAGAATTTTGAAAGATTTATTTAGAGGATTTTATTTGAAAAATTCTCTTCGTGAAATTCCGATTTTCAACTCTTTGATTAATTGTTTTTTATGGTTTCATTAGCTTTGCATAAACTGTTTTGAATTTTGTCAATAACAAATCTACTGAGTAAATCAAAGTATTTTGCCCAAAAGCGTAGTTTTTCGTGAATGAACCTATTAATCCAATAAAAAAATCCTT
>JAAYMU010000167.1 GCA_012521215.1 Peptococcaceae bacterium | reverse complement strand
GGTAGGTTTTCGCTTATGCTTTATTTTTTTCCTGCTACTTACCCCAATATTTATTATAGAACCTTTTTTTTATCAAAATTATCTTTCTTTCAAAAAATTATTTACATTATTTAACTTAAAAATAATAAGGATATAGCTTTTGTCGATGGAGGACTTCTATCAGGGTTAATTTGATTTGAACATAATTTTACATGAGTAGGTTTACCAATATAAGGAAAGGGACTATCTTTTCCTATCGTAATTCCTGAACTTTTACTTCAGCTATGTAAATTCGGCATGACTAAAGGGTGTTATTTCATTGACAGCATTTACAGCAAAAACTAGACTGAGATTAATTGGGACATATGGGGCTAGTATCCAAATAAACTAGACGTGCACAGAAGTTAAAGGAGGAGAAAAATGAAATATAAAAATTTGTTTGAACCAATAAAACTTAGGGGAATGCTGTTTCGCAACCGCATTTTTGCTGCACCTACGGGATTTCAGGACATGGGTAAGGAAGGAATCCTTCCCCCGGAAGCGGCGTGTTACTATGAAAGAAAGGCCATGGGAGGAGCTGCTTCTGTTACTGTCGGTGAATGCGTAGTGGATTCAAAGTTTGGCAAAGGAAGTGTATATCATATCTGTTTGGATAACCCCTTTTCCTTGCACGGTTTGGCCAGAACCACTGATGCTATAACCAGGCAAGGAGCTGTTGCTTCTGCCGAACTTCAACATGCCGGTATGTATGCAAACCGTTCGCTTCCGGTTCCCGGGGTGGCCTACGGCCCGGTTGATTATGATGATAATGGCAGGCAAGTTCGAGCTATGACCGAAGAATTTATTGAATATACTATTGGCATGTATGCTAAGGCTGCTCGCTTTGCTAAACAGTGTGGCTTTGGCATGCTTACTATTCACGGTGGTCACGGTTGGCTTATTTCCCAATTTCTCTCGCCCACGCTTAATACCAGGAAAGATAAGTGGGGTGGGGCGCCAATCGAAAATCGAGCTCGTCTGGCTGTCGCCATCTGCAAAGCTGTGCGCAAAGAAGTAGGTCCGAATTTTCCATTAGAGATTCGTATTAGCGGTTCGGAGTGTTACGACGGTGGCTATGATATTGACGAAGGTATCGCATTTGCCAAGCAAATTGAGGATTATGTGGACCTTATCCATGTATCTGCGGGCAGCCATGAGGTGGAAGAAGTATTTACTGTTACTCATCCGTCCGTTTTTTTGGAAGATGGGTGCAATGTAAAATACGCCGCGGCCATAAAGAAACATGTGCGGACCCCGGTTGCCACAGTAGGCGCCCTTGGCGATCCGGAGTTAATGGAAGAGATCATCGCTTCCGGTCAAGCCGACGTAGTTGAAATTGCTCGCGGATTGATTGCCGATCCGGATTTACCGCTAAAGGCTCGGACAGGCAGAGAACAGGAAATCAGAAAGTGCCTGCGCTGTTTGGCATGTTTTTCAACGCTGATAAACCGTGGTCAGTTCTATTGTGCAATTAATCCCGAAAGCGGACGCGAAAGGGATATGAAATTTGAGATTCCTCCTGCTCAAAAGAAAAAAGTGCTGGTTGTTGGCGGTGGAATTGCCGGAATGCAAGCAGCTCTTACCTGCGCCCAGCGTGGGCATGAAGTTATTCTCTGTGAAAAAAATAATAGACTCGGAGGAACACTTCTTTGTGAGGAAAAGGTACCGTTCAAGAAAAGGCTTGGAGAATATCTTATACAGCAGGCCAAAGCTGTGGAAGAGGCGGGAGTTGATATCCGGCTTAACACCATCGTTACTCCAGAGTATGCCATGACCGTTGGTGCCGACGTGATTATCGCTGCTCTCGGCGCACGTCCCTTAAAGCCGTCTATTCCCGGTATCGAAGATAAAAATGTATTGTCTGCGGAAAAAGCCTATAGGGAGCCGGGAATAGTAGGATCAAGAGCTGTCATTCTCGGAGCGGGGCTTGTCGGCATGGAGCTTGGTATTTATCTAGCCATGCTCGGTAGGAAAGTTACCATTGTTGAAATGATGGACGAGGTTAACGATGGAGGTAATTTCCAGCATCTTAAAGCGCTTAAGGTAGAATTCAAACGTTATCAAATTGACTTACATCTTTCAACCAAGGCAGTAGAAATTAATGAGAAAGGTGTTAAATGTATATCATCTTCTGACAGGGAAATATTTTTTGATGCGGATACGGTAATCTATGCCGTCGGACAAGAACCTTTGAGAGAAGAAGCATCCTCACTCAGATTCTGTGCAGCGGAATTCTATCAAATTGGAGACTGTGTAATACCGAAGGATATTATGAGTGCAACGAGTACAGCTCATACCATTGCTCGAAACATTGGTAGGTAATTATTAAAGTATCAGCTTTCCTCCTATGTTGGGAGCTAGAATATTTTAAGAAGAAGTTAAAATATTTTAGCTCCCCTCTAAGGTAATAAATAGGAATAGAATAGCCAATAACCAGGAAAATTATAGTATAATTATTATGTATTGTTTTTATATATTGTATTTTTCTGTTATATTCCATCACCTTCCGGAGGAAATCTAATGAACGATATTACTTTACAACAAATTGAAATTTTCCTTACGGTGGCTGAGCAGTTGAATCTTTCTGAAGCTGCCAAGGATTTGTTCATCAATCAATCGGCGGTCAGCAGATGGATTCGGCGTTTGGAACAAAGTCTTGACAAAAAATTGTTTCACCGGAATAACAGAGGCGTTGAACTAACTGAGCACGGCGAATTTCTTTATGCTGAACTGAAGCCGATGTATGAAAAGCTTAGTGAAACCCTGCAAAATATGCGCAACATGTACGACATGAAGGACAATATTTTACGCATAGGTTGCCTGGACTCTACCGAGGTGATTAATGCTCTAAAAAAAGCAGTAAAAGGGTTCGAACACTCCCATCTGGATACACCACTGTTTAAAATTGAATTATTAAATTTCAACGACCTGCGAGAAGCGCTTGTCTGCGGTAAACTGGACTGTATTGTCACCTATTCGCTCGGGTTTGGCGAGTATTGGAATATCGCCACCAAGCCTATTAAAAAACTGGATACTTATCTAGGAATTTCGGCAAAAAATCCTTTGGCTGCCGGTCCTAAGCTTCGAGTCAAAGAATTAAAAAATGAAACTCTTTACTTGCTGTCGGTTGCGGAAATGAAAGATGCCGAAGTTCGTGCCCTTGAGACATGTAGAAGAATGGGATTTATCCCCAAAGACATCAAGTATATGCCTAGTTTTTTCGCTTGGGAAATGGCTATTAAAAACGGCAGAGGATTTTCTATTTGCGGCAAAAATATGTCCGATCGGTTTAGTTCTGATATAAAGTTATATCCTATAAAAAATCCATACCAAGATCAGTATGTTATCTTGGCTTGGCGTCAAAACGGGAGTTCCGCATTGGTAAAAGATTTTATCCAATCAATTGATGAAGCCAAAGGTCTGACTCAAAGTCTGGCCTGATGCTTATTAGGTAACAAAGGGGGTTAAAGCCCCCTTTGTTATCCATTTAAAACATTATATTCACCAAAAAGCTGCAAGATAATTAAAGCCAACTGCAGATCAAAACATAGTTTGTGATCTTTTAAATTATAGCCGGTAATTTTTTGGATTTTTTGCAGGCGGTATTTGATACCACTGACAGACATGTTGAGGCTTTTGGCAGTTCCTTCTACATTATTGCGCAGATAAAGGAATTCTTGCAAGGTTTTAATTAATTCGGCATTATGCTTGTCGTCATAATCGAGTAAAGGTTGTAATAATTTTCTAGCATAAGAATACAGTTCTGCGGGGTTTAAGGTACTTAAAAAAAGGGCATGTATTTTAAACTGCTCAAAAGAGCGTATTTGACCTTCAGTTATCATAAACTCCCCTATTTCAAGTGCTTTTTTGGCGCTTAAATAAGATCTCTTATAATCTTCCAACTCAGTGCAACGAGTGCCGATGCCGATATACAGTTTAGTTTTTAAGAGAGGAGAAACTTTTCTAATTATTTCTTGAGCTATATGTTTAATTGCTTCAAAGGTGTGGTTTGGTTTATCAGCCTGGACAAGAATAATGATTTCATTCTTTCCGGAGACGGCCATGCTTGGAGCAGTAAGAGCTGTTACGCTTTGGATTTTCTTGATTAATTCATGACGAAAGCTGTTTTGTTCGTCATTATTTTTATATCTGGAAAATTGTTTTGCCTCATCGAATTGGGCAACCAGCACACGATTGGGGATAGTTATATCATATTCCAAAGCTCGCGCCCGGGCCTTAATAGATTCAATATCCAAATAGTTCCCCGATATTAGATCTTCCACAAAATTGCCTTTTAGCTTGAGTTCAATTTCGGCAATTTTTCTGTCATGGGCCAGGAGCACGGCCAGGAAATTAGCAACCTGCTGGGCCAGCATCATTTCAAGTTCTGAGTAAAGGGTGTTGATTTTGAGAAAGGATAAAAAGCCCAGCAATTCGTT
>JAAYMU010000166.1 GCA_012521215.1 Peptococcaceae bacterium | reverse complement strand
TCTGTTAAGTAATATTAGAGCAATGTGCTCAACCAACACTCCTGATCACAATATGCCAGTCCTCACCAGATGAGATTAACTTTTTACCGTCAGGGGTGAATAAAACATTATAGACGCGTGCTTTATGCAGCTTATCATAAAATATTTCTTCTGGTTCTTCACCACTTCGAATTTTTATGACTTCTACACTTTTTCTGATCGTCCCCATTGCTATTTTTTTAGAGTCTTTCGGATCAAAATCCATACAATAAATGGAGCGCCATTTTTCATTAAAAACATGATGCATATATCTTTCATACGTTTCTATATTCCAGACAAACACCCCATGTGTCCAATAGTCCAAGACAAAAAGAAGTTTTCCGGTCGGATCAAATACGATTCTTCTGGGGTACTCAAAGTTGGCAGAAAAACGGTTTATTATTTGTTCCGTTTGCAGATCATAGAGCAAAACTTCGCCGTTTTTTAATCCGCCCACCGCCATTAACTTTCCGTCGGGAGAAAAGGCCAGCGAAGTATAGCAATGGGTTTTTTCTGTTATTGTTTTCTCTTCGTCAAGACGGATACTTTTAATTAGCTTATTTGAACCGAGGTCAAAGAAGTTTATTATATTATCGATCCCCATGACCAATTCATCATTCGGTCCGATGATAAATCCCTTATATTTATCATCATTTTCAATTTCCATCATTAATTTCTTTTCTTCAGTTTTTAAGTTATAAGTAACTATTTGATACCCATCAAAAACTTGTTTTAGGTACACTATATACTCATCGTTTTTATCAATTACCAACCTCCATACAGTGTTCTCCCAATCATCCGATTTTTCGATGACCTTGATGATTTCTCCAGATTCAATGTCAATAACAGATAAAGTAGGGATTTCTTCATCAGTAGCCACTTGCCCGATAATAAGTTTTTGACTATCCGAAGTACAAACCATGGCTTCAATGGGACTTTCAGCCGGACAGAAATGTCGTAATACTTCCCCGTAATTGTTCATCCTCATCAACTCCTCCATGTATCAAATAAGGCAATATAAAGTCCTTTCCGTTAATTTCCATTGTTCCTAAAGGAGAATTATTGTTCATGCTAGAGAAATTTCTTCTTACATATGGTTTTTGGTTATAAAAATATCTAACTCCCCATTCATCTTTACTTCCTTATGGCTAAGTTATATGTTTTATATATCACTTCAAAATTACTTTCATTACCTACCTCATGGTTTCTTCCTCATGACTACGTCTGTTCCCTTGTCTATAGCGCTTTCAACTACTCGTTTATCTTTATTGCCAGTCCCTATCAAAGCCCGGGCCTTCTTTGCCGAGACCCTTGGTGCATCACAGGCAATTTGATCAGGCTGAAAATTTGCCCCACGAATGGAATTTATACTTTATAAGGAAAGTAAGCAAGGCCACGAAAACGGGCCTTGCTTTATCAAATAATTAATTAGAATAATTTTCTTTCGTAACAATAATCTGATATTATCCCTGATTGATCACAAGCCCATCTTAATTTCTTTTCCAAAAGCCTAGTATGTCGGTATATTAGAATTTTAACTCGCTTAAGAATTTAGATGTTTTTACTTTAGCCTTTTGGATGTCACCATGAATTAAGTGGGGGTCTTCCTTATCTTCTCGAAGCCCTAAACGCTTCAAGGTGATACTTTCAATCATGATAACAATCCAAGCAGTAACCTCATCGTCTTTTTCCCTTTCAAAACCTTTCCTTAAGCTAAGTAAAAGCTGGTTTTTAAGGTCAGGCAAGCGATAATATAGTTGTCGGTGAGCACTCGCTGCTGTTATACGCAAATGTGGAAATTCTTCATTCAAGAGGTGATGATTAAGGATTGTTATATCCGATTCGTTACCTACCCATCCAAGTACATACAAAGCAACTTCACGTTGATAATCATGATCATCATTAACAAATTTTCGCGCTAAGGGGGCAGCGTGAAAGCTTTCGATAATGCCTAATAAATGTAATATATCAGCCAGGGTTATGGGGTCGGATTCTGTTTTCAGCTTTTTAAGTAAATAATTTTCTGCTTCTGGACGTTCTAAAAATGCTGCTCTTACAACATAATAAAGTTCTTTGTACTCTCGTTTCGATAATAAATTATAATGAAAATCTATTATTCTAGGGTCATTATCTGATAGTAATTTTTTAATAAAACTAAGATTACGCTTAACTCGCTCTTCTTCAGGTAGATTTTTACCTTCTTCAGCATATTTATATGCATTTATAAATTCATTTAATTTCATAGAATATCCTCCAGTTTACTTGCGTGTTAGTATATAAATAGTACAAGTTAAACATGGACAGATCCTCCCAGATACGATAATTTATATTTAGGAGGATGAAAAGAATGGCCCGACAATTTACAGAACAGTTTAAGGAAGATGCCTTATCTTATGTCCATGATCATTCTGATTTAAGCATTAATGCTTGTGCCCGTAATCTGGGGATCAGCACCAATACTCTACATAACTGGGTAACAAAAGCAAAAGAACGTGGCGAAGTCCACCGCGGTTCCGGAAACTATGAATCCGATGAGGCTAAAGAGAATGCCCGTCTTAGGAAAGAACTTCGAGATACGAAAGACGCTCTTGAAATCTTAAAAAAAGCAATCAGCATTCTGGGCGACTGACTAAGGAGATCTTCTCACAAACGGCAATATTTGAAAGAGAATTAAAGCGAGAAGGGCGACGCCGCCTTAATGTCAGCAGGGTGTTGAGGATTATAGGCGTCTCACGAAGCGGTTATAACAGCTTCAAGAAAAGAGAATTCAATACAACAAAAAAACCATCACGTAAAGAGGAACTTAAGGCGTTAATCCTAGATGTTTATCTAAAATCAAAGCAAATTTACGGTGCTCCCAAAATCACTAAAGAACTCAAGAAGAGAGGAATAAAGGTTGCCGAAAAGACTGTTGGCAACTACATGAGAGAAATGAAAATCAAAGCCCATTATGTTAAGCCCTATGTTAAAACTACTATCGACCCAGACTTCGATAATTGCCTTAAAAACCTGCTTAACGAGCAGTTCAATCCCGAAAAGCCCAACGCCCTTTGGTGCACAGATATCACCTATATACATACCGAAAAGGGATTTGTCTATTTGACAAGCATCATGGACCTATTCTCACGAAGAATTATAGCCTGGAGGCTATCCGAAACATTAGAAGCAAAATGGGTGGTGGAATGCGTTCTGGAGGCCAAGGAATTGAGGCGTACCATCCAACCTTTAGTGCTTCATTCCGATCGGGGCTCCCAGTATGTTTGTAGAACCTATATTGAGGCTTTAAACAACATTATGCCTAGCTATTCTCAAAAGGCCAGTCCATGGCAGAACGCTTGCATAGAATCTTTTCATGCCTTAATCAAAAGAGAGTGGCTGTACTGCTTTAAAATTAAGGATTTCAATCATGCTTATAGACTCGTTTTCGAATACATCGAAACATTCTACAATACCGTAAGAAGCCACAGTCACTGTGGATATCTATCACCGGAAGAATATGAAGAGTATTATTACGCTCAATTAGAAAACTCCTTGGCAAAAGCTGGGTATGGGAATCTGTCCTAGTTTAGGTTGTACTTTTTATTGACATAGTACCCTTATAAAAAGTAAGAGAAGGAAAACGTATGTATTAGTAGAACAGAACAAGGGCATAATTGTTCCTT
>JAAYMU010000020.1 GCA_012521215.1 Peptococcaceae bacterium | reverse complement strand
TTCCGAATAAAGTTTGGATATAATTAGAGTTAAGCATAAGCAAAACCTCCTGTAAATGATCGTGGTGGGTTTATTTACCCGGTAGGTTTTCGCTTATGCTTTATTTTTTTCCTGCTACTTACCCCAACATTTATTATAGAACCTTAATATTTTACATGAATTTTACAAAAGATACCCACTAGTCTTTACTTTTCTTTTTTAGTATTTAATTGAACACGTATTTAATTGAAAAATTTAACTAAAAAGTAAAGGAGTTAAAAAATGATTAAAAAAGTGATGATGCTTGTTGTAGGGTTAATGTTGTTCGGGTTATTAGTCGGGTGTTCAGGAAAGCAAGCCGGCTTTGATTCCTCTTCGGATATCACTGTTGTATCCCGTGAAGACGGTTCGGGTACCAGAGGCGCTTTTATTGAACTAATGGGTATTGAAGTAAAAGGGGCAGATGGTTCTAGATCTGACAAAACCACTAAAGATGCCATAATTGCTAACAAGACTGATGTTGTAATGGCCAATGTCAGTGGTGATCCTCATGCTATCGGCTATATTTCTTTAGGTTCCCTGAATGATACGGTCAAGGCCGTTAAAATTGACGGGGTCGAGGGAAGTGTCGAGAATATCAAAAACGGCACGTATAAAATTGCAAGACCTTTTAATATTGCTATCAAAGGAGTACCCAGCGGACTGGCTAAAGACTTTATTGATTTTATTTTTAGCGCCGAAGGTCAGGGTATTGTTGCCAAGAACTATATCCCTATTCATGATCAGGCTCCGACTTACAGTGGGAGCAAACCTGCAGGTAAAATCGTTATTGCGGGTTCGTCTTCCGTTTCGCCGCTTATGGATAAACTAATCGAGGGATATAAAATCATCAATACCCAGGCGGAAATCGAACTTCAAACCAGTGACTCGACAGCGGGAATGACAGCAGTTCGAAATGGCACAGCCGATATTGGGATGGCCAGCCGCGATTTGAAGGACAGCGAGAAAGCAGAGCTAAAAGGGCAGGTTATTGCCATGGACGGGGTTGTAGTTGTTGTTAATAAAGAAAACCCAGTAACAAATCTAACAAGCGACGAAGTTAAAGGAATTTATAAGGGAAGTATAACCTCTTGGAGCGAGTTATTAGATTAAGACAAAGAACCTCCGGAATCCGTCAGAAGTTGCTTCTTAGTTTAGCGGCAACTTCGATTCTTAGTAAAGGAGCTAATCAGTAAAGGAGTCAATATGAAGAAATATCAGGAAACTATTATGCGCGGCGTTTTTTTACTGGCAGCCCTGGCTTCAATTCTGGCCATTTTGTTTATCTGCTTCTTTCTCTTTGCTAACGGGCTTCCGGCAATGTCTAAAATTGGTTTTTTTGATTTCTTATTAGGAACCAACTGGTCACCCAATGATGTTCCTCCATCCTACGGCATTTTTCCAATGATTTTGGGCAGTATCTATGTTACGGCAGGAGCGATCCTTTTTGGGGTGCCGATTGGTATTTTGACCGCTTTATTTATGGCCCGCTTTTGCCCCCTTAGAATTTACAAGTTACTTAAGCCGGCGGTACAGCTGCTGGCCGGAATCCCCTCCGTGGTTTACGGTTTTTTCGGGCTTGTCTTGCTTGTCCCTTTAATCAGGAATCTATGCGGGGGCAATGGCAGCAGCATTTTAACTGCCTCTCTTCTGCTGGGAATTATGATTTTGCCCACTATTATCGGGGTCAGTGAAGCTGCTCTGAGGGCTGTTTCCGAACATTACTATGAAGGGGCTCTGGCCTTAGGAGCAAGCCATGAGCGCTCAGTATTTTTTGTGGTTCTGCCGGCTGCTAAATCAGGAATTCTAGCCGCCGTAATTTTAGGGATAGGTAGAGCCATTGGGGAAACCATGGCTGTTATTATGGTAGCCGGCAACCAAGCACGTATGCCGACTGGAATTCTTCAAGGAATCCGAACGCTGACAGCCAACATTGTCTTAGAAATGGGCTATGCAGCAGAGCTGCATCGCGAAGCTTTGATTGCCACAGGGGTAATTCTGTTTATATTCATTTTGATAATAAATCTAAGTTTTACGGCTATCACCAGGAGGGCAAAATAAGATGAAGCAACTTATTCGAAGTGAAAAAAGAGCATCTATAGGCAAAGATCCCCTTTCTTTATTGCTCCGTTTTTTAGTGATATTGGCTGCAGCTATAACCTTTGGAGTCCTGCTTTTCCTAATCGGCTACATTTTGGTGCAAGGAATTCCTTATCTCACCCCCTCCCTATTTGCGTTGAAATATACTACGGAAAATGTCTCTCTCTTTCCGGCAATTATCACTACACTGGAAATGGTTTTCTTATCTTTGAGTATAGCGGTTCCTTTGGGGTTGTTTACGGCTATTTATCTCGTAGAATATGCCCATAAAGGGAATAAATTGGTGGAAGTGATCCGCCTGACGGCCGAAACTCTTTCCGGTATTCCCTCTATTGTTTATGGTTTGTTTGGGCTTCTGTTTTTTGTTACCTATTTAAATTGGGGTTTTTCCATTTTAGCCGGGGCCGTAACCATGTCTATTATGATTTTACCTTTGATTATGAGAACTTCGGAAGAAGCTCTAAAGTCCGTCCCGGACAGTTACCGAGAGGCTAGTTTTGGTTTGGGAGCCGGACGGCTACGTACGGTTTTTCGTATTGTTTTGCCCTCTGCCCTTCCCGGAATTCTGGCCGGTCTAATTTTAGGAATCGGCCGAATTGTGGGAGAAACCGCAGCCTTGTTGTATACTGCCGGAACAGTAGCTCAAATACCACCAAGTGTCTTTGCTTCCGGCCGCACACTTTCGCTGCATATGTATATCCTTTCCAGCGAAGGTTTATATACCGACCAGGCCTATGCTACAGCCGTGGTTTTGTTGTTAACTGTTTTGCTGATTAATATACTGTCGGTTTATGTAGCTAAAAAATTTACCAAAGAATAGCTGCTCCATGCTGCTTGCTAAAGATTGATTATATGCAATAATGCTGAAAATTTTAAGAAGTTTAGAAAACTGATGAAAGGGTACCAATATGGAGAAAATAATAATTACCAATTTGAATTTATATTACGGTGATTTTCAAGCACTTAAAAACATAAATATGTCTATCCCTCACAATGAAATTACAGCCTTTATCGGGCATTCCGGTTGCGGTAAATCCACATTGTTAAAAACCCTTAATCGTATGAATGATTTGGTTGCTGACTGCCGTATTGAAGGTCAAGTTCTGCTTGACGGTGAAGACATTTATGGAGATATGGATGTTAGCCTGCTCCGCAAGCGAGTGGGTATGGTTTTTCAAAAGCCGAATCCTTTTCCGATGAGTATTTATGACAATATTGCTTTTGGTCCCAGAACCCACGGCATCCGTTCCCGCATCCAGCTGGATGAAATCGTGGAGCAATCTTTGCGCCGGGCGGCGATTTGGGATGAAGTTAAAGATCGCCTCAAGAAAAGTGCCTTAGGATTATCCGGAGGCCAGCAGCAAAGGCTTTGTATTGCTCGGGCTTTGGCGGTACAACCTGAGGTACTGCTCATGGATGAGCCCACCAGCGCTTTAGATCCTATTTCTACTGCCAAGATTGAGGAGCTGGTCCTGGAATTAAAAAACAATTATACTATAATCATAGTAACTCACAATATGCAGCAGGCAACGAGAATATCCGATAAAACGGCCTTCTTTCTGCTGGGAGAGCTTATCGAGTTTAAGGATACTGCTACCCTGTTTTCCATACCGCAAGATAAACGGACAGAAAACTATATTACCGGGAGGTTTGGATAATGCGCCGTCAATTTGACCTGCAATTAAAAGAACTGCATAACCAGTTGGTGGAAATGGGGGCCCTGATTGAAAATGCCATTAACAGTGCCGTTAGAGCTCTTATCCATCAAAATATAGAAGAAGCAGAACAAGCCATTGCTTTTGATGCTGAAGTTGATAAAAAAGAAAAGGAAATAGAATCTCTTTGTCTTAGACTTTTATGTCAGCAGCAGCCGGTTGCCAGCGACTTGCGCCTTATTTCTGCGGCCTTAAAAATGATCACCGATATGGAACGGATCGGCGATCAATCAGCTGATATTTCCGAAATTACCAAACTGATGGCCGGACAGCCCTATATAAAGAAGCTGGAACACATTCCCCAAATGGCTGAGGCTACGATTAAAATGGTTACCGAAAGTATCGATGCTTTTGTTCATAGAGACTTAGCTTTGGCTCAGTCCGTAGTAGATTATGATGATGTGGTGGATAATTTATTTGATAAAGTTAAAGAGGAACTCATTGCTCTGATTAGTGAAGATGCCAAAAATGGCAGTCAAGCCATGGATTTGATCATGATCGCTAAATATTTCGAAAGAATCGGAGACCATGCAACCAATATTGCTGAGTGGGTAATCTTTTCCATAACAGGGGAACGCCAAAGCGACGAACTAAAGTCCAAATAATCTAACTTAATAGATTTATATTTCAGTTAGAGGTAAAAACAAGATGAAAACTATTTACTGTGTAGAAGATGATAAAAGTATTCGCGAACTGGTAGTCTATGCTTTAAAAGCCAGTGGCTTTGAAGCTCAGGGCTTTGAAAATGCGGCCGGCTTTTACCGGAGCATTGAGTGGCAGCTTCCCGATTTAGTTTTGTTGGATATTATGCTTCCCGAAGAGGACGGGCTTGCCGTTTTAAGAAAGCTAAGGGCAAGTCCTAAGACTGCTCATCTCCCCGTCATCCTCCTGACCGCCAAATCAACGGAATATGATAAAGTTTTAGGGCTTGACTCCGGAGCGGATGACTATATCTGCAAACCCTTCGGGGTTATGGAGTTAATTTCTCGGGTTAAAGCAGTTTTAAGGAGAGTTACTCCACGGGAGGACCAGGAAGAACTTATAGTTGATACCATTGTCCTCAATAACAGCAAGCATACCGTTCTTGTCAATAACCAGGAGGTTCATTTAACCCTCAAAGAATACGAACTGCTATACTACTTAATGAAAAATAGGGGCTTGGTTTTGACCAGAGACAAAATCTTGGCAGCAATTTGGGGCTATGAATTTGAAGGAGAAACCCGAACTATTGACATGCATATTAAAACCCTGCGCCAGAAACTTGGCGAGAGTGGCAATTTGATTGAAACTATCCGTGGTGTAGGATACAGAATGGGAGAAAGCAAATGAAAAAACGCATTTTCAGGAGTATGTGCATTCTGGTTATAGTTGCTATTTTATTTTCCTCCATTTTAGTAGTGGCGGCACTTTTCCCACATTTCAATTCTCAAATGTACCAAGAAATAAAAACGGAGGCTGCTTATTTAGCTGCCGGCTTAAACGAGGCAGATAACAAGCTTACCTTTCTTCACGCTTCAGAAATACGGCATCAATCTACCCGGATTACACTTATAGCGGGGGATGGTACAGTTCTGTTTGACAATAAAGCTCAGGCAGCAAACATGGACAATCACCTTTTACGACCGGAGATTACAGAAGCATTGGAAAATGGTTCGGCACAAAGCGTTCGTCGCTCTCAGACCCTGGGGAACCAAACCTTTTATTATGCTGTAAAGCTTAATGACGGAACAGTTATCCGCCTGGCTACTACCACAGGTAATTTTTTAACCGCCGTCGTAAGTGTTTTGCCATATCTCTTGCCGATTGTTCTGGTAGTCTTTTTTTTGGCCCTATTCTTAGCTCAAAAAATGACCCGCAGAATTGTTGATCCCATCAATGCTCTGGACTTGGAGAGTCCGCTTAAAAACCAAGTATATGAAGAACTATTGCCTTTGCTTTCCAGAATTAAAGCCCAGAATAAACAAATAGAACTTCATATGGAGGAGCTGCGGGCTAAGCAAGAGGATTTCCTCGCTATCACCTCTCATATGTCAGAGGGTTTAATCACTTTAGACCCAAAGGGAAATGTTCTTACGGTTAACCCCAGTGCTTTAAGGTTACTTTCAGCAAGTAAAAGCTTCCATGAGGGTCAAAATATTCTAACCTTGAACAGAAACCTCACCCTTAAGCAGGCTGCCCAGACCGCTCTTAAGGGGGAGCACTTTGATGGACTGCTGACAACAAAGAACAGGACCTGCCGTTTATTTGCCAGCCCTGTTTATGAACGGGATGAAATTATCAAAGGAGCTATTATATTTGTACTGGACGTAACTGAGCAGCAGAAAGCAGAACAAATAAGACGGGAATTCTCAGCCAATGTTTCGCATGAGCTAAAAACCCCTTTAACTTCGATTTCCGGATATGCTGAACTTCTAGAAAATGGCTTAGTAAAACCGGAGGATATTCCAACATTTGCGGAGCGGATTCATTGTGAAGCCCACAGACTAATTAACCTGGTGGAGAGTATTATCAAGCTGTCCGGGTTGGAGGAAAAGAAAATCCAAGTTGAGTGGAAAAAAGTAGACCTGCTGGAACTGGTGCAATCTATAGCACAGAGGTTAAAACCCCAGGCCAGAGAAAAAAATATTGAAATAGCAGTTGCCGGAGAGGGTGCTATAATTTGGGCAGTCAAGCAAATGATTGACGAATTAATCACCAATCTCTGTGAAAATGCTATTAAATATAATAAACCTCAAGGAAGAGTGGAAATTAATATTTACCGGGACCATAGGAAAACAGTATTATGCGTGGCAGACACGGGGATAGGGATTCCTCTTGAACATCAAGAGAGAATATTCGAGCGCTTTTATCGGGTAGACAAAAGCCACTCTAAACAAACTGAGGGAACCGGGCTCGGCCTTTCCATTGTTAAGCACATAGCCGAGTACCATCAGGCAGAAATAAATCTAGAGAGCAGCGAAAATCAAGGCACCAAAATTACTGTGGCTTTTTCCGATGTAGATGGAATACAAGAAACTGAATTTGGCTTGCGGGACTCCCACAAATAAAGTTTGAAATTGTGCGGGTTCCGGTTTTTTGTTTTACTAGGGTAAAAACCACGAAACAATTGTGAGATTCATAATTATTATCTGAGAGTTCTAACCAAGGGCAAAGACTCTCGGAGTTTAGTTCCTGGACTTTTGATTAAATTCTAAAATCGGTCTGTTCAATAATTGACCTGTCTGAAATTTAAGGAAAAAAAGTATAAACTGTAAAATGCTGGAGTTAAGCACTTTTTAAAAGATTAGGGGTGTTATGTAATAATAATGGAATGCATTTTGCATATTCCTTTTATTAAACATAACAATGGGAGGTACATGAATATATGGTTGTAGCCAAAAAGTTTGACGCTGATGTTCTCGTGGTCGGTGGCGGGGTAGCCGGTGTGTCGGCGGCGGTAGCGGCTGCTCGCAGCGGTTGTAGGACTTTATTAGTGGAAAATACAATTTCGCTCGGCGGTTTGGCCACCAACGGCTATGTCACAGGAATAGCCGGAATGATTGAAGGAATCTGCAAAGAGTGGCTTGATCGATTGAATAAAGAGGGAGATTTATATAACCGTCCCCATACCCCTTCTATTGATCCGGAAAAAGGAAAATTCATGTTGGAAAGATTGCTTCTGGAAGCCGGCGTTAGAATTCTCTATGGAACATGTGCTGTTGATGTGACCGTGGAAGACAATTTAATTAAGGAAGTTATTTGCCATAGTAAGTCGGGGAAAATAGTCATAAGGGCTAAGATAGTTATCGATACAACCGGAGATGCTGATGTGGCCGCTTATGCCGGTGTTCCCTGTGAAATTGGCAGTGCTGAGTTTGCGGGCCTCAATATGTCCACCACTTTGGCTTTTCGCATGGCCAATGTCAATATGCTTAAATTCAGAGAGGCCAACCGTGCTTGGAACGAGAAAGAAGAAGCTGAACATGGTGTACCATCAAAAATGACATATGTTACTGATCTTATAGATAAAGCCGTGGAAAATGGTGATTTACCATATAAAATATTTCCTACGGCTTTAATTTATCCCGTGCCCAAAACACCCGAAGACAATGCGGATATTACTGTTATGACCACCCACAGCTACTATACACGTAATACGGATGTAGAAGATTTGACCAGACAGATAATTGAACAGCATCAGCAGATTGTATGGATGGAAAAGTTTTTTCAAAAATATGTTTCGGGATTTGAAAACAGTAGAGTATCAGGGCTGGCCAATTTGCACGGGGTCCGGGATTCAAGGCGTATAGTCGGCGAATATGTCCTTAAGGATGAAGATGTGGTCTGTGCCCGGAAATTTGAGGATGGAATAGCTAAATTTCCGGAATTTTTGGATACTCATCACCCGACTAATCCTCGCCTGGGCTTTATTAGACATGTCCATTTGGATCAGCCTCAAGAGCCTGCGGTTTGCAGGCCGGCCCAGTGTTCAGACGATATGCACCCCTTTGTCAAGCCGGGAGGATTTGAAGCTCGCTGTAATCCCAGAGAATATTGTGAAATACCTTACAGGTCATTAGTACCTTTGAAAATAGATAATCTTATGGTTGCAGGCAGGTGTGTTTCAGCTGAATTTAATGCTAATGCTGCCGTACGGGTTATTGCCACCTGTATGAGCACAGGGCAAGCAGTGGGTACAGCGGCCGGCTTATGCTTGCAAAACGGTCTTACCCCCAGAGAATTGGATGGTAAACAGGTAAGAAAGGCAATGATTAAACAGGGTGTGCCGCTGGATAAAGAGCCGGATGAACACTGGCAGAACATTAGAGAAACAGAAGGGGAATTTGTTGTGTTATCCGGAGATTTCATCGGTATTCGAACATCGCAAGGGATAAAAGTTCACCTTTAATAGAAAAACATAAAGGAGGATCTTACTTTGACAGACAAAATACATTCTCAAGTTTACGCTCTCGATATTTGGTTGGAGTCCGCGCAGATTTCTTTTAGAGCTTACCTAGTCAAAGACGGAAAGAACACTATGATTGATACGGGGCCGTCTTTAGATTCGCCGGAGAATTTGGCCGAGGTGCTAAAAGCCTATGATTTGGCTTTGAAAGACATTAACTTCATACTTAATACCCACGGGCATTTCGATCATGTCGGCGGCAATGCTCTTATTAAGAAAGCAGGGAGCCCCCAGATAATGATCCATCGGGAAGATGCAATTTTTCTCGAAGATCACCAATCTTGTTTTGAGCGGTTTTTTGCACCGGTTACTAAAGCGAGTAATCCTCAAGAAGACCTAGCCAAAGCCAGAGATGGCTTTCTGCAGGAAATGGGTCCGGAATTGAAAGTTGATCGCCCCCTGGAGGACAATGACCTGCTGGCGATTGGAGACAACATTGAATTGCGCGTTATTCATTTGCCGGGTCATACTCCGGGGTCTGTAGGCTACTATTGGGAAAAGGAAGGCATGATTTTTACCGGAGATTCTATTTGCGGCTTAAGCACTCCCGACGGCAGTCTCCCAATTATTTATGATTTGGAAGCCTATAAAAAGTCAATAAAACGCCTGTTGGATATTCCCCTAAACATGATACTGGGCTGTCACCCTTATCGGGGGATAAGCTTACCGCCGTCGGCAATAAGAATGGGTGCTGGTGAAGTCAAGCGCTTTTTAGAAGATTCTTTAGAAGCAGCCGAAAGAATTACGGAGGCGGTAGCAACTGTCAAGGGCGATAAAGAACAACCGCTGGCAGAAGTTGCCGACCGAGTAATTGCCAGGTTGCCGGCCAGTATGGGTTTTAAACCGGTCGCTCAGTTGATGATGCCTCAGTTTACTTTGACTACAGTTTATAACGCTTTATACCGCAACAAGGGCTAATTTGAAATTCTGACTTTTGGTTAAGCAAATTTGGCATTAGCAAATGTTTATAAGGAGGGAAGAAAAATGATGAAAGTTGATCACCAAGGACGGGTTGCTATTGTTACCGGAGCGGGCAAAGGAATAGGCAAAGCGACATCTCTGCTGTTAGCCAGATCCGGTGCCAAAATGGTCTTAGTAGGCCGCAGTGCCCAATCTATTAATGAAACTAAAGCAGAAATTGAAAAGATTACCCCGGATGTTATCGCTATTGAAGCTGACGTTGCCGATTGGCAGGCTATTAAAGCCATGGCGGATAAAGCTATGGATAGGTTCGGCAGAATTGATATTCTGGTTAATAATGCCGGCATCGATAAACAGGATAAAACAAGGGAAGAGCAGTTTACGATTGATGAGATTGATGATGCTGACTACGACAGAATTATCAACACCAATATGAAAGGGCAGTTTAACTGTGTTAAAGCTGTGGCTCCTTTTATGAAGCAACAAAAATACGGCCGGATTGTGAATGTTAGTTCAACCACGGGATTTGACGGCAATGTAGCCACTGCTCCTTATTGCGCTTCCAAAGCCGGCATCATGGCCCAAACCAAAACCTTTGCCAGAGAATTAGGTCCCTTTAATATTTGCGTCAACTGTGTAGCTCCGGGATTTACGCTTACAACTATGCAGGATCACCGCACCCAAGAACATATTGATATGATTGCCAGCTTTATGGCCCTTAAGAGAGTGGCGAAACCGGAAGATGTAGCTCACGCAATTTTGTTCTTTACCACCGAAGAACTCTTTGCTACCGGCCAGGTCCTAGTCGTGGACGGTGGCGGCACAATGCATTGATTAGCGGTACAAGGCATTGATTTAAAGTAGGGGATTAAATTGCCTTTGTAAGTTAATTAAGGAGGTTGGGAAAAGATGAAATTAGCTGTTTGGTATGAGTTTGGTAAACCGGCGGTAATCGAGGATGTCAATATTGACCCCACCGGTCCTGGAAAAGTCAAATTAAAAATCATGGCTACGGCAATTTGTGGCAGTGATATCCATTCGGTAAAAGGCGAACATGGCGAATGCCCGTTGCCTGTCTTGGCGGGCCATGAAATCGCGGCCATTGTGGAAGAAGTCGGGGAAGGGGTAACCTATGTCCAACCCGGCGATCATGTGGTGGCCAGCTTGGTTAAGGCCGGGTGCGGCCAATGCCGGCATTGTATAACCGGACGTCCCCATCTTTGCCCTGAGGGCAGGCAAGAATTCAAACTTCCCAGCTGTTACACTTTAAAAGACGGAACCCGTCCTACGGCGACGGGAGGTCCATTGGTTGGTTTTGCGGAATACACTTTAGCTCCCGAGGAATGTCTTATTAAAATTCCGGAAGATTTACCCTTTGATGTTGCTTCCCTTTTAGGCTGCGGTGTTATCTCCGGCTTCGGTGCTGTCACCAATGCTGCCCAGGTTAAACCCTTTGAAAGTGTACTGGTAATGGGGACCGGGGGGGTCGGACTTAATGCTATTCAAGGTGCTCGTTTTGTGGGAGCCCATCCCATTATTGCTGTAGATAATTTTGATAATAAGCTTGAGGCAGCCCGCGATTTTGGGGCTACCCATACTATTAATGCCCAAACAGAAGCTGACATTATTGCCAAGGTGATGGAGATTACCGAAGGTGAAGGGGTAGATTATACCTTTGTCACAGTAGCCGGAATTGAAGCTAAGAGACAGGCTTTTTCCATGTTATCCATGAACGGCAAGCAAGTTATTATCGGGCATGGGGTTGGCGAAATGCTGTCTGATTTTGATGCCGTTGAATTTGTCGGCGGTAAGACCATGACCGGTTCTGCAATGGGCAGAGCCAGAACCCGCGTCGATATCCCCAATGTAATTAAGCTTTATAAGGCAGGACGCTATAAATTAGATGAACTTATATCGAACCGTTATCCGCTAGAAAAAATTAATGAAGCCATGGAAGAGACGGAAAAAGGCGGGGCCCTGCGTAACGTTATTGTGTTTTAACTAACACCCGTAAATTCAGCAGTCTAACCTTTCCCTATAAGAGGAGTAAGAGCCAAACAATCATAACTAAGTGTCTGGGGGTGTGATCCGGATGTTAAGGAGGATAATTCGAGATGTATAGTAGTAAATACCAACGCACTTTAGTTATATTGTTCTGCCTTTCCTGGGGCTTTGTGTTTCTGGATAGGCAAGCTATTACCTTTGTTTTCCCAATGCTGGTTGAAGAATTTCAAATGAGCATGGCCGAGGTTGGCAGCATTACCATGTGGTGTTCACTGGCTTTTGCCATTTCGGGCATTATATTTGGGGTTGCTGCTGACAGAACAGGATACCGTAAACGATTACTTATTCCTTTTCTTATCCTAGGAGCCCTGTTCTCCGGCTTAACAGCAATCGGCTCGACAGTTTTCATGCTGATGGTAATCAGATTTTTAGTTGGATTTTTTGAAGGTCCGGTCTATCCCCTTCAAACCACTATGATGCAACAGCAAACTGATCCCAAAAAATTTGCTGTGAACATCGGTATTATAAGTATGGGCGGGGTCATTCTGTCTGCCATAATCGGACCGATCATGGTTACCCAATTGGCCTACCACTTCGATTGGCACCTTGCCTTTATTATTACCGCTACACCTGCTTTCATCGTGGCTCTAATCATTGCTTTTTACTCCAAAGAAGTGGATCGCGAGAAGATCATTGCCGGTCGAGGCGAAAAAACTTCAATTTGGAGCCAATTTGCTGAACTATGTAAATATAAGAATTTTATTATCTGCGTAATCTTGCAGATCCTGGTTATGGGCAGCTCTTGGGGAGCCGCCACTTATGGCGGAGTTTTCTGGGTCCAGGAAGGTGGGTTTACTCAGGAACAATTCGGTGTCATCATGACCGTTTTCGGTATCATGGGTGTGCTTTATAACCTAATCGCACCGCGAGTTGCCGATCGAATTGGCCGGAGACCAACATGTGCCATACTCTTTTTCCTTATGATAATTCCCGGCGTAGCTATGTACTTCTCAGCATCATTCTTTGTGCTGATTTTAAGTACTGTATTCGGTCCTGTCCAGACTTTCTTGATTCAGTTGATCCAGGGGATTATTGGCAACGAAAGTGTTCCTCCCCATTTGGCTTCTACTAATACCGCTATTTTGATGGGCGTCGGTGAAATTCTTGGTGCTGCTGTCCTGGTCCGTATTCTCGGTTCGGTAGCTGATGCTTTCGGCGTGTCGACAGTATTTCTCATTAGCGCAATTACAGCCTTGATAGGCGGTTTAGTAGCCTTAGCTCTGCAAGAGACCAACCCTAATAGAAAAATTCCCCAAACCCAAACTACTGCAGCAAAATAAGCCTCGGTTTATTATTAGTCTTTTCTCATATTTTCGCAGTGTCTTAAGCCGGGAGAAATTAAGAAGAGTTGATCTTTGAAGCTAACGTTAAAAAACCAGGACTTAAGGAGTGAAAAACCTTGCTTGGATCAATGGAGCGATACGAGGCCAATCAAAGGTTATATCAAGAAAGATTGGAAAGGTTGGAAAGGGCCAACCGAAATGAACAGCCCGACCGTATTCCGGTTATGAGTGCGACTTCTACCTGGGCCTATTACTATAAAGGCTATTTGCCCAAAGATGGATGGTACAACAGTGAGATTACGGAAAAAGTCTACCGGGCCATTTATGAAGATTTTTATTTTGATGCTATCGATATACACCCTATCGCAATTTATCATCCGGAAATGTTTACTATCTTGGGCGGGGGATGCTTTACTTTTAATGAGGAAGGTTTGCACCAGACCAAAAGCGGTGCCATTAATGTGATGGAACCTGAAGAATACAAGGACTTGATTAAGGATCCTTATAGTTATCTATTGAATACGGTTTTTCCCCGAAGATACAAACTGTTCTCTCCTGAAATTGACGTCGACACCAAGGTGGAAGGATTGAAAAAGTTCTTGAATTTTTTTGATAGATTCCGGCAAGAAATGAAAAAGCACAATGAGATCTGTGCTCGGGATTATGGTTTGCCCAGTGCCGTTCAGACTCTGCTGCTTACTCCTGTCGATTTTATCCTGGACACTTTACGGGACTTTCAGGGAATTATCCAAGACATCAAAAGACGGCCGGAAATGGTAAGAGATGCCGGATTAGCGTTGGTTGACTTTATACTGGACGGAGTTAAGCATTTAACGCCCAGTTATGGGCAAGTGATCTTGATTCCCATGCACCTGCCCCCGTTTTTAAGCCCGAAAGACTTCTCCAAAGTTTATTGGCCTTCTTACAAAAAATTAATCGATGAGCTAGTAGGACGCGGCTTTATGGTTAAATGTGCCTTTGAAAGAAAGTACGAGCACCTCTATGACTTCTTGCGCGAGTTGCCCAAAAACAGAATTATTGCCGTGCTGGAGGACGATGATATTTTTACCTTTAAGAAAAAACTGGGTGATCGCATGGCTATCCACGGTGGAATTCCTACCACTATGCTCTATTATGCTTCAAAGCAGGAATGCCTGGATTTTTGCCAGCGTTTACTGGATGAAGTTGCGCCAGGTGGGGGTTACCTCTTTGGTACCAACATGTCCATGATCACCCCTTCCGACGGCAAGGCTGAAAACTTGAAAGCGGTTAATGATTTTATTCATAAGTATGGCGTATATAAGTAGGAGGGGAAATATGGCTAACAACCAAAAAAACAGTAACCGGGAAGCCTTGGAAAGAATCGCCCGCGAGCTTATGGGGGCCAAAAATCCGAAAGAACTGGAAGCTTGCGTTAAAATGCTGATTAAAATCATCCCGTAACTCTAAATGGGCAAAAAAAGATAAGAGGAGAAAATTCAAATGGGAAATTTATTAAAAGGAAAAGTAGCAGTAGTAACCGGTTCGGGCCAGGGAATAGGGCGAGCTATAGCTATAGATCTTGCTCGGCAGGGTGCCAAGGTTGTCACCAATAACCGCAAGTCGGGCGGAACACAAGGGGCCGGCATGCTTACTGAGAACATGATCGAGTCCATGGACCCGGGTCAAAAAGAATGGGTTTTGAATCAATATCAAAATTTTGCCGGCGATGCGGAGAGCACGGCTAAGGCGATTATAGAGGAAGGCGGCGAGGCCATACCCTTTTATGCCGATATAGCCGATTTTGAGGCAGCCAAAGCTCTGATTGAAAAAGCGGTGATGACCTATGGGTCGATTGACATCTTGGTTAATGTAGCGGGGACTTTTGGCTTCAGCCCCATAGAAAAAATGAGCCGGGAGATGTGGGATAAGGTAACCTCCGTCAAACCGGGGGGATACTTTAATACTATCAGGTCAGCCCTGCCCTATATGATTGAAAAAAAATGGGGGCGGATTATCAATTGTACCTCCCGCGCTTTTTGGGGGGACGTTATCAAACACGCTGAGTATTGCGCCGCTAACGCTGGAGTTGTAGGGCTTACCAGGGCAGTGGCCATTGAAATGTACGAGCACGGTATTACCTGCAATGCCTTTTCTCCTTTTGCTAGAACTCGGGCGGCTGTGGATCTGGAAACCTATGATACTGTGGTAGAAGGCGGAGACAAGGCCTTGCTCAATGCAGACTTTGCCATACCCTTTGAGGCTACACCCGATCCTGAAGGACTAGCGCCGTTTATCAGCTATCTGGCCACTGAGCAAGCAGGCAATATCAGCGGTACAATCTTTGAATTGGCCGGCAATAGCATAAGTATATATTCAGAACCCAGAATTATAAAAAGTATTTTTAAAGAAGGCAGCAAATGGACAGTAGAAGAAATAGCCGAAAAAGCTCCTTTTATGCTATTAAGTGATTATGAAGGGCTTTCCAGATACTTTAAAAAATGACATATCCAAAAAATAAATACCCAGAAAAATAAAAGAGGTGGATGAAAAATGAAGAAAATAGTAAACAGATAAAAAATTAATATCAAAAAATCAAAAACAAAATTAAAAACGAAAATCAAAAATAGTCAAGAGTACTCAAATATAAGGAGGCGCAGTTTTATGTATACCTTAAAACCAGTTACCGAACGGGTAAAGAAGATGCGGGACAAGTACCGCAATACCCAACCTGAAATCTGCACTGCCCGGTATAGGCTGATTACCGAATTTTATATGCAGAATCCTGATTTGACAGGTATTCTAAAACGGGCTAAAAACTTTAAGAATATTTGTGAGAAAATTCCCGTTAGAATTGATGACGGAGAGGTTATTGTCGGCGCTCAGTCAGCCAAATATCGTGCCTGTGCTCTTTATCCCGAAAATTCCATTGATTGGTTGTTGGAAGAAGTAAGAAGCGGCTTTATCTCCACCAGGGATATAGACCCTTACATCATCTCCGAAGAGGATCGGGAGTATATCCTAAGCACGGGAGATTTTTGGCTCAAAGAATGTATGAGTGCTAAAATGGATGCCTATGTACCCGACGGATATTTACCTCATATCGCTAACGGCATTACTATGTTCGGGCCTAAGGGCAATACCCATACTCCGGTCGGGCATTTTTGCGCTAATTACGAGCGGGCTATTAACAAGGGATTTGGCGCCATTAAAGCCGAAGCTGACGCTAAGATCGCTGAACTGGAGGAGCAGGGCATTTTCGGAGACTCAATTGATAAGTACAACTTCTACCGGGCTATCTCCATCGTTTGCGACGGCATGATCATCTTGACCAAGCGTTATGCCAAATTGGCCGAGGAAAAAGCAGCTCAGGAAAAAGACCCGGTGCGTAAAAAAGAACTGGAAGCCATGGCCGATACTTTAAACTGGTGCATGGAAAAACCCTGCCGCACATTCCATGATGCGGTGCAGACTTTGTTTATGTATCAAACCTGCCTGTGCTTGGACGCCAATATGCACGGCATTAGTTTTGGCAGGGTAGACCAATACCTGGGTGATTTCTATGAAGCCGACATTGCCGCCGGACGTTTAACACCGGAGTATGCTCAGGAACTTATGGATTTGTTCTACCTTAAAGTAGCGGAAATGAACAAACCTTGGAGTTATGTTGCTACCCAGTCTAATCCGGGTTATACCAGTGGCCAGCTTATGACCCTGGGTGGAGTTAAACCTGACGGTACAGACGCCACCAATGAAGTTACTTTCATGGCGCTGCAGACTATGGGACGCCTTCTGCTGCACGATCCCCCGCAGGCTTTACGTATTCATAAAGGTACTCCGCCGGAACTTTGGGAAGCGGCTATTGAAACCACCAAATTGGCCGGGGGCGTTCCTACTTTTGAGAATGACGACCTGATTATTCCCGCCCTTATGAGCAGAGGTTTATCCTTGGAGAGTGCTCGAAACTACTGCCTTATCGGTTGTGTGGAACCGGCAGGCTGCGGTGATGAATGGCCGGCTTGCGGTGGTACGGGTACAGAGTCCTATCTGAACATGGCCAATGCTTTGTGGTTGGCGATAAATGACGGTTACAATCCCATGGGCTTTATGGGAATGCCTCCGCGTAAAGAACGTTGCGGTCTGCCCACCGGTTATCTTTATGAAATGGAAACCTTTGACCAAGTTCTGGATGCTTTTAAGAAGCAAATGGAATTCTTTATTAAATGGCATGCCAGCTGTATTAACACCTTTGAATATGTAGCTCGTGAAGTCTTACCCTTGCCGGTTGTTTCCGCAACCATGGAAGGGTGTATGGAAAAAGGCATGGATGTAATGTACGGCGGCGCCAAATATAACTCCACCGGGATGGCCGGAGTTGCTATCGGCAATGTCGCCGACAGCTTAGGTATGATTAAACATTTAGTGTATGATAAGAAAATCTGCAGCGCCCGCGAGCTATATGATGCTTTGATCGCTAACTGGGAAGGCTATGAAGATTTGCACAACTATATTAAAAACGAAGCTCCCCACTACGGCAACGGGATTAAAGAAATCGACCAATATGCCCATTGGGCAGCCAATGTTTTTGCCAATGCCGTTAACTCTTGCACCGGCCCTAGAGGCAGATTCAGCGCCGGCCTTTATCCAGTTACTACCAATGTTATTTTTGGCAAAATGACAGCTGCAACTCCCGACGGACGTTATGCCGGCGAACCTCTGGCTGACGGCATTTCCCCGGTACAACAGATGGATAAAAACGGCCCGACTGCTATCTTAGTATCCGTCTCCAATATAGACCAGAGCAAATTCCCCAATGGCACTTTGCTCAACATGAAATTCCATCCCACCTCTCTACAGGGCGAAGAGGGTGTCACCAAACTTTCTAATCTCATTCAGACCTATTTTGATATGGGCGGCATGGAGATGCAAATCAATGTGATCAGTGCTGATATCTTAAGAGATGCCCAAAAGAACCCAGACAATTATAAAAACCTTATTGTGCGGGTGGCAGGTTTTAGCGCTTACTTTGTTGAGCTGCATATTGATGGGCAGAATGACCTGATTAGCCGCACGGAGCTGGCTATGTAATAAGTAAAAGATAGAAAAAAATAAAAAATAAAAAATAAAAAATAAAAGATAAAAGCGGGACCGCTCCCCAGATTGGAGCGGTCCTTTTAATTACAGGCTCTTTGTCAAATGTTGGGGCTAAGCCCGAAAACGTAGAGTAA
>JAAYMU010000019.1 GCA_012521215.1 Peptococcaceae bacterium | reverse complement strand
TAAAAGAGTTTTTGGAAAACGTAATACAACTGATTGCTTTTCCATGCTTTCACCCCTTAAAAATGACATACATTTAATATCAATTATGATATACTATGTATATAATAACACAAAAGGAGGAAAAGAAATTAAGATGCATCGAATTCCATGCCCTATTCCCTATCAAGGCAGCAAGCGAGGCTTAGCATTTAAGATTCTTTCCTACTTTCCTCCTCATATTTCCGGCAGACTAATTGAGCCATTTGCCGGTTCTGCTGCAATTTCACTTGCTGCAGCAATGACAAATAGGGCATCGCAGTTTATTATTGCCGATATTTTAGCTCCTTTAATAGAAATTTGGAAGTTAATTCTTGAAAATCCTGAACAACTTGCATCCGAGTATGAGCGCCTATGGTATTCACAATTAGACGACCCTAAGTATACATACTTTCGTATCAGAGACGAATTTAATATAGACCACAATCCCATTAAACTGCTTTACCTTATTGTGAGATGTGCAAAAAATGCTGTTCGTTTTAATTCGGAAGGTCAGTTTAATCAGTCTCCTGATAATAGAAGACTAGGTATGAGGCCTGAAAAAATGAGACAAGAGATTTTTAACGCTCATCGCCTACTCTCGGGTCGAACCATTGCATTGGCGGCTGACTATCGAGAAGTATTACGTTTAGCGGAACCTGATGACTTAGTATATATGGATCCCCCATATCAAGGCGTAAGTAGCATCGGAAACCCGAGGTATGTACAACAATTAGACCTAGACATGTTTATAAGAGAGCTAGAACTACTCAATAAAAGAAACATTCCATATCTTGTTAGCTTCGATGGAGCGTGCGGAGGGCGTACTTATGGTCAGGAATTACCACCGCATCTTAAGTTTAAAAGAATTCTGCTGCCTGCGGGGCGCTCAAGTCAAGCAACATTGTTAGGTAGAGAAGCGCTTACTATAGAGTCTCTTTACTTGTCACCAGCCCTCGTAGAAAGAATTACTTTGGAAAACGGATTCTCCTTTCAACAATTATCTATATCTGATTTACGACCGTAGTTAGTAAATCTTTGATTAAATCCGGGAGAGTCTTGTTTTTTAGCTTTGATATCCTTTCTAATTTCTCATATAGCTCAATTTCTTTGTCTACCCACGTTATTACTACCTGACGTATAGGTCGGAGAGCGATGTGTTCATAGTTTTGTGGAGACCCCCAGTAACACTTTCGGCAGAGTTCAGGGTTCTTTATGTTTAGCCAGTTGTCACAGTGTTCACAAGACCAACTCTTTCTCCTATTGCAGGAAGCACATAAGGGCATAAAATAGAAGCATGTCACATTTCCACTATTTCCCAGGGAATACTTTTTCGAAAAGAGGTAAACGCATGTTAAGAAAGCATCTTGCATTGTTGTTAGCAACAATAATCCTGTTGTCTTATATAGCCTTCCCCAACCAAAGCCAGGCTAATCCCGAATGATGAACTCCAAAATTTCACACCGGCTCCATTTATACAATCCGGAACAACGCTCGTTCCGATGAGGGCATTCTTCGAAGCTCTAGGTGCAGAAGTCGGTTGGGATAACGCAATATGTGAAAGATAATTATGAAAGTTAAATTATGATATAAAAATACAAAAGCTGGATAGAAAAAATATTTTAAATGAGACTTTTAAAATATTATAATCTATGTTGGAAAATAATTTAGGATAATAAATTATAGAAAGAAGGAGGAAAGGCATGAATGTAAATGAAAAAAGGTTTTATGATGCACTTGAAAATTTATTTGTTGGTGCAAAAATAGAAGGAGAAGGAGGATATGTTAATCTTCTAAAAATAAAATCAGAATACTATAAAAAAATATTAGAACAATTTAAAAAGGAAGTAGAAGAAGAACAAATAATAACAGATAGCTTTAAAGAAGAGTTTTTTGATAAATTATATTCATT
>JAAYMU010000165.1 GCA_012521215.1 Peptococcaceae bacterium | reverse complement strand
TTGACATCGTTTTACGCTATCGACACCTCGTCAGCGGTTCACTCGCGTTCATCTTCATAGAACCCACATGTCCGTTTCTCCATGGACTTTTCCTTCGTTGTTCACTACCATAGCTTTTGACTACAGCAGCAGAAGGTTGTTTGACAGGTCTGCCTGACCAGTCCCTGTCGGAGGGCCATCCTCCATCTTCAATGCAGCTTTCGCAGCACACCACCACCTAGCATGCGGGTCCGCACTAGGCGGTTCCTAAAGGTTCACGAATTTCCAAATAACGATGAAGTAGACTCTTAAGCCCTTGACGTTCCCAATAGGAATTGTTGAGGGCATTATTTATGTTTCTGGACATTTCCCATGCCCCTCGTCGAGAGTTTGCCATCATGAACACAATATGAGATATTGATTCAGTTTGAGGATTCGTTCAGATATCGACATCGGTCTTGTCCGATTGGTTATTTCCCGAATCTTCTCTTTGAATCGTTCTATCGTCTTGGGGGCCAGGCGAATCGTCGCTTGGCGATTGGGTAGAAAGCTAAACCCGAGAAATTTTCGGTTCCACGGTCTATCTACAGCACTTTTCTCTCGATTTACTCTGAGTTTTAACTTCCCCTCCACAAATTGAATGACCGAATTCATTACCCGTTCTCCGGCTCGCTTGCTCTTGACGAAGATGTTACAGTCATCGGCATAACGCACAAAGCAATGTCCTCTTTTGGTTAACTCCTGGTCTAGGTCATCCAGTAAGATGTTCGCCAGCAGCGGACTTAAGGGTCCTCCTTGAGGGGTTCCTTCGACTGTCTCTTTTGTCACTCCGTTTTCCATGACTCCGGCATTAAGGTATCCTCGGATAAGTTTTAGGACTCTTTTATCCTTAACTTTTCGGGCTACTCTCGCCATGAGGATGTCATGGTTCACTCGGTCAAAGAACTTTTCCAAGTCCATGTCCACGACATAGCGATATCCTTCTTGGATGTAGGCCTGAGCTTGTTTGACTGCGTCATGGGCTCGTTTGCCAGGCCGGAAACCAAAGCTGTTCGGAGAGAAATACGGGTCAAATATTGGGGTCATCACTTGGAGTAGGGCTTGCTGGATGAGCCGGTCCATTACGGTGGGGATGCCTAACAAGCGGACACCGCCTCCGGGTTTGGGGATTTCCACCCGTCTGACAGGTGCTGGCTTGTAGGTTCCCGTCAGGAGTTCTGCTTTGACAGTGTCCCAGCACTCCCACAGGTAAGCTTTTAAGTCTTTTACCGCCAGATAAGAACGTTATCTTTCTGCCCGCGCTTGCCCAAGTATACTGCCATAACTCTTGGCGGCTTTGGATTTAATCTTGTTATGGAGACTCATCCAGTTATAACAGCCTCAAATTGGGTTCGTGTACCTCAAGCCGTGCTTTTGCCTTAAACTTCCTTCAGATTCCGCCTCACGACGGACACCCTTGCTCTTGGCTATGGTAGGCGCTCGCCAGCCCCCGTTCCGGACTTTCACCGTATAGATAACGCCCATGCTGGGCGTACATAAACACTAAAGGACCGTTTCAGCGGTCCTTTTTAGAATACCTCAACTTAATTGAATTATGCCTTTTAATAAGTTATGCCTCTTAACATTAATTGAATTATACCCTTTATTAACTATCGGTAAGACTCTTAACATTAGGGGTATTGACTTTACTCAAATATTCTTGTAAGGCCATGGTTTCCGTTCCGGAAGACCTTTTTAGTTTCTGAAGCGCTCTTATTACTGCTTTGGCGGTATCCATGGAAGTGAAACATGGCACCCGGTGCTCCGCCGCTAACCGCCGCAAAAGATACCCCATCCTTTCTGTGGGTTTACCTTTGGCAGGTGTACTTAAAATAAAAGTAAAATCTCTTTGCCTAATGGCATCTCTTAAAGCCTCGCTGGCCTCATCCACTTCCTCAGCCTCGATACCGCATAAAGCTAAGGCTTTACAGGAATCACCGGTAGCTTTAATTTTAAACCCCAGTCTGGCAAATTCCCTGGTAATAGCCATAGCTTCCGGCATTTCTTGAGGGCCAACGGAAACTAAGATAGTTCCCCCATTGGCTAAATTTATCTGGGCAGCGGTAAATGCTTTAGCTAAGGCAAAAGCAAAGCTTGTATCAATACCCAGTACTTCACCCGTTGATTTCATTTCCGGGCCTAACGATGTTTCGACTTTGGTAAGCTTTTCAAAAGAAAAAACAGGTGCCTTAACCGCTACATAGGGTGCTTCGGGAATTAGGCCCCCGCTGTAACCCAAATCACGCAGCTTGCTGCCCAAGCTGACCTGCACGGCCAGCTTCACCAGTGGAACTCCTGTGACCTTGGAAAGAATGGGTACTGTACGGCTGGCCCGGGGATTAACCTCGAGAACATATACCGAGCCCTCGACCACCACAAATTGAATATTGATCAAACCCAGGACACCAAGACGCCGAGCTATTCTGCAGGTAATAGTTTCAATTTGCTTAATTTCATTCCAAGTCAGGCTCTGGGTAGGATAAACCGCCAAGCTGTCTCCGGAATGAACTCCCGCTCTCTCAATATGCTCCATTATGCCGGGAATTACTGTAGTTTCCCCGTCGGAGACAGCGTCTACTTCCACCTCTTTACCTTCCAAATACTTGTCGACCAGAATAGGGTGAGCCGGTGAAAGATAAATGGCTTGACGCAAGTAGGCTTCCAATTCTTTTAGATTATAAACCACCTGCATTGCCCGACCACCGATTACATAGGAAGGCCGGACTAAAACAGGAAAGCCTAATTCCTCAGCTATTTGATTAGTTGCCGCAACAGACGTGGCAGTCCTTCCTTCAGGCTGAGGGATTCCCATTTCCTGAAGAACAGCAGCAAATCTCTCCCGGTCTTCAGCAATGTCAATAGCGTCAAAAGAAGTTCCAAAAATCCTAACTCCCGCTTTGCTCAGCGGTTCCGCTAAGTTAATGGCTGTCTGTCCCCCGAATTGAACTAAAACACCATCAGCTTTTTCCCTCTGGACCACATGCAGCACATCCTCAACGGTCAGCGGTTCAAAATAAAGCTTATCCCCTGTATCGGAGTCAGTAGATACCGTCTCGGGATTATTGTTAATTATAATTGATTCCACCCCTGCCTGCTGCAAAGCCCACAAAGCATGAACCGAACAATAATCGAATTCAATCCCTTGGCCGATTCTTATCGGCCCGGATCCCAAAACAACGACTTTGGGACCGCTTTTTACTTGAGCCTCATCTTCTTGGCCATAAGTTGAATAGTAATATGGGGTAGGGGAAGCAAACCCTGCAGCACGGTTACCCACCGTCTTATAGACCGGCATAATCCCTTCCTGCTGCCGACGTTTTCTAAGCTCCTCCTCAGCTACCCTGGCCAACCGGGAAATTGACTGATCAGAAAACCCTTTGGCCTTAGCTTCTTTAAGCAGCTCAGTACTCAGGGGTTCCTCTTTAAGCCTTCTTTCCAGTTCAATCAGCTCTTTTACTTTGAGAAGAAAGAACCTATCTATTTTTGTACTTTGCTCTATTTCGGCTACGGGCCATCCCCGGCGAAAAGCCTCGGCAATAGCAAAGAAACGCTCATAATCTTTATTTAGGAGTCTATCTTCTATTTGAATATCAGTCCAAGTACCGGCCGCGGGCACAGTAAGTCCGTGAGCATTTATTTCTAAAGAGCGTACGGCTTTCAGCAAAGCGGCCTCCAAATTGTGTTCCAAAGCCATAACTTCGCCCGTAGCTTTCATTTGGGTACCTAATCTATGGTCAGCGGACGGAAATTTATCAAATGGCCAACGGGGAAACTTGATAACCACGTAATCAGGATGAGGCTCAAAACAATCACTGGTAGAAACAATTTCGGGATTGGTCAACTCCGGCAAAGTATAGCCTACAGCCAATAAAGCGGCCATTTTGGCTATGGGAAAACCGGTTGCTTTGGAAGCCAAGGCGCTGGACCTGCTTACCCGAGGGTTAACCTCTATGACGACATATTCTTTGCTCCCGGGATTTAAAGCAAATTGAACATTACAGCCTCCGTTAACTTTAAGAGCTCGAATAATTTTCAAGGCTGCAGCTCTAAGCATTTTATACTCCTCATCAGTCAGGGTTTGCGCCGGGGCTACCACTATGCTGTCTCCAGTATGAATACCAACCGGATCAATGTTTTCCATACTGCAGACCGCAATACAGTTATCCCTTGCATCTCGCATTACTTCAAACTCAATTTCTTTCCATCCGGCCACACTTCGTTCTACTAAACACTGGGCAAGAGGGCTGGATTGCAAGCCCCGATGTAGGATTTCCGCCAATTCTTTTTGGTTATTGGCAATTCCGCTCCCCGTCCCACCAAGGGTATAAGCCGGCCGAATAATCAAGGGAAAACCTATTTCTTCGGCAAATATTTCACCCTCACTAAGGCTACTGACAATTTTACTTTGGGCTACCGGTTCACCGATTTCCAGCATGGCTTGCTTAAAAGCTTCACGGTCCTCAGCTTGATAAATGGTCTCAGCATTACAGCCAATAAGCTCGATCTTGTACTTTTCCAGAATCCCTTCTTTAGCCAAATCCATAGCCAGGTTAAGTCCGGTTTGCCCGCCAAGGGAAGGAAGCAAAGCATTAGGCCGTTCCCTAGCCATGATTTTTTCCAAACTCTCCACGGTAAGAGGTTCAATATAGGTCTTATGGGCCATTTGGACATCAGTCATAATAGTGGCAGGATTACTGTTTACCAGGACTACTTCCAATCCGATTCCTTTTAAAGCTTTACAAGCTTGAGTACCGGCATAATCAAATTCAGCGGCCTGGCCGATGATGATCGGTCCCGAACCGATAACCATAATTTTTTTCCAAGCAGGATTTACTGGCATATATTTTAACCCCCGACTATTAACTTCTGATTATTGGTTTACATAAAACTTCGATTATAGGACGCAATTAGGTACCGGATTTAACAACTAAAAGCTTCCTCCAATATCTCTAACGCTTGGTCGATTTCGTCTTTTGATACTGTAAGCGGAGGGAGAAAACGCAGTGTATGACCTCCAACACAGTTTATGAGCAAACCCTTAGCGTAGCAAGCATCAACAATAGCCGGACCTTTTTCACCTACAGGAAGCCCGATCATTAAACCTAAGCCTCGGACCCGGCCTTCAAAGCCATGTTGCACGGCCAAGTTCTGCAGTCTACTCCGGAAATATTCCCCTTTAGCTTCAACTTCAGATAGGAAACCCGGAGCAGTCATGATTTCCAGCACCTTACAGCCTACGGCTGTTGACAGATGGTTTCCGCCAAAGGTGGAAGCATGGTCCCCAGGCTGGAAACTGGCAGCAACCTTATCTGTTGCCAGAACCGCTCCGATAGGAACTCCATTGCCTAAAGCTTTGGCCAAAGTCATAATATCGGGTTTTACTCCCAGCCATTCATAAGCGAACAGTTTACCCGTCCTTCCCAAACCGCACTGTACCTCGTCCACGACCAGCAAAGCCTGGTTTTGGTCACAAATCTCTTTGATTTTTTGCATAAACTGTGGTGAAACCGGGTTTACTCCGCCTTCACCTTGGATCGGCTCCACAAATACTGCGGCCGTATGCTGATCGACAATGGCTTCCAATTCCTCTACATTATCCATCCCCACATAGGCAAAACCCGGCGGAAGTGGTTCAAACCCCTTCTGATATTTAGTCTGGCCGGTAGCTGCTAAAGCAGCAAGGGTCCGGCCATGAAAAGAATTCTTCAGGGACACAATTTTATACTTGTGGGAACCGTAATGTTTTTGGGCATACTTACGGGCTAGTTTTATTGCTCCCTCATTAGCCTCGGCCCCGCTGTTGCAGAAAAAAACTTTATCCGCAAAAGAATTAGCTGTGAGCATGCTGGCAAGCTTTACCTGATTGGGGATCCAGTATAGGTTGGAGGAATGAAGCATCTTAGCTGCTTGATCCTTAATGGTGGCTACAATCTCCGGATGGGAATGCCCCAGAGAAGTAACCGCCAAACCGGTCACGAAATCCAAATATTTATGCCCCTCACTGTCCCAGACCCAGGAACCCGAGCCCTGCACCAAAGCCATCGGCAGACGGCCATAGGTATTCATGACATGCTCTTTTCCCGCCTCTACTATTTGCTGGCTGTTCATTATTTTGGGTCACCCTTTCACTTTTAATTTCTGCTATCTAAAATTCCAAACTTCCGAAGAAATCTTAGCTGTTACCCGAAATCTCAGCTGCTATCCGAAATCTCAGCTGTCCAAGTAAGTGCTAAACCAACATGGTTCCAATGCCCCCGTCCGTAAACAATTCCAAAAGAATAGCGTGAGACTGCCGACCATCAATAATATGGACTGATCCTGTTCCTTGTTGTAAGGCTTCTACCGCACACTCGACTTTGGGAATCATTCCACCTTGTATAACCCCCTCTGATATCAGAGACGGCACTTCATCCCTGCCAATAACTGAAATCAAAGAAGCGAGGTCGTTGATGTTTTTTAGCACCCCTTTAACATCTGTTAATATCAATAACTTATCTGCTTTTAAAGCCCCGGCTAAAATTCCGGCGGCCGTATCAGCATTGACATTATAACTCTCGCCGTCTTCGCTGCCGGCTATCGGTGAGATTACCGGAATATATCCTTGATCTAAAAGGCTTATAATTATCCCCGGTGCTACTTTTTTGATTTCCCCTACATAGCCCAGATCAATTTCCTCTAGAGAGCCGTCTTTGTTCTCCAATTGTAACGGCTTTTTATCCGCTAGAAAAAGGCAAGCATCCTGCCCGCTTAAACCCACGGCTTTTCCACCAAACCCGTTTAGCAAGGAAACAATTTCGGTATTGAGTTTACCCACCAGGACCATGGCAGCAATTTCCATGGTTTCCTTATCCGTAATTCTTAAGCCCTGAACAAAAGTACTTTCTTTACCTACCCTTTTCAACATAGTGTTGATCTCAGGACCACCCCCATGAACAATAACCGGCCTAAGACCTACGGAATGAAGAAGGAGTATATCAAGCATAACTTCTTCTTTTAACTTCCTATCCACCATGGCATGGCCGCCGTATTTAATTACAACGGTGGAGCCGGAGAATTTTTGGATATAGGGCAAAGCTTCTATTAATATATTTGCTTTGGTAATATTGTTCATCTTTTCACTTCAGACCTTTCCCGATTTATATCACTTTACAATATTACTTTCCACTGGCATGCTGTCCAGACTCTTGGAAGTACCTTACGTACTACGTACGGTAATCCGCATTAATATCAATGTATCTGTGAGTTAAATCACATCCCCAGGCTTTAGCTTCCCCTTCGCCGTCCCCCAAAAGAACTTCCACTAATATATCCTTAACTGTCAAACGCACCAAAGCTTCGTCTTCAGAGAAATTCACTCCCTGGCCTTGAGAAGCTACCTGCAAACCATTTAGAAAGATGTCTACTTGATTAGGATTAAACGAGGCTCCGGAATATCCGGCAGCAGCCAAAATTCTGCCCCAATTGGCATCTTGCCCATACATGGCCGCTTTTACCAGATTTGAGGAGCAAACACTACGGGCAATAGTACGGGCTGCACTTAAATCTTTGGCCCCGCTAACCCTAACTTCTATAAATTTGCTGGCTCCTTCGCCATCACGAGCAATAGCCCTGGCCATAGTGCAACAGGCTTCCTTAACCATTTGGGAAAATTTCCGCCAATCTTCCCCTTCGGGTCTCACTCCGGATAAACCGTTGGCTAGCATAAGAACCATATCATTGGTGCTGGTATCCCCATCAACCGTAACCATATTGAAACTTTCATCCGTAGCTTCCTGCAATAATTTTTTAAGCCGAGAGCTTTCTACTTGGGCATCGGTTGTGATAAAACAGAGCATAGTCCCCATATTAGGATGTATCATGCCAGACCCTTTAGCCATAAGACCCAGCTTGATCGTTCCTCCAGCACACTCAAGTTCCAAAGCCATTTCCTTGACTGTAGTATCGGTGGTCATAATCGCCAGAGCTGCCTGGTGAGCCGCTTGAATTTTGGCTTGGGAACCTTGATTGCAATTGCGATTATTGGGGTTAAACTGCTCCTGTAACGACTTAACTTCCGCCACTGCAGCCTTTATTCCGGGAACTATTTTTTTCATAGGCATTGGCTGCCCAATAACACCCGTAGAGGCCACGAGAACATCCGAAGAGTCAATTCCCAATTCTAAGGACGTGGTCTCTGCCATTTGCCAAGCATCTTGCTCCCCTCTTTTACCCATACAGGCATTGGCGTTACCGCTGTTAATAATAACAGCCCGGGCCTGCCCATCCTCTATATGCTTTTGGGTTAGAAGAAGCGGATGAGCCTTAACTAAATTGCGAGTAAACACCCCGGCGGCATGGCTTCTAACTTCGGAAAAGATTATAGCCAGATCATATTTACCCTTATGTTTAACCCCGCTCCTGACTCCACAAGCATAAAAACCTATCGGAGCTGATACTCCCCCGTTTATCTCTTTCCATGGAACTGAGTTTGTGTTCATAATTATTTCCTCCATCATGCTATACTCAATCTATATACATCTAGGGCCACATGCCTCTGGTCTCCAAACCCATATCTTCAGGCAGGCCAAATAAAATATTCATATTCTGCACAGCTTGCCCGGAAGCACCTTTCACCAGGTTATCAATAACAGAAACCAGAATTACTCTGCCGGTATGAGCATCATATTTTAACTGCAGAAAAGCATGATTACTACCATAACAATATTTAGTCTGGGGCCATACTCCATCCGGCAGAAGATGAACAAAGCGTTCCCCCTGATATGCTTCTCTTAGGCATTCTCTAAAGACTTTTTCCTTTTGTTCTTCCGTCCCCAATCCATCGGCAGCCTGGGCATAAATGGTAGCCATAATACCTCTGGTCATGGGTACCAGATGAGGCACAAAGCTGACATAAACTTTATCTTGGGCTGCCAAGCTTAATTGTTGTTCTATTTCCGGAGTATGTCTATGCTCAGCGACTCCATAGGCCTTAAAGTTCTCATTAACTTCACTGAAATGCATAGCCTGGTTAATCCCTCTCCCCGCTCCGGAAACTCCGGATTTAGCGTCAATGACAATTGTATTCTTTTGGATCAAACCGGCCTCTAACAATGGGACTAAAGCTAAAAGAGAAGCCGTTGGAAAACATCCGGGATTAGCGACTAAGGATTTGCCGTAAATCTCCTTGCGGTAAAGCTCCGGCAAGCCATATACTGCTTCCGAAATTAGCCGCGGATTGCCATGTTTAACCTTATACCACTTCTCATATTCCAAACTGTCCTTTAAACGAAAGTCCGCACTCAAATCAATAACTTTGATTCCCCTGTTCAGTAGGGGCTCAACTTTACCCGCAACAATCCCGTGGGGAAGAGCAATAAACAATACATCTAATTCTGGAATACTCTCATCCTCTAAAACATGGCCGCATCCACTTAAATGAGGATAAATAGTGGCAATGTCCTTCCCGGCTGAACTTGATGATCCTAAATAAACTATTTCCGCTTCGGGATGATTATTTAATAAACGGAGCAATTCCTGGCCTGTATAACCGGTTGCTCCAAGAATTCCGACTTTCATGTTTTTCCTCCTCATAAACCTTTGTTTAATAATTATACATATATACGTATAATTATGCAATATTTTTTTTATATAAATAAACCAACCTCGATTGCCTACAGGAGCTTTTCCTTACGTCTAACTCTAATTCTTAGCTAGGTGACCGGTCGAATGGAATATTATATTTTGCAAGTAAATGGCAAAAAAAAATGCCTTCACAAGAATGAAGACATCTCTTTTAATATTGGATTTATTTACTCTCCGTTTTTGGACTTAACCTTAACATTTAACAGAGAAGCATGCTACACCTTATTCATTATCTATACAATAATTGCTTTTGCTAAATCCTCATCTATGCTGTATCTGGCATCTTTGATGTTAACAATATAATTCGATGCCAATTTAGAAATAATCGTAACCTTTTCACCAGGATAACAGCCAAGGGAAAATAATAACGTTTTGATATCCTCGTGATCAGTATTTACTTCATTCACTACGTATGGTGTATTTATCTTTCCTTTTGCTAATGTCATCTCTACCCCTCCGCGGTTTACATGAATTCGAAAAAGAATTCCTCCGCTTGAACATTTAATGTTTAGCACAATACTAGCTATCCTAATTATAACTATAGTTGATAATGATTGTCAATATCCTAGTTGGGATAGTTGGAGTCAAGTTCCAGTCAAGATAAAACCAGGCTGAGCGGAAATGATGAAAACTTTTAATGATCCCCGTTTGACAGGCCAATTCAGTGCCGCCCCTTAAAGTTGCTCTGATCCAAGAGCCCATGCCCCAGGACTGCCAAGTCCTTAACACGGAGCTGTTCTCCTACAGCCTGACTCGACAACGGGAAGATATAATAATAAATCCTAGCTAAAACACATTTTCAGCCGGACAACAGGTGCTTTGTCATCTTTTATATCCTTCATATTCTTATTTACTATCCTACAAGTCACTACTTTGAATAACGATGATTAATGATCTACCTTCAAATAGAAAAAGTTATAAGTAAACTCAACAAAACATTCTGATGTTACCAGAAATAACTTATATTTTGTTTTGGCTTATTTCTTCAAATTTATGGTTTTTGTAATATGTAAACTCAGCCTAATAATGATCTCTAACAATCTCCTAACAAATTTATCCCTCTAAAAACTCTTCAAGCAATACTTTTTCAATTCTCTCTCTTTTATATTCAATGTACTCTGCCAAAAACGCTCTATGTTCAATATATGTAATACCTGATAAAGAATCTCTAAGTCTGTCAAAAAAAGCAATCTGATCTTCCAGAATAGGAACCTCACTACCAGACCATGACATATGACTTGGTAATAAGCGAATCTTTTTAAAAGCATCAAATGAAGGGTTTAACTTACAAAATAATAATATTGATTCAATTCTCTGCTCATTGGGTAGATTGCAAATAATATCAAATAAAAACTGCATTTTGTCCTGATTAAAGCAGTTTTTAATTATATAGTTTATAATCCATTCGCTTTTTCGGGTGTTTTTTTCTTTTTTCCCTTGCTCGTATGTTAAAAGATGTTCTCCTAAAGTATTGAATAAATGATGTTCCCCAAACTTTATCATTTCTTCCACAACAAATGTTATTAATGAATCATAATCATCCTGCTCCCAGAGAACATCCAAGTGTGAGTCATATTGATGTACATTGCTGGTTAATAAATATTTAACAATGGTTGAAAGGAATTCTCTATCTTTGCGTATTATACATAACATTAAGTCTCCTTTAAAATCGAAAAAATGTCTTCCTTGCAAAGCCTTAATGTAAGCTGCTTTAAGAACATCCAACCGGGATCCGAAAATGTCCACGAAAGCACTGATTTGCTGTTTGTCCCTAACAATGGCCGCCATACATGAAGAGATTACCCAAGGTTGTTCTTTACAAATATCATTCATAAGCGAAATATATTCCACGGCAAATCCAGGTTGAAAAGCCTCTATTCGTAATACTGCGGCCAAAGACAAAGTATAAATTGTACTTTCGCCTTTCTGTTCAATAAGCATAGTTTTAAAGAATTCTGTAGTTCTTTCATCTATATTTTCATCAGGGGTATTTTCGTAGATAAAAGCAAGCCACTTTCTTTTGTTAGTAAATTTTTTAGAATTAATAAAATTAATTACTTCATTATACCCAACTAATGAAATCATAGTTCGTATTATAGTGGTATAACAGTGGTTATCATACGGAGTTCCATTATCAATATACGAGCTAAGTATAATCCAGAAGCGTTGTGGTGATTGGGAAAGCGCTCGAAAGATCAAGTCAATACCAGTTTCTAAGTCCCATGTATTAGACGACTCAATTTTATAGCTATTTATATTATTTAACACACTCCAAAGAGCCGCTAACTGATCATCTGGCGTTCTCCTACACAGTTCTGATATTTTTTTGAATCTTTCATTTTCTTCAGTCTTCCAGAACTCCCAATCGTATATAATGGCTGCATAAAGCATAAAAACAGGATTATTAGTATAACTTGTGAGGAAGTCAGAACTCTGAATTTGGCGTTGTTTGCAAATAGAATCAAAATGTCTTAAAATCACACAATCTTCAAAATTCGAAACATCCAGTAACTCTGAAAAATACTTTTCTAATAATTGAATATCTCGCTTAAATATTTCAATATCAGACTCATTTACAAAATCATCTAAATATTTTACAAGTACATTAAACGCGAATTCCTTATAGATTTCATCTCTAAGTAATTTTGCCAATGCATCAAAACAGAGTTCCCTGATTTTAGAGACTTCGTCACAATTGTCTAATCCAAACCTTATATAAGTCACTGTATTATTGCGATTTCCATTATAGGATGAGAAGCTAAATTTCAAACTGTAAGAAAGACAAAACGACAGAATCTTAGCAGCTTCAGGAGTTCTCTTTATCATATAATAGTCAACAAGTTTTTTAAGCATAATACGTTCCTGGGTGTACCTGTGTTTGATTGAATCATGATCAAATCCTAATTCATTTCTAAATAAAAAGTAAAAATCCATAGGATATTCCGTATTATGCTCTAGGTAATAAAAAGCAAGTTCTAATGCATCTTCAAAATGATCTGAATATTTATACCCAGTTAATATTTTTAATAATCTTGATCTTATTGTATGATAGTTGCTTTTTTTATCAAAATCATATTCACAAAAATTAGCATGAAACTCAGGTAGTTTGTCAATTTCCTGCTTAATAAATAATAAAGCTTCATCTGGTATTACTGCATGGAAAGTCTCAACAAATTGAAATATAGTTTCATGTGAACCAGATTCTTTAATGTTCATCCATGCTTTTTTTATCTCAGCATTTAGGTATCCAAGGTTTTCTTCATTTTTGAATAGTTGAATTAATGTATTAAACGCATAAACAACTTTGTGTCGGAATTGCGGAAAAGCTTTCTGTATAATGAAAGAAGGTGCAATCCATTTAGTTTTAAAAAAGACATAATAAAGCAAATAATCACATAAATTTTGTTCCTCAAATTTTATTGCGAGATTTTGATATATATTCACTACTTCTTTATTTTGAAGTTGATAACATATTTCTATAAATTTATCCAAGGTTATTCCTAGTTCTGAAGCAATCTGGATTGGCATAGTGTTAACGGACATGATAAAATCCTCATAAACGGTCACGAAAAACCCACACAAATGGCCATAAAATAAAGGGGAAAAAAACTCGCCCCCTTGAATATCTCATTTATCGGCAAATAACTGAGAGA
>JAAYMU010000164.1 GCA_012521215.1 Peptococcaceae bacterium | reverse complement strand
CTGAGCAAGAGATGATTTTTCCCTTTTCCACTTCTACCAAGCGATCATTTAAAAACCGAAAAGTTTGTTGAAAAATCATGGTATCCATGACTGGGACCCCAGTATTCCCGCCAAACACAAAATTTCCGAGAGAGTATACAATGGTTGCGCCTTTATATTGCTCTATTTCCTGTAATACATGAGGATGACTGCCGACTACCAGCTTGGCGCCTTGATCGACAGCAAAATGAGCCAGTTCTTTCTGTTGTTTATCAACTTTGGTTTGATATTCGGTTCCCCAATGAAAGTAGACCACAACAATTGGGACTTTTTCTCGTAAATTCTCGATTTGTTTTTTTAGCTTCTTTTTTAATACAGAAATGTCCGTGCCTTGTTCTACCGGACCTAAGACATTGGCCCCGATAAGCCCTACCTTGCCGTAGGTTGCTGTTTGTTCCTCGCCAAAACAAGTGATACCTACCTTTTTTAGGTGGGTTATAGTGTCCTTCAAACCCTCTGCTCCATAGTCCAGACTATGATTATTAGCCAGGTTAACTGCTTCAACACTTCCTGCTTGCAGAATCTCTGTATAGGCCGGTTCTCCTTTAAACCAAAAAGCCCTATTCCCCTGGTGGCTTTTATCAATTTTCTCTCGGCTCTTGGTAAGAGTCCCTTCCAAATTAGCGATAGTTAAGGTATCCTTCGCCAGAATGTCTTTAACCCCGGAAAAAAAATATTGCGGACCATATCTCTGATAATAGTCAGCAAAATTACCAAAACGTTCGTCCTGGCCTAAAATAACATCACCGATCACACTGATAGTGATGTTTTCTACTATGTTGGGCCTTAGTGTTACTTTAGGAGCCAGCTTAACCTTGTCCACCGGTTTATAAATACCCTCTTGATTATCGCTGTCAGTGAAATGCCACCATTCACTGGCTAAAGGGACAAAGCCGTGTTTAACCATAACTTCTTCCAGCAGTTGGGCATTTTTGTTTTGGTTAACTCGATAAGCCCGAGGGGAAAATTCATCAAAAGCAGTGGGCATAGGCAAATTATCAATCGTGAGATCCACTGCTGAACCGCGGGCATGGTCCGAGTAACCGGTCCAAGGATTAGCTACAAAATTAGCGTTGGGAAAGACATTCCACATTTTAAATTGTACTGCCGGCGGTCGGTAAGCATCCCATATTTTCACACGGTATCCCTTTTGGTTTAATTCTTCCACGGCTTTTTTTAATTTGTCGGCTGTACCTTTGCGCAAATAGGCCACATTCTCCGGGTAAAGTTGGGTACGGGTAAAGTTATTGGTGGTGGCATAAGGTAAATCAATAATCAGGGAAGGAATATATTCCACCAAGTTGACAAAATCCGTTTTTTGGACTGTGGGTTGGGCCAGCTGACCGGCATTAAGTACGGTCTCATCACTAACAGCAAATTGACCTCCCAGGACATAGATGGGCGCGGGTTCTTTTAAGGAAGCAATATATTTGTCGAGCGCAGGCGGCAAGTCTATGGTTGCGGAATTGCACAAAATTAAAGCGCCCTTGGTTTTGGCGGCTAAAACGCTCCCAGCTAAAGCAAGATCATACTCGTTTGTGCAGGCAAAATATAAATTCTTGGGGTTAGGGATAAACCTGGTCAGGACCAGAGCGGATGTTTCCGAGCAATTATAACCCTGGAATCGTTCGTAATGGGCAGAAGGCAGGAGTTTCCGGATTTGATCTTCCAGCTGATAAGAAACTGCGCCCTTTCCTCCCACAAAATAAATGGTCTCTGGTTTGGATTTTAATAAATAATCCTTGGTTGCCGGCGGCAGGGAGTCTTTAGAGGTCAATAAAACAGGCCATTTTTCCCGGGCGGCTATGCTGCAAATACTTAAGGCGTCCGCTATATTTTCACCGGAACAAATCACTACGGTCTTTGTTTTACCAAGTTGTTCTGCGATCAGAGCTGCTGTTTCATACTGATCCCGCCCCTCAATCCTTTTGACTTTGGCAAAATTGGCTGCAAATTCATCGCTGAATACTTCTCCAGAGCCTATTAACCAAACTGTACCACCTTTGGCCAGGTTTTGCCGGGCATAACGGATTGCGGTTTGACTTTTAGGCAGAATAGGAGCGTCCAGGTGGAAGGCGAGTACAGAAGCGGCAAAATTCGCAGCATTAAGGCAGTCATCGGTAATCAAAATGTTTGGGGCTGCCGTGCCACCTAGCCTTTGGACAATAGACATTACAGACTCAATATTTGTACGGCCTTCGATGCGCTCCATTAAAGGAGTGGCATTAAGCGGGGTGGGAATTTGGAGATAAACGCCGGCTGAGAGGAGCAGGAACAGCCCGATAAACAATTTAAGAATAGCTTTCTTAAACAAGATTTATGTTTTCCCTTCGTTAGTGGTTCACCCCTTATATTTCTCCAAAGTGTATTCAACTATTAATAATGTGAGAAGGGAAAATTTAGTTACCGGATGGCCACTATTGGCCGGGCTTACTTTTCAGTTTTGAGCACGGGCATATCCACACGATGTAATATGCCCTTGGAAAGCACAAAGCAGCCCAGCCCAGCCAGCAGTTCCCACAAAGCCAAGACTCCAAGTCCAATTAATACGCCTGTGTTTCGGATGGTTATGGCGAGGACAATGGCTGCAATCAGGCCGGGCAGCATAATTAGGATCACTGCAATGGTATAGATTATAATTAGAAGCCCGGCGCTGATGTTGGCGCCTGTCCAACGCAGAGAAAGATAATTGATGCCCAGCAACAAAAAGGAAAACAAAGTATAAACCAGGATAGACGCTACAATGAGCCCGATAGACTCTCCCAAGATCAGACCGGCAATGCTGAAAATAACCACGCTTTCCACTAGTACCTTAAAAGCGATTTCCAGGTTACTCCAGACTATTTTACGAAAAGAGTTTTCAGGAATTAGGTAGATATAGTGGGAATAAAGTTCTTTAAGGCCGCGCCCGGTTCCGATCATAAAAATCTGCATCCACATCAGAATTTGCAGCAGAATGAGAATGCCGCCTTCCCCGCCGCGCAGAAAGTAAGAAAACAAGGCCGTACCGAGTACCGTGAAAAGGGATGTCATTCCCCACAAACCGAAACGGTTAGCCCGAAACGATTCTCGCAGGTGCTTATAGAAGAAGACATTGGCTCCCAGGCCGCCTATTCCGGTTTTAGCAACCTTTACTTTTTTCGTCGACAATACTTCCGTATTGATCTGGCCTTCAGCCAGGACCCGTTTCTTTTCAAAGGCTGTTTCCGTAGCTACCAGCACGTCTTCATAATAATCGGGATTGCTCAAAGTAATATAAAGAATTAAAAAGGCCCCGGACAGGACAAGCAGCCCAAGAAACAAGAATCCTGAACCTAGTTCACCGGCGATAAGGGAAACAGTGCCTGCTGCTGCCCAACCGGCCACAGGCGTCCAAGCAGCCAAGGGTGAACGCAGGGTATTTTCCAGGGCCAGAAAAAGATCACCGGTTGCAATAAGCTGGACGACGATATAAACAAAAAGTGGGAGAAAAACCGCAACGCTAATAATTCGGACCGCCAGTTTTCGCCGTGGCTTTCCGTTAGTTAAACTGTAAATCAGAAGTGACAAGATTTGCAGCATACAGATAGCCAGCATAAAACCAAGTAGGACCAAAAGTACGGCCTCAAATCCGACCCCAAAACCTTGGCTTAAGGAATTGCTTTGAAAAAGGATAAAAAAACCCGCCAGGAAAGCCATTTTGGCCATGCGTACAATGCCATATAGCAGGATTAAACGGGAATTGACCGGTGAAACAAACAGTAAATTGACATCGTTCATATCAAAAATAACGTCTCCGCTCATCAGTCCCTTTTGGATGGCGATCACCACAAAAAGCAGGATGAAGAGAAACAGGATGCCCTGGAGCCAGATAAGGTCAAGGGAAGCGGCTGTGTTTTGGCGCGTATACAGGGAAAGTACAAATAAACCACCAATCATGGCCAACAAAAACACCCATAATATAAGTTTGGCCGGTTTCCGCCGTAGCTCCAGCAAACTGTTTTTGGCGCTTTTTACCAGCAAAAAAACTAGACTATTCATGGTGTATCCTCCTGGCCGTTTCCTTCCGTAATGTTGAAATAGACATCCGCCAGACTTTGGCCGGCCGCAAGGTCCGTACGGCGGCAAACGCGTGCGATCCGACCTTTAACCATGATATAGGTTACATCCCAGTTTTCTTCCACGCTATCTATCATGTGGGTGCTGATTAGGAGAGCGCAGCCTCTGTCTCGTAATTCTTTAATAGTTGCTTTCAGTTCCCGGATGCCGTGGGGATCAAGGCCCACAAGAGGTTCATCCATAATTACCGCCTGGGGCTGAGGCAAAAGCGCGCAGCAGACACTGACCTTTTGCTGCATCCCTTTGGATAATTCTTTACCCAGCTTCAATCTTTTATCGTCCAGTTCAAAACGGTGAAGCAAGGCCTCCCCTTTTTCCTCCCAATTCTTCAAGCGGTAGGCTTTGGCAATGAACTCCAGGTGCTCCTCCACCGTCAACATCGGGTACAACACAGGAAATTCCGGCACATACCCTAAAAGCCGTTTGGCCTCTACCGTATGGTTTTCCCGCCCGTCTATAGTAATAGTGCCTTGAAAACGCAGGAGGCCACAAATAGACTTGATTAGCGTCGATTTGCCTGCGCCGTTGGGACCGAGCAATACGGCCAACTCGCCTCGACCTATGGACAGGTTGATATTATCGTTGGCCACCAGCTTACCATATTTTTTAGTCATGTTTTGGACGTCAATCATCTAAAATCTCCTTTACTTCGATAGAAAAAGTTTTTCTAATTATAGCATACATGGTTGAGGTTATTAATCTTTTCTTCTGTTATGGACATACTAACCATATCCAAGACAAAAGAAAGTTTCTATCAGCATCTGTATCAAATAGTAAGGAGATAGTATCTTGCAACCGGATAAAGTATTCTATGAGCCTGCCGCCCTAAACTATGAGCTGGGAAAAGAATTGAAAGAGAAATTTAAAAGCGCTGATTGGATTCCAATAGAAAGCCATAACAATATTGAACAATTGCGCAAAAACCCGAATAAAGAATTTCCTCGAATGAAAAGACACCTTATTATCGGTGTGCGGAAATCATTAAAGTATGTCCCCAACCATAAGGTGTCGGATTTTCTGGTACCATACACTTCGTCCGGGTGCAGCGCGATGTGTCTTTATTGCTATTTGGTGTGCAACTACAACAAGTGTTCTTATTTAAGGCTCTTTGTAAACCGGGAGCAAATGCTGGAAAAACTCAAAAAGACTGCTAACAATTCGGAAAAAGATCTAGTTTTCGAAATCGGCAGTAATAGTGACCTTGTTCTGGAGAATACTATTACCGGTAATCTGGAGTGGACTATAGAAAATTTCAGCAAATGTGAAAAAGGTTTGCTAACTTTTCCCACCAAGTTTCATATGATAGAGCCGCTTCTTTCCTTAAATCACAGGGGGAAAATCATCGCCCGGATCAGTGTTAATCCTGAGGAAATTATCCGCAAAGTTGAATTCGGGACTTCCCCGCTAAAGGCGCGGGTCAGAGCCCTTAATCAAATGTGCGAAGCAGGTTATAAAGTAGGAATGTTAATAGCACCGGTTGTGCTGCTAGAAGACTGGGAGAAGCTTTACTCAGAATTGATAGAATACTTGGCCGATGAACTCTCGCCCCAGGCCAAAAAGCAACTATTTATTGAGATTATTTTTATGACTTATAGTTTTGTTCATCGGGCAATCAATCACGAGGCTTTTCCTAAGGCTGTTAATTTATATAATCAATCATTAATGACCGGACGAGGTCGCGGCAAATATTGTTACAAAGCAGATGTTCGGACCGCAGGCGAGGATTTTTTAAGAAAACAGCTTTCTCAAAAACTAAAGGGTATTCCAATTATTTATATAGTATGATTAAACAAATATATGGTAGTATGACAAATATGTGGTAATTAGTCAAATATATGGTATAATTAGACAACATAATACATTTTTTGTCATCAGTATTTCATCAATAATAAAAAAACATAAGAATTCAAAAAAAGGAGGGTTTTGCAAATGGGTTATGAAAAACTTTTGGAACCGGGAACAATAGGTAATATGGAAGTTAGAAATAGGATGGTTATGCCTGCCATGGGGACAAACCTGGCCGCAGCGGATGGTACGGTTTCTGATGTTATTGTCAATTATTATGCCCGTCGGGCCAATGGAGGGGTAGGACTGATTATAACCGAGGTTTGTTGTCCCGATCCTCTGGGACGAGTTATTCCCGGGGAAATTGAAATTACCAATATGAGTTTTATGCCGGGTTTAAGTAGAATCCCACATGCTGCTCACTCCGGCGGGGCTAAGATATGCCTGCAATTAGCACACGGAGGTTGTTTTGCCAGTGAAGCAGTAACCGGACATCAACCACTCTCTCCTTCCGGCGTGGGGACTATGCAGTTACCGGATGATACACCGAGAGCAATGACCCTCGAAGAAATCAAAGATAGTATTGAAAAATACGGAAGAGCAGCCGAACGGGCTCGGCTCTGTGGCTTTGATGCAATAGAATTACATGGTGCCCACGGCTATTTACCCCTGCAATTTCTCTCCGGCTACACTAATAGAAGAACTGACGAATATGGAGGCAGTTTGGAAAACCGGGCCCGTTTCGCTCTGGAATGTATTCAGGCCATAAAAAAATATGCCGGCAGCGATTTTCCATTAATCTATCGATTAAGCGCAGAAGAATACGTACCCAATGGTTTAACTATTGAAGAAGCTTGTACTTTTGCTAAATGGGCTGAGGAAGCGGGAGTCGACGCCATTAATGTCTCCGCCGGAACTTGGGATTCCAGATTGGAAACCTACTTTAAAGTTATGGAGGGTAAAGAATCGCCGGAGGGTAAGAACTTAAGCGATGGAGTAGCTACTTCAGTGTGGGTGCCTCCCAACTATACTCCCAGAGGTTCACTGGCTCATTTGGCGGCAGCCGTTAAAAAGGTTGTCAAGGTACCGGTTATTGCCGTGTGCGGTATTAGCCCGGAAATGGGTAATGAAATGTTAGAAAAAAAGGAAGCTGATTTTATTGCTATCGGCCGCCAAATTATAGCAGATCCGGACTATGCTGCAAAAATTGCCATCGGGGAACCCGAAACCATTCGGCGTTGTCTGCGCTGCAATGAATGCCTGGGAGAAGTTATGCGTAGTTGTGGTATTTCTTGCGCCGTAAACCCTGAAGCCGGTAAAGAATACGAGGGCTATACCAGGGTTACTCCGGCAACGAGCAAGAAAAAGATAGCCATTGTCGGATCGGGCCCGGCAGGAATACAAGCTGCTTTAACAGCCAAGATTCGCGGACATGAGGTCACTTTGTTTGAAAAAGAAGATAGGTTGGGCGGAGCTTTATATTATGTATGTATCCCTGATTTTAAACAGGATTACCGAGATTATACCAATTATTTGATCCATGCCGTGCAAAACTGTGGCGCTACAATCAAGACTGGGACGGAGGTAACTACGGATACCATTAAAAACGGTGATTTTGATGTCGTAATCGTAGCTACAGGGGCTTCCACCTTTAAACCCGAGATCAAAGGTGCTGAAGATCCTGCGGTGCTCGATCCCTTAGAAGTGCTTGACGGTAGAATCCCTGAAGGTAAGGATATAATTGTCTGTGGAGCCGGTCTTGTCGGCTGTGAAGTAGCGATGTTTTTGGCTGAGAGAGGCAAGAATGTAACTATGGTTGATATGCTCCCTGATGTAGCCCCCGACATGCCTATTTATACCAAATGGGTTTTGAAATCCAAGCTTGCAGAGATGCATATTAACGTAAAAACTAATCACAAAATCATAGCTATGACAGGTAATAAGGTTCAATGTAAAACAGATAGCGGAAATCAGGAATATCAGGGGGATGCTGTAGTTTGTGCACTTGGATTAAAGTCTAACAGAACTTTGCTTGAACAGTTAAGAGCTGAGTGCAAAGGTATTGAGATAATTCCTGTCGGAGATGTGAATAGCCCCAGAAAAATAATGCAGGCAACCCATGAGGGTTTTCATGCGGCAAGAAGGATTTAAATAAGTAAATAAAATAAGTAAAAGGCTATGGAATAAAACCATGAAAATAAACCGGCTTGGTGGTAGTCACCAAGCCGGTTTATTTTCATCATCTTTACTGGAATCGTAACCGATAACGCTCCAGATTCCTGATTCATCTTCCCTGACAAGTTTTTTTAAATATACTTTGCGAATGGGGCCTTCACCAACGCTCACCAAAGCTTCTACTCCGGTATTTGCTTCTATTTTGAAAGCTGAATACGGGATCTTAGGTTCTCCGACAATCCCCTCCGGGGTAACTTGCAGATTGACAAAAACATGAGAGACAAAAAGCGGATCTAATTGCCAAGGAGCATGGCCGGCATCAACTTGCTTTTGTTCAGCTTGCGCTATCTCCATATTCACTTCAACTTTGACTTGAGCCTTTTTGGCTAAATCGAGGTTTTTATCCGGCAAAATAAGATTGGGAGCAAGTTGACGGGCTAACTTCACGCTTAGCGGCCCTTCGATAGTAATTTCCAAATCCTGTTGCTGCCAGCGAAGTCGATCTTGGATTATTTCTACCGGCTGACCGTCAATCTGCCCCCAAGCGCCCTGCCCTGCGATCTTCAAGGGTTTTTCAGCCGGGGTTTCGACTATAGTTGTTTTTCCATAATCAAAAACAATTTTTCCGGCAAAAGCATAGATCCTATAAGGGGAATCATGAGGGGCAACAGGAACAAAGCCGCTAATTTCAGAGGCTTCCTTTAGTGAATAAACCAATTGCCCCGTATTTTCCTCTACCACTTGATAACCGTCCGGTACTTTTAAAGTAAAAATATGGGGCTGAATCTGAACATTGGGTTTAAGAGAAACAAAGGTATAGGTAGTCTGAAGTGCATTTTGAACAGCAGTTCGTAGCTGCAGCGGCAAGTTTGTCTCTACATCAATCCAAAGATGGTAGGGGTCTCCCCCCGGCGGTGAGATTTTTACTCGAAGAGCTTCTCTACCGGCGATATTCTCCCGTCCTTCAATACTATGCGGATATTTTTTAGCTCGTTCGGCCTCATCTTTTAGATCAAAGCTTTTTTGGGTATAATCAGGTACCGGGGGTAGTAAGGTCACTTCCCGTTTTTCAGGTTTAAGTTGCCATTTTTGCTCTCCATTATTGACGGTCATTAATCCATTGTTGTCACGCAGGGCATATTTCTCTCCTTCCGACCAGATTTCTAACCGGCGAACCATCCATTCTTCTCCGACAGCATTTTGGGTTCTTATTTCCAAAGTTCCATAATAGTTGCTTAAATTAAGAACGGCTTTTTCCATGGCCAAAACCACATCTCCGCCCCATAAACTTTTACCGAGGATTAAGGCCAAGAGAACAATTATCCCTGCGGCTAAGGTTCCCAATTTTAATGGTTTTCGCTGGCGTTGCCATTTTTGACTTGCCAGTTTATTTATTTTTTCTCCCAAATCCGGGTTTGGAGCCTGAGGCTCCTTCATAGATTTTACCGTTCGCACCGTTGCGATTATTTCTGATTCTTCCACCCCGACAGGAGGGGTGATTTTTTTGAGGGGATCTTCTTCTTTATTCAAGGTATCAATCATTAAATCGAGGATTTCCTCTGTTGTTTGATGTTTAAGCTTATTCGAGTTATATCTCATGTTCTATTTTCCTCCTTTAAGTTATTTAGCATGAGCTCCCGTAATTTCCGGATAGCTCTGTATTGCAGGCCGCGAATCGCATCTTCACTTTTATTCATTTTTTGGGCTGTTTCGGCTCGGGAATAACTATTAATTAGACGTAGTTCCAACACGGTTTGTTGATCTTTTGGGAGTTGTCTCAGCGCCTCTTCAATATAGGTACTGTCCAGAACTTTACTTATTTCATTTTCCCCGGCCAATAAAGCTTCTTCCAACGGAACTTGGGTTCCACTTGTTCTCTTGCGACGCCAACGATCCCGAATTATGTTTAAAGCTGTGGTTTTAAGATAGGCTATAGAGAGTAACTCTGGGTAAGAATACTTGGCCAGTATTTTCATATAGGTTTCTTGGGTTACATCCTCTGCCTCTTCCCGATTCTGAACACGATTGTAAATATAGCGATAAAGCTCCGGCCAAGTTTGGTTACACCACAAGCTGAGTTGTTTTTCATTGGTTTTAAAATTTAACAGCTGCTTTAATTTTTTCACTATTTTTTACCTCCACTTATTAAAACGAACAGGGAAAGGAAAAAGTCACGCTAAAATATTCAATACAGTACTTATCCAACAAATTAACATATTCGATAAATAAACTTTCCAAATACTTTTTTACATAAAAAAGACTTGTCTCAATAATTACGAGTACAAGTCAATTTACTGATCAGTATTTGAAATTAATCTTTATTTTCAGAACTTACGTTTTTGTTCAAATTGTCAATCCCCTATTACTTGCGGTCACTCTCCTTTACCATTGTCGGCCCGGATCATTGGCCATGTAGTTGACGGTGCCTTGTGGATAGAGAACCAGATAATGGTCCAGAAGTGGATCGGGGTTATTGCTGGTGGGTTCAGGGAAAACGAATTCAATTTTGAATTCCGGCCCTGCCGTATAGCCAATAATCTGTTCCCCATTGATCTTAACCTCGTAGGGAGGAGCGCCGAAAAATTCGTTGACGGCTGATAGAGAAAGGTTCTGTATCTGTCGGGCATAGGAACGAACTTCAAAAACTTGCGATCCTTTGTTGATGCCCAAAACGACGCCCCGGTCTGGATAAGTGGCGTAATTACCTTTGGCTGCCGCCACCCAATCCATACTTTCAGCATTCCCCCATTTCTTTTCAACCTCGTCATAAACAGTGGTTTTAGCTGCAAATTCGCAATTAATTATTTTACCCTGCTCAGCTAATTGTCTAACCTGTTGCAATAAAGTCCTCTCTTTTTCTGTGATTTGTGCTGGGGAAGTTCCCGAATTGGGAATTGTTCCCGAATTTGATCCCGGATCTGCGCCCGGGTCTGATCCGGAACTTTGTTGTTGCTGGGAATTAGCAGGTGGTGTTAACTGAGAATTATCCGTCTGTTCACCCGTCTTGGCTTGACTGGAACAGGCTACCAAAAGCAGGGATGTAAGAATTACTATTATGAGACAGATAGTCTTTTTAAAAAATAATTTATTCATAGTAGCCTCCTTTAGCTTATAGATCCAGGGAATTTAATTTCCTTACAAAGCAATTATAAGTAATTAACTTTATAATGTTGCAGTAGGTGGATAAATAGCCTGACATAAAAGAAGACGTAAGTTGAAGCCTTATTCTGATGATTTAATCTGTTATGTCAATTCCGGCCATTTTCATGAGATAGGCAGCGTTGCGAGTGGTGGAAACACCGGGTCTTAGGATATAGTCGAAACAAATTTTATTATTCTTGTAATATTCCTGAAAATAATAGTTCTTGATCTTCGGGTTTTCTTGGGCTAAAGCCGTGAGTTCCAGATCGTGGGTAGAGATAAGACCCAAGAGTCTATGGCTGCTTAGTTTTTTAAGCAGCGCTTTAGCTCCGGTATGGCGGTCTATAGAATTGGTCCCTTTAAAAATTTCATCCAGGAGAACGAATATAGTTTTGTCCTCTTCCGCTGCTTGGACGACCATTTTAATACGCAAGAGTTCGGCGTAGAAAGATGAAATACGCTTTTCCAAATTATCGTTGACCCGCATGCAGGTATACACAGCCATAAGTGAGCAGGTAAATTTTTTAGCGCAGACTACTGTTCCGGCATAGGCTAAAATCAAATTGATCCCTGCGGTTCGCAAAAGGGTGCTCTTGCCGGACATATTGGAACCGGTAATGAGCAAAATATTTGCCGGTTCTGAAAAGGTTAAGTTATTAGTTACGCGGTAGTAAAGTAAAGGATGCCCCATTTCTTGGGCCGCAAAATAGGGCCGGTCCGCAATGAACTCCGGTAGAACCCATTGAGGGTAGTCATGTTGAGCAACTGATAGGCTGGCTAAAGCCTCGAATTCACCGATTACTTCAAGCCAAGTCTGTAAACTATGGCCGAAATTTTCCTTCCACTTTTCCAAGGCCAGCATAAACTGATAATCTAATAAAAAAACTATATTGAAAATACCATAGATTGGATTATGCCTATTGGCGAAATTTTCAGCTAATTTCGTTAGTTTGTTGAGCTGTTGCCAGGCGGGAAGCCTTCGAGTGTTTTGCAGTCCTGCTTTTAAAGCTTGGAGGTAAACGGAATCAAACTGTTCCGTTTCTATGCATTTTAACATCTGGCAGTAGGCGCCAATGTCTTTAGCATAGGTATGGGTAAGTTCTAAACATTTGCTTCTCTTGGAGGCCCTTATTTTTAAGCTAATGAATTGAATGAGTAAAAGAGCCACAATCCCATAGTAGTTGATGTCAGGATTGATAAGAGTAATTAGGCCCCAAATAATTGTTAGTATGGGTAAAGCCCGCAAGGCAATAATAACCGCCTTTTTTCTGTAAAAGCCCTCCGGCCGGTAGACCCAGGCAATCAAGGCTTGCGGGTCACGCATCTTAGAAGATTTTAAACCTTGAGCCATAAGTTCCTGCCGCCAATTCAGTTTTGGAGCAAGCTCACTGGTTGCTTTTTGCCTGGCGGTTATTTCTTCGATGTTCTTCGGTGTCGAGATCAGCAGATCCCTTAATCTATACCTTCCCCAAGGGGTAACGGCTGTGTTAAGGAATTGAAAAAGAGACCCGGGGCCAAAAATGTCCAGATCTTCCGTGTAGGGGTGGTTGGCATCCTTAAACTCTTCCCCGTCATCCGCAAAATCGGACCACTTTCCCTGAAGTCGCTTTAGGGAGTTTTCATTGATTCGCAAAAGTAAGCTAAAATGCTCTTTTTGTTTAAAATAACGGTTATGTAAATATACTAAGTAAATAAATACACCTAAAAAAATAATAAGCTCGCTGGCAAGCAGACTATAATTTTTTTTAACAAACAGATATATTGCTAGGCCTGCTCCGCTAAGAAAAACAATTAGCCTAAGGTTACTAATTAAGTTAATGTAACGGGTTAGTTCGGCAATTAAAGCCTGATATTTTTTTATTAAGCTGTTGTAAACTTGTTCTGGTTTCTTCAAATCGTTAACTCCCTTATTGCAACTATTAATCTTGAAGAATATGTTAAACATTTCTATAGAATTTTATAAAAATCCTTTTTAAAATGTGGCAGAAAAAAGTGTTTCCGCCTATTCAACGGAAACACTGAACATAACATTTAAGCAAAAAAACTAAGCGTAAACACTTCCAAGAAATTTTGGGTTTTAGATCAATGATCTAATGAATATTAATGTTTTCATGGCGCCGGCGCATTTCTTCCAGCCTGTTCCACTGTTTTTGGAGAATTGCCAAACGCTCTTCGCTAGATAAAGAATCCCAATGTTCATACAGGTATTGATTGGCCCATTCATAACGCTGGATGGTGTTCAAGAGGACTGTTTCATTTTCACTAAACTCGTCGAATTGTTCCTGATGGTAGAGTCTGTCTGCAATCTGTTGCAAACGATTCTGCTGTTTTTCAAGAATTTCATCGATGACCTGTGGTTCGAACTGGTCCCATAAATCAAACAAAGCCTGGTTAGCGATTTCGTAGTTTCGTAAAGTTTGCTGGATGACTTCTTGATTTTTCAATTATATTCCTCCATTCTATTTTGAATTTAAACAAAGCTGTCAAAAATAGAATGGACTTATTTACAATTAGTTATGCCCGACTTTCTTCTTTTACAGTTATTTTTATTAAGAAATATTTATGGGCTGCTCTTACAGTACTTTTTATCTTTACTGCAGTGGTTCGGTCGGAGGAAAGACAGCCGTTACTATCCCTGAGCCGGCTGCGTTGCTTGCTGAGGCCCCGGGGACGGTGAAATAGTTCTCAGCAATACCTTCTAAGGTGTAACCTTCTTTAGGAATCAGGGTGATAATCGCCGTATATTGCCGGCCTTCGATAAAGGGGTTGTCAATCGGCATCCATTTAACCGTGCCCGTGTATTGTTCCGTTTCCGTGATGGTTGTTACAGGCGAGGCTCCCGTTCTTGGTGGGGTAACTCCGGCGATTTGGGTCAAATTGATTTGGATGGCGGTTCCATCCGGTAATTCAGTTTCTGGATCGGTCGGGGGTTCATGGGGGTCGGGCGGAGAAGTTTGTACGGTCGGCAATTCCGGGAATATGGCCGTTACCACTCCGGAATCAGATGCATTAGAAGTGGTTGCTCCCGGGACAAGAAAGAAGTTCTCCTTGACCCCTTTTAAAGTGTAACCTGCTTTAGGAACAAGGGTAATGGTGGCGGTATAAACTTTCCCCGGGAGGAAGGCGCTATCATTTGGTGACCAGGTAATCTTCCCCGAATATTGTTCGGTTTGAATGGTTGTTACGGGTACCTCCCCGGCCTTAGGTATGATTATGCCGGGAATTTCAGCTATATCGATACTTACTTCAGTTTTAGGAGTATCCAAATTAGCTTTCACATTTGGATCTAAGGAACCTAGAACAGAGCTGTCCCAGACATCATCAGTGGTTTGCCCCAAGAGTAAATTGCCGGCAACTTCTCTCGCTTTTTCCCGGTTTACTTCCCAATAGCTTAGTCCGTTTAGCATAATGGCATCGCCGGGTAGAGTCTGGCTCACAATGGTAACATCACTTAAGGATTTCGCTGCTGAGGCCAAGGTCATTATTTCTTTCAAGGTTAAGTCCGTCTCCACCGCTTCAAAGAACTGCGGCACAAGTTTAGGCAGTTTAAGAATGGTGGCCGGTTCAAGCATTTTTTGTCCTACTGCGGCCAACAATTTTTGCTGTCGGGCGGTTCTACCGATATCGGCAGTGGCGTCGTTACGAAAACGAACATACTGCAGAGCCTTGCTGCCGTCCAACTCTTGCACTCCGGCTTTGAGGTTAATATAGCCGTCCTCTTTGTCCCCAGTCTCATATTTCATGTCTTTTTCCACTTCAATGGTGACTCCACCCAAGGTATCGATAATGTCCTTAAATCCAGTAAAATTTGTAAGGATATAGCCGTTAAGGTCAATGCCGGTCAAATCGGTGACTTGTTTTTTGAGTTCCGGTATTCCCTTTAAAGAAGGGATAGCATTGATTTTATAATTCTTTTCGGATCCCGGCAGGGTTACTCGGGTATCTCTCGGTATAGACAGCATAGAAACTATATTGGTTTGAGGATCGAAGCTGGCTACTATAATGGTATCAGCATTATAAGAATTTTGTCCCGGCCTTTTATCCGTCCCAATCAGAAGAACACTAACTCTCTTATTTATATTCTTACCGGTTCCAGGCAGGCTGCCGCCGTCGAAGAAGTAGTAGGCAAAGGCTGCTGTTCCAAGTAGGAGACCGGCTATGACCAAGGCGATTACGATGAGTATCCTTCTACCCTTATTGTTTTTTTTCTTTGGCGCCAAAATATTTCACCTTCGTTCGTTATTTGTCTAATTTTTCACTAGTAGTATTATCAGCAGTAAATAATTCATGTTCAAGATTATATCACATTTCTAGCCTCGTCTACCAAAACTATTAAAGGCTTACACTATTTTGGCGAAATTTTGCTATTTGTACTAGCTTAGCTCAAAGCTGGCTCTGCTTCCATCCTTACCGGCTTCTACTTCTAAGCGGGCGTCAATGCTGGCTTTTAGTTCCGGTACATGAGAAATAATGCCTACCAATCTACCTGTTTGTTGCAATTCGATTAAACAGCTTATGGCGTTATCAAGGGATTCAGGGTCCAAAGTGCCAAATCCTTCATCGACAAACATGGTTTCCAAACTAACCCCTCCGGCATGGGATTGGACGACATCTGCCAGACCTAAGGCCAAAGCCAGGGAAGCTTTAAAGCTTTCGCCCCCAGATAAAGTTTTGACGTGTCGAGAGCGGCCGGTGTAAAAATCAAAGACTTCCAGTTCCAGACCACTTTGGGCCAACCCTTTGCCCTTTTGTACAATCCTGTTCATACGATAACGGCCGCAGGTCATTTTATTTAAGCGAATATTGGCGGCAGCGATAATATCTTGAAAGAAGGCGGCCAGGACATATCTTTCGAAGCTAAGCCTCTGGCTGTTATTGCCCCTGGCCACATTGGCCAGATCGCCGACAATCTTATATTCCTCTTCTTTTTGCCTGATATTTTCCTTAATCTGCCGGATACTATTCAACATCTGGCGATTGTGCTTTATCCTGGAAATAATCTCTGTTTTTTCATTGACAAGTCTTTGTATCTCTTCCTGGAGCTGTTTTAATTTTTCCTCCAATTCAGCAATATTCACCGGCCTAAGCCCTTGGACTTCTTTTCTTAGCCTTAGAAGATTATCTTGAGCGGACTTAAATTCTTCATAAAACGTTTTAATTTCTTGCTCTACTTGGGTGATTTCAGCTTCCGGTATTTTAACTTGGGTGTAGACCTTAAACGCAGTTTCCCTATCATCGGCAAAGCCGGCTTGTCCAAGGGCAGAATAAAATGCGGCCCAGGCTTTTTTTTGTTGCTCCCGGGTTTCTTCTAGGTTTTTAAGGGCATTGGCCCGGTTAGTCTGGGCCTCAGTATATTTTTCCCGGCATTGCTGATAATTTTCAATAGCTTGTTCATAAGCTTGATTTAGTTTAGCGCTTAATTCTTGCAGAGTATGGATTTGCTGTTCAAGCTCCTCGGTCGAACCGATCGCCGGGGGCAAGTCTTTCTCCAAGGTTTGGATCTTACTTTTTAAACTTTCTACCTGGGTGAGTAGTTTTTTCTCCTGTTCAAGCAAATTCTTAAGATTTATTTCATTTTCGTTTAAGGTCTTAGTAACTGACTGAATTTGTTTCCGGAGCGGGATTTCCTGCCCAGCTGTTTCTTCCAAATATTTAATTTCATTATTCAACCGGTCAAGATCTAGCTGGTCAAGCTGGGTGATGGATTCCTCGGTTTGCATATTTCTGAGCTCTTTTGCCAATTTTTGAACGGTTTGTTGTTGAGAATCGCGGGCTGTAACCTTTTTCTCATACTGCAACAAAGTATTTTGATACTGGTCTTGAGCCGTGCTACAAGCTAATTCCAGAGCCTTAAGCTCCTGTTCGTCTACTACTCCTTCGGCCTTTAAGGCCGGAGCGGGGTGATGCTCGGACCCGCACACCGGGCAGGCTTGGCCCGGCTTTAGTCCATCAGCCAAAAAACCGGCTAACCCGTCTAAATACTTACTGCGGGCTTGCTCATAAATTTGTTTTTGAGTGGTAGAAAGTTTTTCCTCTTCTTTTAAACAAGATTCTAGTTGCGCCAATTCTTGGTTTAAAGAGGCCAATTTTTTCTCTTGCTCTCTCAATTCCAAAGCTTTAGCAGCTATGGTTTCTATTTTCTCTTTTTTATTACAAACTAAAACATACTGTTTGGCCGCCTCGAGGGACTTTTCCAGCTTTAACTGCGTAGCGGCAATTTTGTCTTTAAGATCGGCCTGATTTTGTTCCAAGGCAGATTTATTCTGCTGAGTGGAGTGTAAGTTTTGCTTAGCGCTCTGCAATTCATACCGGGCCCTTTGCAGCTCTTCAATTTTTTGCTGTGACTCTTTTAATAAAGTGAGTTTTAGGTTAAGTTTGTGTCGTTCCTGTTCACGGGCTTTTTCCTGGTTCAGGATTTGTTCAGCTTTGCTCAATTGTTCTCGACACTTTTGCTCATTTTGGCTCGCAGTAGCCAATTCCTTTTCCTTAACTTGAACCAGTTGGATCTGATAGTGAGCGTTATCTTCCAAAGGAATAATGGCCAAGGCTTTGCGGGCTTTAGTCAGGGTCTCGTTTTTTATCTCATAGTCTGCTTTCTGCTTCTGCAGGGCTGTCATTTTTTGCTCAGCCTGATCTTTTTCCAGGAGTTTAAGATTAGTATTCTGGGCTTTGGTTATTTCTTTTTGTTTACTCTCCAGAATACTCTCCAAATCGGTGATTTTTTGGGAGATTTGGTATTCAGCCTCTTTATCTTTTACCAGCGCTTCTTCCAGAGCAGCTGTAAGGGCCGGTATTGGATAAGGTTGAACAGCTAACAGAGAAGCTAATTTTTCATGACCTTCAGCGTTAATATGTTCGATATTGGTTTCCAACTGTTTGGCCAGCAGTTCTATTTCTTTTTTAATATCTTTGGCTTTGTCTCCTAATTTCTCTTGTATTTGCTGAAAAGCTTCCGTTCCGAAAATTCTTTGCAAAATAGCTTCCCGAGCTGTGCTGTCAACTGTAAGTAGTTCTCGGAATTCTCCTTGAGGAATCATAATAATATGTTTAAATTGCTCATAAGTCAAACCAAGAAGAGCAGTTATTTTATCATCCACCAAACGGACACCTTCAATAATCCTTGAGTTGGGGTCGCTTAATATTTTTAGTTGGGCTTGGGCATTTTGCTCGGTAAACCCTTCTCCTATTGCTTTCCGGCGGATTTGTTTAGGTATTCGTTTAATCCAGTAGCGACTTCCTTTCAGTTCAAATTCCAGTTCGACCGTGGTAAGCAGGTTATCATCAGCAAAATGGCTGCGCAAGCTTTCACCGTCTCGGTCTTTGCCACTGGCTTTGCCGTAGATCGCAAAGCAAATGGCATCAAAGATTGTGGTTTTGCCGGAACCGGTGGGGCCGGTGATTAGGAAAAGATTGCAGCCCTTCAATTCCGAAAAATCGATGATTTGTTCTGAGGCATATGGACCAAAGGCAGTCATGGATAATTTTAGCGGTCTCATTGCTTTAGGCCCCTCTCTCTTCAATTTCTACGGCGGCTATTATTTCGGACACGAGTCTCTCTTTTTCATTAGTAAACTCTTGGCCCGTAAGATCATAATAGAAATCACGGAACAACTCCAGTTTGCTTTTTTGGCGGTAACCTTCACCGGCTGAAGTTTTATCCCTGCCGGTTTGACGTTCTTTGCTTTCCAGTTCTAAAGCCAAAACATTCGGATATACCTGGCGCAATTTAGCCATGGGCTCAAGTAGTTCGCCCTCATCGGTCAGAGTAACATGCAGATAATCCTCAACGTTAGTACCCTCATAAACTTGGGGATCTAAAAGGGCCTGCAGTTGTCCTTTGATTTTACGCATATCGCGCAAGGGTTGTAAGGTTTTGAACCGGGTTGTAACTTCACCCTTGGGACCGATCTGAACTATTGTAACAGCCTTAGGATGGGCGACTTCCGAAAAAGAGTACTTTAATAAAGATCCGGCATAACGAATATGGTCGTATCCAGCTCGCTGTGGTCGATGCAAATGTCCCAAAGCCGTGTAAGTAAAATCTTTAAAATGAGCAGCATCAACATAATCTGCTCCGCCAAGAGACATGAGGGACAGGGGCTTTTCTGACTCGCTAAACTCTACTTCTTCCATGCCGCGTACAAAACCGTGATAAACCAAAACATTGCGCTCAGTCGGCGACCATTTTTGTTTGATAGCTTCAATTATTGCTGAAAGTGCACTATTATGATCAACAATATCTTCCTTGCCCAGGACCTCTTTTATTAAAGAAGGAGACGCATAAGGAACCAAATAAAAATTTACCGGGCCATAATTATCCTTCAGGATAATAGGTTTAATCTCTGGCTGTAAACGTCCGGCGATATGCAAGCCTTTGGCTTTTAAGATATTACTGCCGAAACTTAAGCGGTCCGGACTGTCATGGTTGCCGGCAACGATTAGGACAGGGATATTAAGCTCCAACAGGATTGTACTTAAAATCTTATCCAGCAGTTCCACGGCTTCCACCGGAGGTATGGCTCGGTCATAAACATCCCCGGCAATAATTAAGACATCCGGGTTTTCGGCCTCCATAAGTTCTATTAGCCGCCATAAGGCATATTCCTGATCAGCTGTCATATGTACTTGGTTAATAATTTTTCCGATATGCCAGTCTGCCGTATGAAAGATCTTCACACTATTTACCCCCTATCCTTCAAGGCTTAAATCTATAATAACTGTAACACCTTATTGGAGAAAGCATCAAGAACAATTCATTGGATCAAATAGAAAAAAACTGCCGCAAACATGAGTTTAGCAAGCAGCTTTTACTTTTCGGTTTTTTTTATCTAAAAACCAAAATTCTAAACTAAGATTTTATCCGCATCATCCTTAATTAAGTAACTGCTGTTAATTTTTATATATTCCAAGATCTTATCAGCAATTAATTTTTGGCCTGCTTCATTGGGATGAATTCCGTCAGAACATAAAAATTTGGAAAAATCCGGCTGCAACAAAAAAGCCCTTCTGATATCGATCCATGTAGTCTGTGTTTCTTCAGCGACTTTTATGATAACGGCATTATATCTTTCCTGCCACCAATAGATTTTGGTAACACTACCTAACCATCTAAGGATATTTTTTTCTTTTAAAGGATTATTCTTACTGATCCATTTTAAATAGAGATCGGCGTTTAGAGGCGGTAAGGTCATCAAGATCGGAACTATACCTTTGGCTTTTATGAAATGTACAGTATCCTTAAGGGTTTGTTCAAATGTATTTAAATCAGTTCGAGGACAATGATTTTCTTCCGGTGTATTGGCAACTTCGTCCCAATTAAAATCACAATCGTTGCCACCGTATTCGATTAAGACAAAGTCGGCTCTTTGCAGGGCTAATATTTTATGTAACTTATTAACGCCATAAGTAATAGTGGCCCCAAATTTTGACAGGTTGTAGGCAACACCTTTGAGTTTTTGTTGAAGAATAGAAACATAATTGTTTTTGGAAACAATATATTTCTTTCTTTTCTCATCCAAAATCACGCCTTTGGATATTGAGTCTCCGGAAATAATAAAGTGGTAGTTATCCTTTATAATATCCATAGGCAACCCCCCAGTAGGAATTATTGGTGAATAATTCCATTTTATCTATTATAACACAACTAAATTTATTGATTTATTCCGCAGCATTTTTTAAACTTTTTTCCGCTGCCGCAGGGGCAAGGATCATTACGACCAAGTTTTTTGCCGGTTTTAAAGTTTATAATATCCGCTTTCTTGTGCTGCGGGGTATTATCCGGCGATGATACCGGTTTCATTTTTAATTTTTCTTGAAGCAGAATTTCATTTGGTGTATGACCTTTTAAGATCCACCTCCGGGTATTGTTGCATAAATCAATTACTAGACTTGTGATTTTTTGAACAATTTCAAACGAAGGAAATTCAAACCTTTGCTCTAAATTCTGTAAAATTTCAGATGGAGGGGCATCCAAATTGATCAATTGATGATAAAAAAACATTAATTCCTCAATTTCGTGAGCTTCGATATCATAGTGAGTTGCGAGGAATACCATTAAATTATTCATAGCCGGTGTTTTGTCGATATATCCTGGTTCGCTCGCCTTTAGGAGCTGTGACTTGGTAAAAGGATAATAATCGATATCCGGTCTGCTTTTTTGCTCTTCAATAACAGCCTGCGGATCAATAACCCGTTCATCATAAAAACCGCCGTAGGATAATTTTACTCGTCTATAATAATCATTGGCCAAGGATAAAACATTTATATATTCAAGAAAGTCAATTTCTTTATTGGTACATTTATTTATTTTATTCTTAGCTGCCCAGGTGGACATTACGCCGTAATAATAAAGCAAGCCGTAAGTTAACTTAATCCATTCCGTATTGAGCTGAATTATTGGTTTTAACTTCATGCTATTAATTTTATTAAAAGCTTCAATAAGCTCCTTGGGCATAAATAATAGCTTGCGCCCACCACAAACTCCTGGGAAAGCAAGGCCATAGCCCATAAAGAATTCTATTTTAGATAAGGATAAATGGGTGGCAGATAGCAAACCACCTTTTTTAACCATTTTAGCTATAAGTTCGTATCTTTCTTTATCCAAGAGCTTGAGGACTTCAACAAATTTAGTGGGCAAAATTTTAACTAATTGCTTAATTAAATCCTCTTTCCTCAAAGCACTCATGTTTTTCAAATTCAGATTCTTGCGGATGGTGTCCAGATCATGTTTAGTCAATAAATTAAGTGTATCTGCAAGATTGGCAGGCATATTGATTTTTATCCAAATTTTTTGCTGTCTTTTTTCCAGCTGATTCCTTCTTTCCTCTTCCATCTCAGCCAGGTATCTAAATAATTCTTGGTGCGTTTTATTATCCACTTTGTGATCCATAATTTAATCCACACCCTTTTTATAAATGATAAAAGGTTCGGGATAAAAGCAATTCTGATCTTTTGATTAAATAATTTTATATTATGTCGAATTTTCTTGAAATTATGTGAATATTTTGGTAATATTTGCTATACCCCGTTTTGAGTACCACCAAAATAATATGTTTGACAATAAAGGCTGTTTTTATGATCTTATTTTCTTGTTTTTTCTGAACTTTCAAACTCCTTTTACAACAAAATATTTTAGTGTCGTACTATTTTACTTTTTTACATTAATAATATTGTACCATAATCTTCCCAAAAGATTTAATCATGTATAAAACAAAAATAAGTTTTGCAAGAAAAATTTGCATAGTAAAACCTATTAATTCAAATAATGAATTCATAAATGTTATTAACAAAAAACATAAAAATTATAAAGAAAGGAGAGTTTAATTTGCCAACGCTTTTTGAAAAAGTGAAAATCGGTAATTTAGAACTGAAAAACCGGGTAGTTATGTGTCCTATGGGGTTTGCTCACACCGACGCGGATGGTGCCTATTCTGACCGCCAGATAGAGTATTATGTAGAACGGGCTCGCGGTGGATTTGGCTTGATTTACCCCACTGCCACCATGGTGACTACTGAATTTGAACCCGCACCCATGCCTAACGTTTTAGAAAACTATATACAAGGAACCAGGCTTGCCATTTTATGCGAAAAGGTGCATCAATACGGAGCCAAAGTATGTTCGCAGCTTTCCCTGGGTTTAGGCCGTGTTTCTTTTATTGACCCTTTTACTGCTCCAAAATCGGCCAGCGCTGTTCCCTCCTTCTTTTTTCCCGATTTGATTTGCACACCTTACACGGTAGAAGAAATTAAATTTTTGGTCGAAAAATTTGGCTATGCCTCCTTATTAGCAAAAAATGCAGGTGCTGATGCTATCGAAATCCACGCTTATGGCGGATATTTAATCGATCAGTTCCTCACTCCACTCTGGAACAAGCGTACGGATGAATACGGAGGGAGCTTAGAAAACAGGCTGCGTATAGTTTATGAACTGCGCGATGCAGTTTGGAAGAACTGCGGTAAAGATTTCCCGCTTATAATCAAATTGACCCTCGATCATCAGATTGAAGGAGGGCGAACTCTGGAGGAAGGTATTGAATTAGTTAAAACTCTGGATGACGCCGGTTTTACCGCCTTTCACCTTGATCTGGGGACTTATGAATGTTGGTATAATGCTGTAACAACAGTCTATCAAGAAGAAGGCAATCAACTTTATCTGGCCGAAGCATGCAAACAGGCAGGCATCAAAACTCCCTTGTTGGTACAAGGCAAACTGGGTAATCCTGTTTTGGCGGAAAAGGTAGTAAGCAGTGGGCTAGCTGAATTAGTTGGGCTTGGCCACCCCGCCCTTACTGACCCTCACTGGCCGGCTAAAGTTAAACAGGGACACTATGAAGATATCGTACCCTGTATTGGCTGTAATGAATGTATTTATACCAACTTAACCAATCAAAGGTTCGCTTGTGCTGTTAACCCACGCATGGGTATGGAGAGAGATTACAACCTTTCTCCAACTAATAAAAAACTTTCAGTTTTGGTGGTTGGCGGAGGACCGGGGGGAATCACCGCGGCCCTTACAGCGGCGGAACGTGGTTTTGACGTGGAATTGTGGGAAAAATCAGACCGACTTGGAGGAGCATTGAAAGCGGCAGCTGCTCCCAAATTCAAGGAAGCGGTCGGCAAATATGTAGAGTACTTAAAAACCCAGCTCCATAAAAGCAGCGTAAACGTACGAGTGAACCAAACAGCTACCGTGGAAGAGATTCTCAAGAGAAAACCGGATGCAGTCATCCTAGCCGCCGGAGCTAACCCAATAATACCGGATATTCCCGGTATGGAAAAAATAAGAGTTCTGGAAGCTACGGAAATGCTAACTAGCGGCGATTGTCCAGGGGAAAATATAGTGGTGCTCGGTGGCGGCTTGGTTGGCTGTGAGGCGGCACTGCACCTGGATTATATGGGTAAGAATGTTACCATTGTGGAGCAACTTAATGAACTTCTCCTCACAGTGAAGCACGCTACCAATAATGATCTGGCAATTAAAAAATTACTCTCTGACTCTAAGATTAAGATTATGACCAATACCCTTTTAACCTCTATTGATACCGACAAAGTCTTTGTCAGCCAAAATGGCCAGAATAAGGAAATCCCCTGTGATACCCTAGTTCTTGCTGTAGGCTATCAATCAGATAAAAGCCTTGAGGAAGCCTTGGAAGGTAAAATCGATATACTAGTAACCATCGGCGACAATGTCAAACCTGCTAAAGTGATTGATGCTGTTCACCAAGGATTCCATGCAGCAAGGCTGCTGGAGGAACTTGAGTAAAAACTATTAGAGCCTTATGGCTTGGAGAGCATATTTTTGATGTTTTGAGCAGTATAATGCTGATAATTAAAATCCCGGAATGTTGTACGATGCGGCGGAAGAGATCCTACTGAGCCAAAGTTTTTTTCCATAGCCGCCTTTAGATCAGCTTTCAGGCTCTGATCCTGGGTGTGCTGATAGAGGTCATACATGTAGGGCACTGCCGCATCGGACAGACGGGTTAAAGCTTGGATATCAAGAGTTTCCAAAGTCCCATTTTTATACCTATTAATATTGTAGGCGGCAATGCGTCCGTCTACATTGCTATAACACAAACCAAAGAAAAGTATGATAAAGCCCAGTACTATAACCTTGGCAGCATTGAATTTTTTAAACTGGCGAATTAAAAGGACTGTGAAAATTAGGAAAAGCATAATCATAAACCAAGTGGTATAGACACGTAGTTGAGTTAAGCCGTAATAATTAATATACATCATCATTTTGCTGACGGCGGTAATAATCAGGATCAGGGTAAAAATAGATAAAACAGCTGTTTCAGCCCGTAATATTTTTATCTTTTCTCTTTTTACCAGTAGGTAGGCCACTGTTATTATTACCAGGTTAATACCGGCTACCGCGCAAAGCTCAAAAAAGCCTCTACGGGCATATTCGGCATAGGTCATGAGTTCAGGTAGTTGATTGGTAAAAGCGGAGAAAAGATAGGTAAGCTGGGAAAGGAAGAAAACAATATATACAAGGTTCAAAGCAGTCAAGGCCGAATAAACGGTTACAGCAGGAGCCAAACGGCAGGCGGATGCCACACTATCTGCCGCTTCAACTGTCAAATGGTTGGTATTCCTTTGGTAACGGCAGCCATATATTAAACCGTATAAATAACAGGCTACAGGAATCCCCATGATTACCTGAAGGATTATATCTAAGGATACCGAAAAATGCAGATTGGCCACCAATTCGGCGAAAGCGGCGTCAGCTTCAACCAAAAGATTGACAACCAGAACCAGAATGGGCAGAATAATAAGAATCCCAAAAGCACCGGCCCAAATGGATTTTCCTTTTTTGTTTTCAGTAATAAGAGCTTTAAGGGCTCTAAAACAACAGACAAAATTACAAAAAGGGATAACCAGAAATTGATGAATAAAATCGCCGATCATATAGGCGGATATTTCCTTCTTTAGAGTTATGCCCGTTGACAGGCTTATCCAGTACCCTACGATGACAAGCAGGAAGATGAAATTTAAAACTTTTATTAGAGTGTTATCAAATAGCAAAAAAACTAGGGTAGACAAGACAATAATAACTAAACACACCAGACTTGTTCCCTTCTGCCTAAACCCTGCTGCTTGTAAATAAAAAAAAGTACATAAACAAAATATAAGAGCAAATAGCGTAACCCCGGCACCAAGATGCGGCAGGCGAATCAAATTCCAAAATAAGAAACCGCAGACCAACATAACCAAGGCAAAAATTATATCGATTTTGCTAAAGATTGTTTTATCGCTAGAGTCATTCATTATTCTTCTCTCCTTCCACATACTCTAAAATATCTCCGGGCTGGCAGTTCAAAATCCTCAGATTTCATTAGAGTTGAAAAACGAATGGCCAATTCTCCGGCAGAGGTGGGTAATTTCATTCCCTAGATCAAATTGTAAGCGCATAATTATTGTATGTCAATATAATTTTATCGTTTATCGATAATTTTATACTCTATATCGATATATGGCAGATAAGAAAGCGGGATTTAAAAATTTATCTCATTGAGACAAAAATTAAACTTAACAAAGAAAATATCTGGTTTTGTTATTTATTACAAATTCCGGCTTTCATTTTTGTGAATTTTTTCAATTGTTGAAGCCTTCTGTAATCTTTATAATAGAAAATATAGATAAAAAAGGAAAAGGAGATCATGACATGTATAAGTGTAAGTATCCCCATCTTTTTACTCCAATTAAATTAGGCAATACATTATTCCGCAACCGAATCTTTGCTTCTCCTACAGGCTTTCAAAATATTAACGGAGACGGTTATCTCAACGATGGCTATGCAGCAGCTGCTTACTACGGTAGAAAAGCCATGGGCGGAGCTGCCAGTGTAGCCACCTTCGAAGGCATTGTGGACGGCGAAATAGGACGAGGCGGCCGCGGCCAAATCTCTCTGGATACACCTTTTATTCATAGAAATCTGGCTACCATAGCCCACGGTATCAAAGTTTACGGCGCTGTTGCTTCCTTAGAATTAACTCATGCCGGGATGTTTGCTAACCGCGAACTCTCCTTCTTCGGTGCTGCTCCCCAGGGTATTGCCTATGGACCGGTAGAATGCGAAATCGATGGCCGAATCATCCGCCCTATGGATGAAGAAATTATTGAACGTACTATCCGTAAATTTGCTGAAGGAGCGGCTTTAGCCAAAAAATGCGGCTTCGGCATGGTCACGGTACACGCTGGACATGGCTGGCTACTCCACCAGTTCCTTTCCCCCAAAACAAATACCCGTAAAGACAAATGGGGTGGCCCGAGCATAGAGAACCGGGCACGTCTGGTTCTGGCTGTCTTAAAGGCCATTCGTAAGGAAGTCGGCCCGGGATTCCCGATAGAAATTCGCATTAGCGGTTCGGAATGTTATGAGGGCGGCTATGACCTGGATGAAGGCATTGCTATTGCCAAACAACTTGATGGGTATGTGGACCTGATCCATGTTTCTGCAGGCAATCACGAAGTGGAAGAAGTGTTCGCCGTCACTCATCCCAGTATGTTCCTTGAAGATGGAGTTAATGTCAAATACGCAGCTGAGATTAAAAAACATGTCAAGACCCCGGTAGCTGCTATCGGAGCTTTAAATAATCCCGAATTAATGGAAGAAATTATTGCTTCCGGGCAAGCCGATGTTGTGGAAGCTGCCCGCCAACTTTTGGCCGACCCTGATTTTCCTACAAAAGTGCGTACCGGCAATGAAGATAAAGTTAAGAAATGCATGCGCTGTCTGGCCTGCTTCTCTAATGAGATGATTTACGGTGAGCCCTATTGCGCCATCAATCCGGAAACCGGCCGTGAATATGAAATGAAGTTCGATATTCCGCCCGCCAAAAAGAAAAAAATACTGGTTGTCGGTGGCGGTATTGGCGGTATGCAAGCAGCTTTAACCTGTGCTGAACGGGGTCATGAGGTTATACTTTGTGAAAAAACCAGTCGCTTGGGCGGTGTTTTACGTTGCGAGGAAGATGTCTATTTTAAAGAACCTCTTGATCGTTACCTTAACCAACAGGCCAAGTTTGTCGAGGATTCCCCTAATATCGACTTACGCTTGAATACCGAGGTTATACCCGAATACGCTCAAAATATTGGCGCGGATGTGATCATCGCTGCTCTTGGTGCCGTGCCTCTGGTACCGCCTATCCCGGGTATAGAGGGGCCGAATGTCCTGTCCGCCCAAGATGCTTACACTGCTGTCGATCAGATAGGAGAAAATGTGGTTATATTAGGAGCAGGCTTAGTTGGGGTTGAACTGGGTTTGCATTTAATTAATAAAGGGAAAAAAGTAACTAATATTGAAATGCTGGAACATATCAGTGACGGAGGTAATTTCCTTCATATTCTGGGCTTAAAGGTAGAAATTAAAAAGCGCGGGCTGAACATTGAATTTAAAACCAAAGCTAAAGAGATTAAAGACAACGGTGTGCTGGTGGAAACTCCAGAAGGAGAAAAATTCTTTGAGGCAGATACCGTGATCTATGCCGTTGGTCAAAGACCTTTACGGGAGGAAGCTTTGGCTCTCAATCTCTGTGCTCCCGAATTTTACTTGATCGGAGACTGTGTGGCCCCTCGCAATATTACCAGTGCCAATGCCGAAGCCTTTATGATTGCCAGGAATATTGGACGTGTTTAGAAAACGTAGAGCGACTAAAAGCTATATATTGTGCATAGAGCAAGGAACTCAAAGTAAAAAACTATTACCGGGTGATTTTTCCCGGTAATAGTTTTTTAGATAGATATTGGCTTATTTGTTGACAGTTCTTTGCTATTTTTTTACTGCGCCGTAATTACGGAAGCCAGCAGTAATAATCCTTCATTGTCATTATATATTTTCGGAAATTGAGAGATGGGCAATGGATTTGTTCCGTGTCCTACTTCTACCGTGAAACCGGGTCTTCTGTACTGCTCTATAAACCAGTCCTTGTATCCGGCATAAGAGGCAATACCGGTAGTTTGATCCAGAGCATACCCGCTGACCTTGGATAATTGATTGGCGATTTCCCAAGCTTGCGGTGCTGCCATCCCTAGATAGTCCCAATAAATGACTTCTCCCTGACTATGAAAGGCTATTACTAACTGAAAATCATGAGCTCTGGTGAAGTCGGCTACCGCTCTGGATTCCGGTTCAGATTCAGGATACGGACCGGAATATCTGGTCGGCCTCGGGCCGGTAATACCATACGCCAGTTCGGCTTGCTTGGATAACTGCCAGGAAGCATTATAATTGTGATTAAGATCTACACCCCGGATATTGGCCTGCCAATTTCGGGAAAAATCTGAGCTGCCGTTATTCCAGCTTATAAGCTGTTGATAAAAGGGATTATTCCTTTGCAGTCCCTTTAAAACTAGGTCTATACCGTCGGGATTTATCATCGGTATGATATAAATAGAAGACATATTCCAAATTTCCCGCGGGTTATATCCTCTGATCGCTGTTCCATTGGCATAGGCTTGGAGAAAATTCTCCGTGAACTTCATAAGCAGGACTGTTGTAATCCATTCCAGGGAGTGATGGGCACCATTAAAAAATACTTGGTTAGGCCCATTCCCCAGTTTTAAATAATAAAGATTTCGGCCCAGAACGCTTTGCCCGGCCACCCCTACTTCCAAAAATGGATAACGCCTTTGCAGATCCTGGATATCCTCTACCATCATATCATAAGTATAATCGGTATTAGTCGACACAATAGCGGTTGTTCCGGCCTTAGGTATGTTTAGTCTTTGTCCGACACGTAGATTGTCGGGATCTATTCCCGGGTTGGCCGCCCTTAAGGCCGGCAAGGAAATATTTAGTTTAAGACTGATAGTGTAGAGAGTATCTCCGGCTTGGACGGTGTAAAGACCAGATTCGGAATCGATTCCCAGCGCATTGTAGGTATGGGGCCCGACAATGCCGTCCGGAGTCAGACCACGATCTCTTTGAAACCGAATAACAGCAAGTTCTGTTTGTGGGCCAAAAATGCCGTCAATAGCCCCCGGATAGTAACCCAAATTCTTTAAGCGAGTTTGTAAGGCGGCCACCTCGTCTCCTCTCAGACCAATTTTCAACATACGCATACACATCACCCTTTATTCTTTTATCTATTAGTTTATGGGTAATGTCTTGGGTTAGTACCTCAAAGGTAAAGCACCGGCAATAGCGGCGGTTATTCATAACGCAAAGCTTCAACAGGACTCATTTTTGCCGCCTTATTAGCGGGGTAAAGACCAAAAAAGAGGCCAATGCCCGTAGAAAAAGCAAAAGCAATTATAACGGTCAGCGGTGATACCATAGGCGGAAACTTTGCTAAGACGGCCACCAGCAAGCCCCCGACCAGTCCCAGTAAAGTACCGATGATTCCCCCTATGGAACAAATTACCACCGCTTCAATAAGAAATTGGACCATAATATCCTTATATTTGGCGCCCAAAGCTTTGCGGATACCGATTTCCCTAGTTCGCTCGGTTACGGAGACCAACATGATATT
>JAAYMU010000163.1 GCA_012521215.1 Peptococcaceae bacterium | reverse complement strand
GGCTGACGTATAATCTGGTTGTAAATTGTGTTTCATCAACAACATTTTACAGCAAAAAGACGGTTTCTGGAATCTTCCAGTCACCGTCTCTTGCTTTTTTATGGAACTGTTAGTGCAACAGCCCCTTTTACCGTTTTGGGGATGCTGAGGTCAAAGCAAACCGAAAGCTTTGAGGAGAGTAATTACAAGGATCATCAAGGCCGAAGCTGTAAAAACATAAACTAAATTCCAACGCGAACCTATGGTAATTGTTGATTCCCCGGTAATACCGGAGATAGCAATCAACGTGGCTGCCGTAGGGGACACCGTAACGCTCATAGCCCAGCTAATAGCGAGAATTAAGGCCAGATAAGTTGAACTGATATTATAAAAGGAAGGATCCACTGTATTTCCGATAATGACCACAGTGATTATGGGGTGAACTCCCAGCATGGATAATAAGATAGAGGTAAAAATAACCAGAACAGAAAACAGAAAAGCATTGTTGCCTACAATATAACTTAGCAATAGCGGGATATAGTCCCCTAGATGCGAATAGCTAATACTGGTGGCCAAGAACCCGGCAGCCACAAATAAAACAAATTCATTTTTCAGTTTAGGCAGGCTAACCTTAAAATAATGTTTTTTAACCACTTGTAGGTATATAGGTAATCGTTTAAGCAGACCCATCCAAATAACGGGAAAGATCAAAGCAGCCAGTGAAACTACAATAATAGTCAGAAGGTCGGCCAATATAGATATCGCGGCAATAGAAACAATCAAGACAATCCCAAAACCACACAGCTCGATCACTTTCGCCCACTTGAACTCGCCTGGGAACGGTTTCTCGCTTATGTCAACCAAGTCTGTTTTTTTGTCTTCCAGTCTTTTGTCTTCCAGACGGTTTAGAATATATCCAACAAATCCACAGATAATACCGCAAAAGAGGGCAGACGGAAAGAATTCCGTCCATTTGATATCGGTTACCTGCACTATCAAAGCAATAGCGGCCGTAGTTGGAGCCCAAATTGTACAGGTTGTAAAACCCCGGCTGATAGCCGTGGCTAAAAGCTTAGTATTTTTGCTTTTAGCACTGACTTTAGTAATTTGATAAACCAAAGGAACAACTGCCAAGCTTACGAGGACACCCATAAAGGCGGATATAAAACTGACAAATAAATAAAAGCGCTTATTAGTATTCACATAACGTTGAAATGTTCCCTGTAAAGCCTGGGAATAGCCTCCATGCTCGATCGGGATTCCCAGCAGCGGAACCAAGGTAAACATTACCACTAAATATATATTTTCTTCTATTGCTTGTTTCCAGATATTAAGCGGAGCCTGATAGATAAGCAACAGAATAATACTGACCGCCAAAGAAGCGTAGCCTATTATTCTTGATGAACCGGTAACAGCCGGTAAACTTAGTAAAATAACAACAACCATTATAAAAATATTAAAATTGTTGAGAACAGCCGAGGCAATAAAAACATTTGTCAAATAAGTAATTGCCAACCCAAAAGTTAGCATGCTGCGTATACGGCATAACATAATCGACATCTACTACTCCTTATTTTTAACATAATAAATGATATTTGTTCGGTTAGAATACAAATGTTAGGGTTAAATGTAATTATAATCCAATTTTGGGCTTGTTTTTCTCAATCAAAAGTCTAAAATTATTTATGTAAGAGAAAAAATAAAAAGGAGCGATTGTTATGAATGAAGTTTTTAAGTACCTAAGAGAGTGCGGCACTTTTTATCTTGCTACCTGCGATGGGGATAAACCCAGGGTTCGTCCTTTTGGAGCCATAGATATTTTTGAGGGGAAATTTTATATTCAAACCGGAAATATTAAAGACGTTTTTAAACAAATGATGAAAAATCCTAAAATTGAAATTAGCGCTATGCATCCAGATAGAACATGGATCCGGATCGAAGCCACTGTTGTTCAAGATGATCGCCTGGAAGCAAGGCAACATATGCTTGATGAAAACCCTGGTCTGAAAAAAATGTACGCTGCTGACGATGGCAATTGTGAAGTGCTTTATCTTAAGGATGCAACCGCCACTATTTATTCTTTTACCGCAGATCCTAAAACTATTAAATTTTAAAGAATACCGGGCTAATAAACAAACGGTAAGCTATTTTAAAAACTAAGCACACTATAATAAGGTTGTTGCTAAACAACCTTTTTTCTTTCCATATTACTAGCAAACTTAAATAATCTACCTATAACTGTTAAATTTAATCTACTGATAGCCCTATAAACTGGTTACCCTATAAACTAAATTGTCTTATCTATATTTTATCATAAATAAGTAGATAAGCTTATCTCCTAGAAAATAAGCTTACTACTAGAAACCACTATTTAATGAGGTACTTGTATGTCCATTTTTGATGAAACGCCAAAAGGTTGGAACAAGCAATTAGCCACGGTCTTCCGATGTCCTATATGTTCAGAACAAATGCACTTAAAAATCTCAACTTCTAAAAGCCTGATTTGTTTAAAGGGTCATTGTTTTGATATATCTAAACACGGTTACGTAAATTTGTTACCCCATGCCAGCAAAACCAAGTACGACAAACAATTGTTTACCTCCCGCCAAATTCTTAGTAACAATGGCTTATTCGATCCTTTAATTCAACAACTGCGCAGCATAATAATAAAGGAAGCACCGTCCCCAAATGGCTTTATCAAAATGCTGGATGCGGGCTGCGGGGAAGGTTCACATTTATCCCACTTGCACCGAGAACTAAGTACGACCGGAGATCAAAATGTTTTAGGGGTAGGGATTGATATCTCGAAAGAGGGAATTTATATAGCTTCCAAGGATTATCCGCAGTTACTTTGGTGCGTGGGTGACATTGCCGACTGTCCGTTCCAAAGTAAGCAATTCGATGTTATATTAAACATTTTGTCACCATCTAATTACTCTGAATTTCAAAGATTGCTTATTGATCAAGGAATGGTAATTAAGGTTATTCCCAATAGCGGTTATCTAAAAGAATTAAGACAATTATATTTTGCCCGGACTGATAAACAAACTTATACTAACAACAAGACCTTGAAATTATTCCGTGATAAGCTTGACCTCGTGGCTGTGCAGGATTTGCAGTACACTAGGATCCTGGACCAAGTACTTATCCATCATCTGGTTAACATGACTCCTTTATCATGGAGTGCGGACGAAACAACACGGCAAAAAGCTCTGGCCATAAACTCCTTGGAAATAACCATTGATTTAAGAATTCTCACTGGTAAGAAGAAAAACAAGTGACAAAATAACCTTCATAACAGAAATGGATAGCTATTTTTCCCCTGCCAAAAGTTCTTGCACATAAGTAGGCAAAGCAAAACTTCCTTTGTGAATATCCGTATTATAGTATTTTGTTTTGAGTCCTAGACTGTTCCAGGCTTTTTCATCAATGTCAAGGGGGTCAAATGTTTTGGAAGCGAAGCCAAAAAGCCAGTGCCCGGACGGATAAGTGGGAATATGAGCCTGATAGACTCTGCAAATGGGGAAAAACTCCCTAATTCTTTGATGCGCTCTTTGCATGGAATCGGCGTAGATTTCATAATAAGGGTTTTCGTGTTGGTTGACCAGAATCCCGTTCTCTTTTAAGGCCTTATAACAACTGCCATAAAACTCTTTAGTAAAAAGCCCTTCTCCCGGCCCAAAGGGATCGGTGGAATCTACAATAATGAGGTCATAATAATTTTCCTTGGCCCGAATAAACCTTAAACCGTCTTCATAATAAATCTTAACCCTTGGATCATCCAAGCGACAGGCTGTCTGAGGTAAATACTTGCGGCAGACTTCAACCACCATTCTATCTATCTCTACCATATCTATGGTTTCAATTGTTTGGTATCTGGTAAGTTCCCTGATCGTGCCACCGTCCCCGGCACCAATAACCAGTACTTTTTTGATTCCCAGGTTAGTAGCCATAGGCACATGGACAATCATGTCATGATAAATAAATTCGTCCTTTTCGGTAACCATCATTAAACCATCGAGCGTTAAAAATGTCCCGAATTCTTTGGCTTCAAAGACATCAATACGCTGATACTCGCTCTGCCCACTATAAAGATGCTTATCCACCTTAATGGAAAATCTTACATATTCGGTATGCTGCTCTGTGTACCACAGTTCCATATTTATTCCTCCACAATTCGAATGTTTTCCACCGTCATATCTTCCGTACCGGTCAAGAAACTTCCTTTAGCTTTGGCATAAACGATATAGTCGATTATTTCGGGCGTAATTCGCTCCCCTGGGGCCAAGATAGGTATCCCTGGCGGGTAGGCCATAACAAACTCACCGCTGATGTACCCTGCACTTTTTTCTATGGGCACACTAAACTTCCTAGCGTAAAATGCTTTTTGAGGAGTGAGTACTATTTGCGGAGTAATATACTCATGTTCAAACATTCCCGTTTTATCTTTTAAATATAACCTTTTTATCTCTGCCAGGGAAGATACCAAACGCTCCAAAGCCAGTTCCCGGTCACCGACGGAGATAATAGCCAATATATTGCCAATATCGCCAAACTCAATTTGAATATTATAATCGTCTCTTAAAATGTCATATACTTCTATCCCGGCGAGACCTATCTCCCTTGTATGCACAGATAGCTTGGTGGGATCAAAATCAAAAACCGCATCTTTATCAATTAGTTCCGAGGAGAAGGCATAATAGCCACCGATCTTATTGATTTCGGTCCTAGCATACTCAGCCATCGCCGTAACTTTGGCAAATATATTTTTCCCGTTTAAGGCCAGGTTTCGCCTGGAAATATCAAGGGAAGTAAGTAAGAGGTAAGAACCGCTGGTCGTTTGGGTTAAATTGATAATCTGCCGCACATGCCCAGGGCTTAAACTACTACCTACCAGTAAAAAAGAACTTTGGGTCAAGCTGCCGCCGGTTTTATGCATACTGACTGCTGCCAAATCCGCTCCTGCAGCCATGGCATTTAAGGGCATATTCTCTCCGAAATAGAAATGGGTTCCATGTGCTTCATCCACCAGAACGTACATATTATTTTTATGTGCCAATTCAGTGATTGTTTTTAGGTCGGAACAAACACCGTAATAGGTAGGATTGTTGACAAATATCGCTTTAGCCTCCGGATGGCGGGCGATAGCATCCTTTACTTCCTCTAATGACATCCCCAAAGGAATGCCCAGCCTTTTATTTACCCCGGGATTAACGTAAACTGGAACTGCCCCGGAGATAATCAGGGCATTAATAGCGCTTTTATGAACATTACGGGGCATGATAATTTTATCCCCTTGTTGGCATACACTCATAATCATAGCCTGGACGGCTGAAGTTGTTCCGTTAACCATAAAAAATGCATGTCGAGCAGCAAAAGCTTCTGCTGCCAGTTCTTCGGCTTCTTTGATTACGGAAACAGGATGCCCAAGATTATCCAACGGTTTCATGGCATTGACATCTACCGCCAGGCATTTTTCACCCAAAAACTCTCTTAGCTCCGGATTCCCTCTTCCCTGCTTATGTCCGGGTACATCAAAAGGCACTACCCGCATGGCTTTATATTTCTGTAGGGCTTCATAAATAGGGGCTTTTTCTTGTTTATGAGTATACAAGAAGCCTACCACCTTTCTTAAGACGTAAATTAGGAGTAAATAAGATGTAAATAAAGCTAAAATGTCTATCGCAAAGTCTAATATATTGACAGTTTATACAAAACGAGCTAAAAGTCAATCCGCGTATTTTTATTAAATTTGCATTACCTTTTTGCTATTTTTATATATTTTTTCATTAGCCTTGCATAAAAACTTTTCATAATTTTAAATCGCTCAGCAATAAACCCTTATTTGTAAAATATGTAATATAATGTAAGCCGGATT
>JAAYMU010000162.1 GCA_012521215.1 Peptococcaceae bacterium | reverse complement strand
TTTTTTATTAAATGCCAGCAGGTCTTTTTTTCTTTCCGGTATACTCTTGGAAGCGGCAAGATAAAGGGTATCCAGATCAAACAGGCCCGTTTCCCCGGCGATTCTCCCCAAAATAATCATATTGGCTAAGCCTTTGAGATTGTTGTCTTCAGCCAATTTGGTAGCCGGAATATAGCAGGCTTGCAGATCTTGGCGCTTAACTTTGAGCTGAATCAATGAAGAATCAAGTATAATAAGGCCACCCGGTTGAACCTCTTCCTCAAATTTTTCCAAGGAAGGTTGGTTCATAGCTACAAATATTCCGGGATTATCCACGATAGGAGAGCCAATTGGGGTATCACTGATAATAACACTGATATTAGCTGTCCCGCCGCGCATTTCCGGACCATAAGAAGGTAACCAGCTTACCTCTTTGCCAGCCATCAAAGCGGCATAAGCCAAGATTTTGCCGGCAAACAATACTCCTTGTCCGCCAAAACCGGCGATCATAATTTCAACTGTTTGACTCATCGGGAAACCTCCTTATCCTTGAATACGCCCAGTGGATAATAAGGAATCATGTTTTGGCGCAGCCATTCCAGGGCTTTCACAGGTTCAAGTCCCCAGTTAGTTGGACAGGAGGAAAGAATCTCCACAATAGAAAAGCCTTTACCCTCTATTTGGTACTGGAAAGCTTTTTTAATGGCTTTTTTAACCTTAAGAATATTTTTCACACAATCTACCGCTACTCTTTCTGCGTAAGCAGTTCCATCCAGGGTAGCAAGCAGCTCACACATTCTAAGGGGAAACCCGGCCGTCTTGGTATCCCGGCCATAAGGTGAAGTCTGAGTAACTTGACCCGGCAAAGTGGTCGGAGCCATTTGTCCGCCGGTCATGCCATAAATGGCATTATTAACAAAGATAACCGTAATGTTTTCTCCCCTGGCTGCAGCGTGGATAGTTTCATTGGTACCAATAGCTGCCAGATCCCCATCTCCTTGGTAAGAAAAAACAATATTATCGGGATTAACTCGTTTAAGGCCGGTTGCTACTGCCGGGGCACGGCCATGGGCAGCCTGAGCCACATCGCATTCAAAGTAATTAAAATGAATAACGGCACAGCCAACCGGAGCAATACCGATTGTTTTACCGGTGATATCCAGTTCGTCCAAAACCTCAGCTACCAAGCGGTGTATAATACCGTGGGTACAGCCTGGACAGTAATGAGTTGGTGTATCACTTAAAGCTTTTGGTTTTTCAAATACTATCTGCATTTTGTTCTCCTTTCAGCAAAGCGGCTTTTTCGATAGATTCTAATACCGCTTCGCGAGTTGGCACCATACCGCCGGTACGGTTGCAAAGAAGTACAGGACGGCTACATCTGATGCTAAGTTCAACGTCTTCAATCATTTGGCCCATGCTCATTTCCACTACGACAAAAGCCTTGGCTTTTTCGGCCGCCGCTTTAAGCTGATGTTTAGGGTAGGGCCAAAGGGTAACCGGTCGGATAAGACCAGCTTTAATTCCATTCTGACGGGCTGTATCAATAGCATTTTTGGCAATTCTGGCACATATTCCGTAAGCTACCACTACTACCTCAGCATCTTCCAGCAGGCAATTCTCAGTCCGGGCGATTTTTTCAACTTCCTTGTATTTTTCAAAGCGTTGGAAATTTAGAACCTCCAGTTCTTCCGCTGAGAGGTAAAGCGAGTTAACAACGTTTCTTTTTCTAAGACCTTTGGTCCCCGTCAAAGCCCAATCCTTTTCATAAGTTTTTATATTATTTCCCCTGCTGATATCCACCGGTTCCATAACCTGTCCAAGCATGCCGTCTCCCAAAATCATAGCGGGCATACGATACTTATCAGCTAAATCGAAAGCTTCAAGGGTCAAGTCAAACATTTCCTGTACAGTGTTAGGAGCCAGAACAATCATATGAAAGTCCCCGTGGCCGGTAGAGCGAGTAGCATGAAAATAGTCGGACTGGGACGGGCGAATTCCCCCCAGGCCCGGACCTCCACGTTGAATATTAACTATGACCGACGGCAAATCACAGGCTGCCAGGAAAGATAACCCTTCACTCTTTAAGGCAATACCCGGACTTGATGATGAGGTCATGGCCCGAGCACCGGCTGCCGCTGCTCCATACACCATATTAATAGCCGCTAATTCGCTTTCCGCTTGCAAGAAAGTCCCGCCAATTTTAGGCATTCGTTTAGCCATATAAGCAGAAATCTCTGTTTGCGGCGTTATAGGATAACCAAAGAAATGGCGGCAGCCAGCCATGATTGCTGCTTCGGCGATAGCTTCGTTTCCTTTCATCAATACTTTTTCCGCCATTTTAATTCACCTCTTTTTCAATCGTGATGCAGACATCGGGACACATCAAAAAACAGAACCCGCAAGCCGTACAGGCTTGCTGATCAATAATTTCCGCAGGATGGTAACCTTTACTGTTTAAGGTTTCCGGCGCTAACCTGATAATTTTTTTGGGACAAGCATCTACGCACAGGCCGCACCCCTTACATATGTCTGCTGCAAATGTTACTCGTGTTTTTTTTGCCATTCATACTCCTCCAAATCTATAGGAAACAAATTATTTATATATGGTTCAAGTTCTTTGCAAAGACTCCTTTTTACAGTTGTCATAACCAGCGGCAGCTTGGTCAACTCCGCAATGTTTTCCGCGTAAGATATGGATTCTATAACATCCTGAGCGGTAGTTTCAACTCCCAGATTGGAATTATTAATTATTCCTGTAAACTTCAAACGAGCAGCCGACTGAATTTCTTTCATAATTTCAAGGGTAGATTGCACATCACGACTTAAAGGCCTATATTTATTGACCACCAAAAATACCGCTGTATTGTTCCTGCTTAATTTTTCATTATAACGCCCCAAGGCCAGCGCTCCACTGTCGTCACCACCCACGTCTATTACCGCATAGCAATCCTCAGTGTCAAAAATAGTATTCATCTCACTGGGTATAGCGGGAATGTCCAGGTTTGAATTGGCATAAGCGGAAGAAATAAGTTTGATGCCTGAATGCTGTAAAACCGAAGAGCTGTCCTTGGTCCGGAAATAAGGATTAACAATATCCAAGTCCGCAATTATTACTTGTTGATGCCTTTGTTTTAGCCATAAGGCATAATTTACGGCAATGCTTGTTTTGCCGCTGCCATAATGACCCGCAAAAATTGTAATTCTAGAATAGTTCATATTGTACCGTCCTGTTCTATAATAATATAAATTGTTTTAGATTTAAAGTGTTTTATAATTTATTTACAAGCTCAATCATATATTATAAAAAATAATTGACTAATTGCCTATTAGTAAAAAGAAAGTCTTAAAAACAAAATATGGGAAGAATATTCCCACAAAATCTGAATTAAGACTTCCTGACCAAACTTTAAACACTTCTAGCCCAGATTTCTAGTTTAGACTTCTACTTCTAATCTTAAAGTCAGGCGATATATTATTTATTATATACCCGGAGCCGGCATATCAACACCGCTGACTTGATGTCTATGTCCCTTATCAAATGAAGTATAAAAGTTCCAGTTATGAACATGCCAACCGTTTTCCAGAGGAATGGAAGGACCGGATAAAGCTTGATAATAATGAGCATGCCCGTGTTCATATAAGACATAACCCTCTGAGCGATGCACATGACTATTGCCCATTGGAATAGCCGGCCCTGATATATCCAGGCACTGATGGGCATGGTTATGATCACAAGAAGTATGGCTTACACTTCCATGATTATGGTCCAAGGGACTTTGTACATTTTGTCTGGCCAAAATTTTCACCCCCCTGAGTAAACTATTCAGGGGGGAGCTTTTTGAGCTTATCTATAAATAAGTATTTTATATGCCTGTCAGCATTCCGTATCCCAGTACTCCTGTTCTGTCTCCCCCTGGTATAATCCGTCATCCTCATTACTAAGTTTTGTTTCATGGTTGGTGTCACTTTTGCTTTTACTTGCCTGAGCATAAACCCCCAATTCCTTATTTATTGCTCTTCGGCTCAATGGTCTCCGTCTGTAAATTCTAGTTCTTAGACCAGACCCTTTGTTAATAGACATAACCAACACCTCCCTAGACGATTATTGGCATATGCATGTTACAATCTTAAGCCTATTATGGACATATGTTCATAACTAATGATAATATCATTTCGGTCATATGTCAATAACTTAAAGCTTTTTTCTGACATTTGGATCTATAGTAGCGGGAAAAATAAAGCATAAGCGAAAACCTACCGGGTAAATAAACCAGATACTTTAGGAAGGTGTCTTCATGTTTGAAACTTGAAGGCATCTTCTTTATTCACTCAACTTGCCCAAATACTCCATTCGCCCGGTTATTGTTCACTCCTTCTG
>JAAYMU010000161.1 GCA_012521215.1 Peptococcaceae bacterium | reverse complement strand
GGTGTATTTGGATATCTCATTGAAGAAATACGAATATGTTTATCCGGCTGCCGGGTCTCCTAACTCGGCAGTGAAATTAACACCAGCGGAACTATATAGTATCACCCAGGGAAAATGGGTAGATGTTTGTAAATAATTAATAAAGAAAATACAATAATAACTTTAAGATATACAAACTGAAAGATATACGAACTGGGCCGAATGGCAGGAAAAAGATGACAGGGCAAGAAATATACAAGAAGTACAATAGTAAGTAGTAAGGGGCCCGAACCCGAAATCTTAAGTCCGGGGTCCGGAATTCGGAATTTGGAATTCAGAGGCTGAAGTCCGGAGTCTGGAATTCGGAATTTGGAATTCAGAGGCTGAAGTCCGGAGTCTGGAGATGGGGGACGGCATTGGTTAAAAGGGGGTTGAATTCTGTGAGCCTTGTGTATATTGGGTATGTGCCTCATCCGGCTATTTTGGTGCCTGATGTAGGACGAGGGGAAGAAAAGGCCAGTCAAAAAACGATAAACGCTTTTCAAAAATTAACTCAGGAAATAGTAAAACTGGATGTTAAAACAGTCCTTATCGTATCGCCGCATACTGTGCTTACGCGACAAGGAATGACTTTATTGCAAGGGGATAAACTAACCGGGAGTTTAAGACATTTTGGTGCAGGTCATATTAGATTTAGTTATGAGACCGATGTTAATGTTATGAAGGCTATTAAGGAACAAATTGATGATATTGAAGACACGGAAAACGAATTAGACCATGGTGTAATGGTGCCGCTTTATTTTCTGCGTGAGGCCGGTTGGGAAGGTAAAATTGTAGTTCTTGGTATGCCGCTTAGCAATGCAGAGGAGTATGGAAAAAAAGTTGGGCAAATTCTTAATGACTCCAGCCATCGCTGTGCAATACTTGCCAGTGGGGATTTGTCCCACAGACTAAAAGAGGACGGCCCATATGGTTTGCATCCCTCAGGACCTAAATTTGATAATTTGATAGTTAAGGGTTTACAAAAGGATACAGCCATGATTCGCACCATTCCCTCCGCATTACGGGAAGAGGCCGGTCAATGCGGATATAATTCTTTATTATTTGCCTTGGGAGCCAGAGAAGGATCAATCAAGGTTTTTTCTTATGAAGGCCCCTTTGGGGTTGGGTATCTGGTAGCGGAGATTTACCGCTCTTCACCGATTGCCGGTTTTGCCAGGGAATGCCTAACCTACCATTTGACGGCCCAAGCTTTTGATAAACTCATTATTCCGGGCGATCCTTTGTTAAAGGAAAAGAAAAGCTGTTTTGTCACTTTGAAAAAAGACGGAGAATTAAGGGGCTGTATCGGTACGGTTCAACCCGTAAGAGAGAACCTGGCCTCAGAAATAAAACATAATGCCATTGCAGCCGGAACTCAGGATCCTCGTTTTTGGCCGGTGGAAGCCAAGGAATTGCCGCTTATAACATTTTCGGTCGATGTCCTTGGCGATATGGAAAAAATCAGTAGCTATGAAAAGCTGGATCCTCAAAAATACGGAGTGGTTGTGCGCCGAGGCGGGAGGGTAGGCTTGCTGCTTCCTAGACTGGAGGGCATAAATACTGTTGACGAACAAGTCCGTATTGCCAAGCACAAAGCCGGGATTGCACCTAATGAAGAGGTTGAAATGTGGCGCTTTGAAGTGGAAAGATTTTTCGAGTAAAAAGGTGAAAAGGTTTTTCGGAGAAGGTTTTTTCTCAAAGCAAACCCGCTTACAGGGAGGATTCTTGATGACAGAAGCAATGGAATGCGCTCTTTGTCCCCATCACTGTAAAATTAAAGAAGGGGGAACGGGAATTTGCCAAACCAGAACTCTTAAGAACGGTCAAATTGTTTCCCGTACCTACGGTGAAGTTGCAGCCCTACACTTGGACCCTATTGAGAAGAAGCCTTTGTACCATTTTTATCCGGGTAGTTGGATTCTTTCCGTCGGTGGTTTCGGCTGTAATTTAAACTGTTTTTTTTGCCAGAATTATGATATTTCCCAGCAATATCAACAAGGACAAAAAGTGACACCTGAGCGGCTGGCCGAGCTGGCGTTACAGAATCAATCCCTGGGACTTTGTTTTACCTATTCCGAACCACTGATTTGGTATGAAATGGTTGCCGAAACTGCTTCCTTGGTTAAAAAACAGGGAGGGAAAGTGGTTTTGGTCAGCAATGGAATTATTGAGGAAAAATATTTGGAATCTCTTATTCCTTTGGTTGATGCTGCCAATATAGATATCAAAGCTTTTAGCGAGGACTTTTATCGCCGTTACGCCGGGGGAAAACTGGAATGGGTTTTAAATACGGTGGAAAGAATGGCCGGTAAAGTTCACCTTGAGATTACCACCTTGGTGATTCCAACATTAAACGACAGTCCTGCCGAGATCAAAGCCCTGGCCCAATGGCTTTCCAACTTGAATACCCCGTTGGCTTGGCATTTAAGCAGGTATTTTCCCCGCTATAAAAGTAACATTCCGGCCACGGATGAGGACAAGTTAAAGAAGCTCTGGGAATTGGCCAAGGAATATTTGCCTTATGTTTATCTTGGCAATATGAGGGGGGGAGATAAAACTTATTGCCCCCAATGCGGCGTGGAGGTTGTTTCCAGGGATTATGTAATAAAAGTCAAAACCCGGGACGGAAAATGCCCTGCTTGCGGCTATGAAATTTGGGGAACAGGGCTACATTAGTTTCCTACCCTGTTCCAACATGCTGGAACAGGGCGGAGGATTTAAGTTAAGGGCGGTTTACTCATTGGCTAAATACATCTAACAATATTGAAGGCATTCCAAAAATTAACCTTAAAATTATTATTACAATGGCAAAAGGAAGCCAGACAATAAATAGTGGCATTGCAAAATACCAGCGTAAAGGAAGGCCAGGGAAAAAAGGCACAGTCATTATAATCATCTCCTATTCTAATATTGGCCTTATCTTATGTAATATAATATGCGGACAACTTTTAGTTTGTCCAAAGCAAAAGGACAATCTTGCCTGCCAATTTTATAAAAAAAATGCGCGATATAGTCGCGCAATCTAAGTGTTCTCGCTTTTTTAGGCCAGTAGATATATAATATAGAATGAGTGTCAAGACTTATTAAATGGAGGATTATCCTTGCTCAGTCCCAAACGCTATCACTCCTTTAACCACCATTTGCGGGAAATATTCGGAGAAAAAGTAATTAAAGTTGCTCTTGATGCCGGCTTAAGCTGCCCCAACAGGGATGGTTCCCTAAGCTATGGCGGATGTATTTTCTGTAGCGAGAAAGGTTCGGGAGACTTTGCGGGCAACAGGAGCTTTTCTATTAAAGATCAATTCCACCAAGTTCGGCAAAGAACTCTTAAAAAGTGGCCGAAGGCAAAATATATAGGGTATTTCCAATCTTTCAGCGCCACCTATGGTCCGCCGCAACAATTGAAAACTCTATATGATGAGGCTTTAGAGCAAAAAGGCGTGGTGGGGCTTTCTATTTCCACCAGGCCGGATTGTTTAGGGCCTGAAATTTTGGATATTTTAGACGAGCTCAATAAAAAAACTTATCTTTGGGTGGAGCTGGGCGCTCAATCAATACATGAGCACTCTCTTGCCTGGATGAACAGGGGGCATGATTTTCCATGCTTTATCCGGGCCTTAGAGGATCTTAGAAAGAGAAATATTCGGGTCTGTGCGCACATTATTCTCGGGCTGCCTTGCGAAAACAGGTCGGAAATGATGGAAACAGCACTTACCATGGCCAGGCTGCCCATTCAGGGGATAAAAATCCATTCCTTGTATATCCTGGCCAGCACACCGCTGGCCGAGATGTACCGGCGGCAAGACCTGCAGCTTCTTAACATGCAAGAATATATAGATCTGGTGGTTGATATCCTGGAAATATTGCCCCAGGATTTGGTTATTCACCGATTCATGGGTGACGGGCCTTCCCATCTCGTCCTGGCACCGCAGTGGACACGCCGCAAATGGGAAGTATTAAACGGTATTGATTATGAATTAGAAAGGAGAGACAGTTATCAAGGAAAATTATTCCAAAGGGTATAGCTTTTAAGGCGTAGGGCCTTGATGAATATTTTCGTAGGCAATAATTTTACCTTCCCAGGTTCTAAGCACAGCTTGTTGTTCGTCCAAAGAGATGAGGTATTGAGGCAGGATCGGGGTTTTGCCTCCGCCTTTGGGGGCGTTAATGATATAAGTGGGTACTGCTAAACCCGATGTATAGCCGCGGAGATTTTCCATAATGTTTAATCCGTCTTGAATAGGGGGAATAAAATGGCGTGTTCCTTTCACATTTTTAGCGTGAAAGATATAATAGGGCCGAACCCGGATTTTCAACAATTCTTGGTTCATTTTTTTCATGACATCAGGGTCGTTGTTTATCCCTTTTAAAAGTACTGCCTGGTTTCCTAAAACAACCCCCGCCGAAACAAGCTTATCCGCAGCCTTTTTGGCCTCTTGAGTTACTTCTTTAGGATGATTGAATTGAGTATTGATATAGATTGGCGGGTATTTGGCCAGTATTTTAAGCAAGTTATCAGTGACTCTCATCGGCAGGGTTACAGGAACCCTGGTGCCTAAGCGCTTAATCTCTACGTGAGGAATTTTATGAAGTTCCCCCAGAATCCAGTCCAGCATATTGTCGCTTAAAAGAAGAGCATCTCCGCCGGTAATAAGAACATCCCGGATTTCAGGGTTGGCTTTGATGTAATCAAGGGCTGACATTATACATTCCTTTTTTTGGTGCCGGTCGATTTCACCGATATTTCTCCTTCGTTGGCAGTGCCGGCAATACATGGCACATTTGTTGGTGACATTTATTATAAGCCGGTCAGGGTAGCGCCTGGTGATTCCGGGAACAGGCGAAGTCAAGGCTTCACCCATAGGATCCTCTTCTCCATACTCATCATATAACTCATCTATTTTAGGGATACCTTGAAGAAAAATCGGGTCTTCAGGGTTTTGAAAATCCATTAAACTAAGATAATAGGGTGATACAGCCCAGCGATATACTTTGCCTACTTTCTCGATCTGCTGCTGGAGCTCTTCCGGAAGAGGAAAAATCGAGCTGAGACAATTAACGCTGGTAATCCTATTTTTGATTTGCCAGCGCCAGTTTTCCCAATCTTTTTCTGAGGCGTTTAAATAACGGAGGATTCTTTCTTTTTGAAACGAATAGAATTCAGTTAAATCTAGACCAGTAGGGATATCCTTAGCTTTTTGCAAATATGGTTCTATTTTTCTTTTTAATTCTTCGGCTCTTAATTGAGAGCGGGTCTGGTTCTGAAAATCAAATTTGTCTTTTAACAATTCTATCGCCATGTTCAAAACCTCCTTTTTAATTCGTAATAATATCTAAGACAGGAAGCTTAATTGGTAATATATGGATGACACTAAGTAAAAGAAAAGGTAGATAAAAAAACACTGCCAACCAATAATATCACGATGAGTTGTCGGTGTCAACGGTTGTGTTTAGCGGATATTGTCAAAAGTGTAAATAATGATTATACTTGGTCTATTGAATCCTATGGATATGTTTTAGAGTTATTATATAAGAAAGTAAGGGATTAGATTTGGAACAAGCGAGATATCAGGAAATTGCCAATCAGATAGCATATGCTATTGTTATCGGTGAATATAATGAAGGGGACAAAATCCACGGCAGGTCTACCTTGGCGGGGCGTTTTAACGTTTCTCCGGAAACAATTCGCCGGGCAATTGCTATCCTCCAAAGCGAAGGGGTTGTAAGGGTTAGACAGGGGATTGGCATTACAGTCAGTTCCAAAAGTCAGGCTGAGAAGTTCTTAAGATCTTATGATCAAAAGGGCGAAGTTCAAACTTTAGTGGAAGAACTTAGGTCTTTAATGGAAAAAAGGCGGGAAATAGACCGTCAAATTGATAAAATTCTCAGTAGGGTGGCAAATTACGCCGATCGTTATATTACTCGCTGGAATGATGTGGCTGAGATTCCGATCAAATCTAAATCCCCTGCCGTGGGACGAACTCTGCGTGACCTTAGGATCAGGGAAACAACGGGAGCCACTGTGGTTGCAGTGGTTAGAAACGGCAATGAATATTTTTCTCCCCACGCTGACTATATGTTGCGTGAAGGGGATGTGCTTTTGGTCGTGAGTCCGGAGGACGGGATAAATAAATTTGAATCTTTGCTAAAGTGAGGGAGACCGTCATGTATCCGGGAATTGATATTATTGAAATCTCGAGATTTACCCAGGCTTGTAAAAGGCATCCCCGCTTGCTCGCCAGGCTGTTTACCGCCGGCGAGCTCAAGGCTATCAGCGGGGAAAACTATTCTTCCTGGGCGGCCAGGTTTGCCGCTAAGGAAGCAGTGCTCAAGGCTTTGGGAACCGGTTTGAGAGGGCTGACTTGGCATGATATTGAGATCTTTAATAATGATTGGGGGGAACCAATCGTTTACTTAAGCGAGCGAGCCCAAAATATTGCCGCTAAAAGAGGCGGCAAATCGGTCAAAATAAGTCTTTCTCACAGTAAAGATAATGCAATTGCGATTGCTGTTCTTGAATAACAAAGCGGTGCTATAGTCAGAACTTAGGGAGTGGCTAAAAGGAATTAAATATACGGTTTAAGGGGGGATTGCCAGATGAGGGTTGTCAGTGCCGGACAAATGCGCAGTATTGACGCCAATGCTATTAATAGCTTCGGAATACCAGGAATTGTACTTATGGAGAATGCTGCTTTAGCCGTAGTCAGAGAAATAAAAGATTACTTTGCGAAGCAGGGCAAGCAATCCTTGCGGGGCCTTAAAGCGGTAGTCCTGGTGGGCAAAGGAAATAACGGCGGAGATGGTCTGGCTGTGGCTAGGCATTTGAGTATCCTGGGTATGGAGGTAACAGTATTCTTATTTGCCAATCCCGGTGAGTTAAGCGGGGATGCCAAATTAAATTTTGAACTTTTCCAGGGTATGGAAGGGAAAATAGTCTTAGTAGAAAATGAAAAACAAATTAGACTATTTAAACTGGCCTTGCTCCAGGCTCACCTTGCAGTTGATGCTATTTTCGGCATAGGATTTAGAGGTGATGTTCCGGAATTAATAGCCGGGTTTATTGAGGATTTGAATAAAGCTGAGCTGCCCACAATCAGCGTGGATATTGCCAGCGGTTTAGAAGCTGATACAGGTAAGGTTAATAACACGGCGGTAAAAGCGACTCTAACGGTAACTTTCGGCCTGCCCAAATTAGGACATTTCTTGGGTGAAGGTCCCCTACATACGGGCAGGTTGGTAACGGATCAGATTTCTATCCCGGAAAACATTATTAACCAGGAAAAGCTGTTTGCCTATCTATTGACTGATGAAATAATTAAACCCTTAATTCCCGTTAGGCATCCCCATGGGCATAAAGGGACCCATGGCCGAGCCGTGCTTATCGGAGGGTCAGTGGGAATGAGCGGAGCCATGGTCTTAGCGGGAAGGGCAGCCCAAAGATGCGGAGTGGGCCTGTTGCAGATAGTAGTTCCCGAGGCAATTGCCGAGACTGTAGACTTGGGGGTCATCGAAGCTACAGTTTGGCCGGCCAAGGACTATGAGGTTTTAACCGGCGATTCATGGCCGGTAATAGCCGAAAGGCTGAAGGGGGCTAAGGCCTGTGCCGTAGGTCCCGGACTTAAGCAGACAGAATCATTTTTGCCGGTTTTAAAGAAAATATTGCAAGAGACGGATGTTCCGGTAATTATGGACGCCGATGCCCTGAACCTTATCTCTCGGGAACCTGATCTTCTGGCTTTAAGGAAAGGAAAAGAGAACCTTATACTTACGCCTCACCCAGGAGAAATGGCCAGACTTTGCGCCTGTTCTATAGCTGAAATTCAGGAGAATAGGTTGAAAATAGCAGTGACCAAAGCCATAGAATGGGGAGTTATCGTTGTTTTAAAAGGAGCAGGAACTATAGTGGCCTCGCCTGATGGCAGAGTGTTTATAAACAATACGGGTAATGCAGGTCTGGGAGCAGGCGGTACAGGGGATGTATTGACCGGTTGTATCGCTTCTTGGGTAGCCCAGGGGGTTCCCCCGCTAGGGGCTGCTTGTATGGGTGTTTATCTTCATGGTAAAGCTGCTGATGTTCTGAAAGAACAGTTTGGTTTATCAGGTTTTACAGCTTCAGAAATTGCGGATTACCTGCCTAAGGTAAGAAGGGAAATAGAACAAAAATGATGCACAATTACCGGCCGGTATGGGCTGAAATTGACTTAGGGGCCTTAAAACATAATCTCAACATCATTAAAAAATACACCACCAGTGAAATTATGCCGATTGTGAAAGCTAATGCTTATGGCCATGGGGTGGTGGAAGTTGTCAAAACTTTAAAAAATGAGGGCATAAAAAGGTTCGGGGTTGCTTTTTTAGAAGAGGCCTTAGAACTCAGAAAACATTTTTCGGACCTAACCCTTATGGTAATTGGTCCGACTTTGGATCAGTATTCTGAAATATTGGTTAGGGAGGATATTATTCCGGAAATATGCCAGTTTAAACAGGCGGAAGCACTTTCGGCCGCTGCCGTAAAATTAAATAAGAAAGCCAGAATTCATATCAAGATTGACACCGGCATGGGAAGAATAGGCTTGCGTGAGGAGGCTTTAGAAGAAATAAAGAAGATATCCAAACTGCCGGGTTTATTTTTGGAGGGAATTTATACCCATCTAGCCACAGCGGACAGCTCTGATTTAACTTACGCTTATCAACAGCTGGCCAAATTCGATTATCTTTATGAACAGCTAAAAAAAGCTGGTATTACTATACCGCTCCGCCATGCGGCCAATTCTCCGGCTACTCTCAGACTTCCGGAAAGTCATTATGAACTTTGCAGACCGGGAATTGTCTTATACGGGCATTTGCCCGCCCCCGGTGTTGGCGAGGAGGCCGGATTCAGGCCTGTAATGTCCTTAAAGGCCAGAATCACTCATCTTAAAACAATAAGTAAAGGACAAAGCGTGGGTTATGGCCGAAGTTTTATTGCTGATCAACCAACCCGAGTGGCAACTTTGCCTTTGGGGTATGCCGACGGTCTCAGAAGAGGGCTGTCGAATTCCTGGGAAGTTATTATTAAAGAAAATAAAGCACCAATCATTGGTAAGGTTTGTATGGACCAAACCATGATTGATGTTACCGGGATCGAAAATGTCAGGCTGGGGGATGAGGTCATCGTTATGGGAAACTATGAGTACCCGGAAATTAGTGCCGGGCAAATGGCAAGAGTTTTGGATACTATCAGTTATGAGATCTTATGTGGGATAGGCCCAAGGGTGCCCAGAGTATATATTAATCAGTAAAAGATGAACTGGCAAATAACCTGCAATTATCTCCTTTGAAATAAGTAATGCCTAATCCAATAGGCTTATCCTCAGAATTAAAAAGCTTTTGTTCCACAACCAGCAGAGGTGTTGAATTATAGAGGGATAGGTATTTGGAAATCTGGCGGTTCGGTACCTGAGCCGAAATAGTAAGTTCTTTTTTGATAGCAAAGAGCGAAGTGAATTTGGAGATCATTTCCGGAAAAGTACCGTACTTTATCTCTTTTTCCACTACCGGCATTCCTTTGTAATATATTAAATATTTTTCGTCGTAGGCTACCGGTTCACTGCCGCTGTAAAATATTCTTTTAACCAGAATAACTTTGCGATTGGCTGACAAGTTGAGACTCATCTGCAGGTTATTGGAAGGCAGGATTATCTTTACTTCGATGAGTTTAGTACTGTCCACGGTATTGATGGCTGTGGACATTTCATTATAATAGAGGGTATATTTTTCAAAGTCGGGTTCATTGACGAAACTGCCTTTGCCAGGGATGGAAGTTATATATCCTTCATTCACTAGAACAGCGAGACCTTTACGTACTGTCATTCTGCTAACGCCGAAAGTTTCACAAAGGGTGTTTTCAGAAGGAATAGCGTCCCCGGGCTTCAATTCTCCACAAAAAATCTTTTTTTTGATATCCTCAATGATTTGCTGATATACCGGTCGTTCCATTATTATATCTCCTATACGTTATTTAAGATCAGGCCTAAACAATCAGGGCTAAACATCGCAATAAACTATTCTAAACTTAATTATAAACAAAATAACAAAATAAGTAAGTAATCTCAAGAAATTATTACTTTCAATTTGTTTTAAGGCCGAGAGCAATTACTGTTAAAGTCGAAAGCAATCAACCCGATAGGAAGCGTTTTTTAAATATTTAAAATTCATTGACTTATTTTATGGGGAAATGATAATATATTAATATTAGATCCTGTATATACAACAGTATACTTCAAGTCTCTAGGCCAACTGTTATGAGATCGCCCAGTTGTTTTGCCAGTGATATTTAGATATATATCTATCTAATGCTCAAAGAAGGGGGATATTAAGGGAGATGGAGGAGCGTAGTTTTCGCAATGCTATCCAGGACAAAAACGTATTTACCGTTACCTGGGAGCTTGTTCCGGGAAGGGGATCCTGGGAAGAGTCCCAGGAAAAAACTTTAAGATTAGCAGAACAGGCTGCCAAAGGCAAAAAAGTACATGCTGTGAGCCTGACTGATAATCCCGGCGGTAATGTAGCAATACAACCCGAAGCAATTGGTAAAGATATTCAAAAGCTAGGCTTGGACACGATTATTCATGTTACCTGTAAGGATAGAAACCGCAGTCAGCTGGAAAGCCAACTATACGCTTTGGAACGCTGCGGTTTGCATAATATATTGGCTTTAACGGGAGATTATGATCTTGGGGGAGCTGACGGGAGGGCTAAGCCGGTTTTCGATTTAGATTCTACTCAGCTTCTGGAATTGATTAAAAAATTAAACTCCGGTATGGAATATCAAACCATGAAGGGCAAGGCTACTTTAAAATCATGCCATTTTTTTGCCGGGGCGGCAGTCTCTCCGTTTAAAGCAACTGAAGCTGAACAAATGCTTCAATATTATAAACTTAAAAAGAAAATCGAACAAGGTGCCCAGTTTATTATTACTCAGGTTGGTTTTGATGCCAGAAAATTTGAGGAATTGATACTCTATGTTCAAAAAATGGGCTGGCAAATTCCTCTTATCGGAGACATCTATATTCTAGGCTATGGTGCAGCCAGAGTTATGAATCAGAATAAAGTACCAGGTTGTGTAGTTACTGACAAATTGCTTAGGGAATTGGATGAGGAACGAAATAGCCCGGATAAAGGTAAAGAAGCTATGCTCAAGAGAGCCGCCAAACAATATGCTGTTCTTAAGGGTCTAGGTTATAAAGGCGTCCATTTAGGCGGCATGAATATTAATTACGAACAAATCGAATACATTATTTCCTATGGCGAGGAGTTAAGCCGTAATTGGCAAGATTATGTCCGAGAGTTTGACTATCCCCAAAAAAACGGCTTTTACTTGTTTGGCCGGGATTCTAAAACCGGACTTAATAATCCCGCTCTGCCTCCTCAACAATATCAGACTGACAGTAAAGTGGGACTTAATTATAAAGTATCTAGGCTGTTGCACAAGATGTTTTTTGAGCCCGGCAAGAAGTTCTTTGCTCCGATGCAGGCACTTACCTGCAGAATACATGGCGGGACCCTGGAAAAGGGTTTGCATGGCATGGAACGTTTGATTAAAAAAATAATGTATAACTGCCAAGACTGTGGAGATTGTGCCCTTTTTGATTTGGCTTACATCTGTCCTATGGGGGAATGTCCCAAAAATCAGCGCAACGGCCCTTGCGCAGGAAGTTATCAAGGTTTTTGCGAAGTGTACCCCGGACAGAAAAAATGTGCTTGGGTTAGGGCCTATGAGCGCTTGCATAAATATGGCGAACAAAGCTGCTTGGGTGAATACTATATTAGCCCTTGTAATTGGGAGTTAAAGAATACCTCTTCCTGGGTGAATTATTACTTGGGGAAAGATCATTCCGCACCAAGGCTTGGTATCAAGCTCAAGGTGAAAGATAAAAACTAGCTGAGGGGAGCGGGAAATGGATAAGACTGGGAAAATGTTTTTTGATCCGGGAGAAATTGCTTACAATTATATAGAAACCGGCTGCAAGAAAGCAAAATTCCCGGTGTATAAAACTCTAGTACTTAGTATTTTGGCAGGTGCCTTTATTGCCTTTGCTGCTCAAGGATCCAATGTGGCTATTCACACCATATCTTCAGTCGGTATCTCTAAAGCTTTAGCCGGGGCCTTATTTGCCACAGGTCTTATGATGGTGGTGATTACCGGTGCCGAATTGTTCACCGGCAACACCCTAATTGTGGTGCCCTGTATGGAAAAGAAAACAAGATGGCTAAGTATGCTTAAGAACTGGCTTATTGTTTATTTTGGTAACTTTATCGGGGCGCTCATCATTGTGCTTTTTATTATTTATTCAGGCCAGTTAGATTTTTCCGCAGGTTTATTAGGCGGATTTACTATTAAGGTAGCCTCCTATAAAACCGGCCTTACTTTTATCCAGGCTTTGTGCATGGGCATTCTTTGCAACTGGTTGGTATGTCTGGCGGTTTGGATGGCTTCAGCAGCCAAGGATATTGCCGGGAAGCTACTGGCTATCTTCTTTCCAATCTGGCTGTTTATAACTTCCGGTTTCGAGCATTCCGTTGCCAATATGTATTATATTCCGGCCGGGATTTTAGCCAAACAGAATTCAGAGTGGGTTAACCAGGCTATGGCCTTGGGCGTAACTCCGGAAAAAATAGAGCATTTGACCTGGGGAACCTTTATGGTTAACAATGCCCTTCCGGTAACCCTTGGTAATATTATCGGTGGCAGTATTTTTGTCGGCCTTATGTATTGGCTTGCTTTTATTTATAAAAGAAAATACTCTCCAACAAGTGCAGCTGAAAACCAAAACATATCCGGATAGGTAAGCGTCAATGAAGTTTTATTTATTTACTTTTAATAAACGGAGGTAGACCGTAATGTTCAAAAGTGATATTCAAATAGCCCAAGAAGCAAAAATGAAACCTATAGCGGAAGTAGCCGCTCAGCTTGGTGTGCCTGAGGAATTTTTGGAATCTTATGGGAAATATAAAGCTAAAATTGACTATAACTTACTAAATGATCTTAGGCAAAAGCCAGACGGCAAATTGATCTTAGTAACCGCCATTAACCCTACCCCGGCGGGGGAAGGCAAGACAACTACTACGGTTGGACTGGGAGATGCACTAACTTATTTGGGTCATAAAGCAGTTATAGCTTTACGCGAACCTTCCCTAGGACCTGTATTCGGAGTGAAAGGAGGAGCAGCCGGCGGCGGCTATGCCCAGGTTGTTCCCATGGAAGATATTAACCTCCACTTCACCGGTGACCTCCATGCTATCGGAGCTGCCAATAATCTAATCGCAGCCATGCTCGACAATCATATTTACCAGGGGAATGCTTTAAATATTGATGTTCGGAGAATAAGTTGGAAAAGATGTTTGGATATGAACGATCGCCAGTTAAGATCTGTTGTTAACGGTTTAGGCAGCAAAGTCAACGGTGTACCCAGAGAGGACGGCTTTGATATTACCGTTGCTTCGGAAATCATGGCGATTCTTTGCTTGGCTAATGATCTGGAAGATTTGAAAAATCGTGTGGCCAGAATAATTGTTGCTTATACCCGCGACGGTGAGCCCATTACAGCCGGTCAGCTTAAAGCCCAGGGAGCGGTGGCTGCTTTACTTAAAGACGCCTTAAAACCAAATTTGGTCCAAACCTTGGCCCATACTCCCGCTTTCATTCATGGCGGACCCTTTGCTAATATTGCTCATGGCTGCAACAGTGTTATGGCTACCAAAATGGCTTTAAAACTTAGCGATTATGTGATTACCGAGGCAGGATTTGGGGCCGACCTGGGAGCAGAAAAATTCGTAAATATTAAGTGCCGTTTAAGCGGCTTACGACCAAATGCGGTTGTAATTGTAGCTACCATTCGAGCTTTAAAATCCCATGGTGGGGTCGCTAAAGCGGATCTTAACCAGGAAAATCTTGACGCTTTGCAAAAGGGCGTTCCCAACTTATTGAAGCATGTGGAAAACGTTACTCAGAATTACGGCTTACCGGCAGTTGTGGCTATCAACCGTTTTCCAACGGATACGGAAGCAGAACTTAAGTTTATCCAAGAAGAATGCAGCAAACTGGGCGTAAAGGTAGCCCTGTCCGAAGTATGGGCTAAAGGCGGAGCCGGTGGAACTGAACTGGCCCAAGAAGTTTTACAACTGGTGGAACAAGGCCAAAATAATTTTAAATTTGTCTATGATTTAGACCAGGGCCTCAAAGAAAAGATCAATACTATTGCTACTAAGATATATGGCGCCGACGGGGTTGACTATGTTGGTAGCAGTTTGCAAGACATTGAAAACATTGAGAAAATGGGTTATGGCAATATTCCTGTTTGCATGGCTAAAACTCAATATTCCTTGTCCGATGATGCTAAAAAATTAGGCAGGCCGCAAGGATTTCGCATCTCCATTCGCAACGTCAGAATATCAGCCGGAGCAGGTTTTGCAGTGGCTTTGACCGGTGACATTATGACTTTGCCGGGACTTCCCAAAGTACCCGCTGCTGAAAACATTGATGTGGATAATAGCGGGAAAATATCAGGACTCTTTTAATCTTGCGACAGGCGGTTTACAATAGGTTATATATAGTTTTGCCAGTTTTAAAAAGGGAAATAGAAAGGAGAATGCGAGGATGCTTAATGCGAGCGCCAAAGATTTCCTGGCTTCTCTGGCTTCCAAAGAACCGGTTCCCGGCGGGGGCGGAGCATCCGC
>JAAYMU010000160.1 GCA_012521215.1 Peptococcaceae bacterium | reverse complement strand
ATAGAACCTATTTACCCAACTCGCCCAAATACTCCATTCGCCCGGTCACGTAGCTAAGAACCAAAATACTCGCTAACATGCCAAAACCTCTAGGCTATCTGCAAGCTAACCTTGGCATGTCTTAACGCTGCGTCTTTTTGTTCTTTTAACGCTACTACCCCTTAACGCTCATTTCCGTATTTGGGCAAGCTTTCTCTATACCCCAACTGCATTGCGTTTAGATGTAATTGTAACAGTCCTATGGACTGTTTTACTGTTTACTTCTGCCTTTTATTTGCCGGGCATAAAATATTTCGGGGGGATTGGGATGAGTAAAGCAAAAGCATATCCATTAAAAGACGGTCTCAACACAGGAATGAGTTATGCCATTCTGGCTAAGGCCGATCGTTTGCAAAAACGTAGGCATGCCTGGAAAGCCTGGCAGACTTTAAAGGATTTTGGCTGCAAAACTTATTTGGTTGCTCCGGACATAGAGCGATGGGCGGGAACTAAAGTGTTTCCGGATTTGGCGAGTTTACAGGATAAAGTAGATGTGGTAGTGCCTTGCTTGAGAAACGAATATCTGGAGGATTTAGTCTCAACCTGTGAGTCTATAAACGCCAAGTATATTTGGTTTCAGGAGAATAACGGCAGTCCGGAAATGGAGGAACAGTGTAGGGAAAAAGGAATTCGGGTTGTAAAGGGTTGTGTTCTGAAACATAAACAGTTTAAAAAACCATTGGCCTATTTTAATCCCTGTTATTGGCACGGCCGAAAGGAGAACAAGGTACCGGATAAATACCAAATCAGAGGGTGGAAATAAGGTATCTTGAATTAAGTTAAAAAATAACTGGCATACTAAGAACAAAAAATATTGGGAGGTTCTTAGTATGCTTAAATATAGTCTGCGCTTATTGACCATATTTTTGGTCTGGACATGTTTTATGCTCAGTATTGCTTTCCCTGTTCAGGCCGCCAATATTGAAACCTCTGCTGAGAGCGCTATTCTCATGGATGCCGAAACCGGCAAAATTCTCTATGAAAAGGAATCGCATAAAGAGCTTCCTCCCGCCAGCGTAACTAAATTAATGACCTTGCTGGTTGCTTGTGAGGCTATAGAAAATGGCAAAGCGGATCTCAAAGACACTGTGGTGGCCAGTGAAAATGCTGCTTCCCTAGGTGGGTCTCAGATATATTTAGAACCGGGCGAAAAATTTTCTTTGGAAGAGATGTTGATTGCCATTGCCGTAGGTTCAGCTAACGATGCCTGTGTGGCTGTAGCAGAACACCTTTTCGGAACTCACGAAGAATTTGTGGCGGCCATGAATGAAAAAGCTCAGGCTTTGGGCTTAAAAAATACTCACTTCGTAAATTCTTACGGCTTGCCGGCAGAGGGGCATTATACCAGCGCGTATGATATGGCGGTAATTGGCAGGGAAGCTTTAAAACACCCTTTGATTACTAAACTTACCTCTATCAAAGAATATGATCTGCGTAACGGGGAATTCAAGCTTTGGAATACTAATAAACTCTTATGGTGGTATGAGGGGACCGAGGGTTTTAAGACCGGTTGGACTCAAGAAGCCAAATATTGTTTAGCTTCAACGGTCAAAAGAGACGGGTTGAGACTTATTTGCGTGGTAATGGGCGTACCCCAGGTTAGAGGTCACTTTCAGGAATCCATGAAAATTTATAACTATGGCTTTGCCAACTATAAATATAAAGAATTTGCTCCCGCCGGTTCCAAACAGGGAGAATTGGCCGTTATCAAAGGTTCCCAAACTTCGGTTGAACTGGTCGCCGAAAAAGCCGTCGGTGCCTGCGTGCTTAAAGGTAAGGATAAAGACCTGAGAGTAGAAACAAAAATAAATCCTTCAGTAAACGCTCCGGTTACTAAAGGACAAAAATTGGGTGAAATTATTTTATACTGCGACCAAGAAGAACAGGGCCGTATCAACCTTGTTGCCAAGGAAGATGTGCCCAGGGCAAGCCTTTGGGAAATGTTGCAAAGAACCCTTAAAAACACTTACGGTATGGCAAGTTCCCAAATGCAGCCCTAATCACTTTTTGGTTCATTTTCCTCCTTGAGTATTTGCCTGAGTCGGTGCAAAGCTGCCCTTTCAATTCTGGAAATTTGCACTTGGGAGAGGTTCATGACTTTGGCAATTTCACTCTGGGTTTTATCTTCGAAAAACCTCAACATTAAGACTTTCTTTTCCCTGGCCGGCAACTTATCCAATACCTCTTTAAGAGCAATATTTTCAAACCAGATCGGTGAGTTTTCTTTTTCCACGCAAAGCTGATCTAAAACATAGATGGGATCGGAATCGTCTTGGTAAAGGGTATCATAAATTGAGGACGGGCTTTGTACGGCCTCTAGGGCCATAATTACATCTTCGCTTTCTACCCCGATATCCGCAGCAATTTCTTTAATTGTTGGATCTCTTTTCAATTTAACAGCTAGTTTTTCCCGGGAGCGATTAATTTTATAAACCAGTTCCTTATAGGAGCGGGGGACCTTAATCGGATGGTCGTCTCTCAGGAAACGTCTGATTTCACCGATTATCATGGGTACAGCGTAGGTAGAAAATTTCACGCCATAGGAAAAGTCAAATTTATCAATAGCCTTAATTAACCCGATGGTGCCGATTTGAAAAAGGTCCTCCAGTTCATATCCTCTATGGGCAAAGCGCTGGATTAAATTGAATATCAGTTTTAGATTGCAGTTAACCAGGCGTTCCCGGGCGTCAATATCACCTTTTTGGGCTTTTTGCAGGAGTTCCATCATTTCTGAGTCTGAAAGTAAGGGGAAACGGGGGAGGTTCATGTCCGATAGTCTTTGCATCATTGTGTATTACCTCCCTCTTTAATGAGAGGGTTCCAGGTTCTTAAGGTACTTAGTCATAATTACTTTTGTACCCCGGTTGACTTCGGATTCAACTTTCACTTCATCCATGAAAGATTGCATAAAAATAAAACCAAGGCCCATTCTTTCCGGATCGGTGGAGTAGGAAGCCTGCATGGCCTGTTTTACGTCCGGTATACCGCAACCGGTATCAATCACTTGAATTGAAATTTTTTTCGGGCTTGATTCCACCTCCAAGGTGACAAAGGCCTCCGGATTATTCTTGTAACCATGAATAATTGAATTTGAAACAGCCTCGGATACAGCTACTTTTAATTCTTCCAATTCATTGATAGGCAGATTTAATTGCGACCCCAAAGCGGAAAGCAGCATTCTGGAGATTGTTACATTTTCCGGCAGACTGGAAAAGGTAAAGACCATTTTATTAACTTTCATTAGTTGTTACCCCTTTCGCATAGTTAGCATACTTTTTGCAAGGTTCTTTAAATTTTTTTCGCTTCAGGCCGTTTCTTTCGGTAAGAATTCTATAATTTTCGGCAAGCCTGACAATTCCATGATTTTATAAATATTAGGCGGAACATTGGCGATTTTGAGCTTTCCTCCCAGAGGAAGCAGTTTCTTATATCTTCCGAGAAGTACACCTAGACCCGAACTATCAATAAACGTTAGCTTTTCCATATGGAGGACGATATTTTTAATGCCTTTCTTATCTATTTCTATATCAATTGCTTCTTTGAGTTCATCGGCATTGTGCAGATCCAATTCGCCCTCAAGATAAACGTGGAGGGTTTGGCGTTCAATTCTCTTTCTCAATTTCTCAACACGCTCCTATATTCAAGTAGTAAAATCTATGTTCGACATGGCCCAGTAATTTCCTTTTTGTGCAGATTAGCTGATTTCCCCTAATTATTGCGAATAGCTTCATTTTTAGGCTTTAAAACTCTTAAGGTGGAATTTTTTGCTGAACATTCGGGAAATATACAACATGAAAGAGGTGAAATTAAGTGTCAAATTCTAATTTGCGTCCCCCGGTTATCAACCTGACTCCTGAAGAATACAAAACAATGGTTCAGAGAATTTCTCCTAAACCTAAGGCAATCAAAAATGCGGTACTGGCTTTTATGGTCGGCGGTTTGATTTGTAGCATAGGCCAAATACTCATTAATATCTATATCAATTATTTTGGGTTAAGCAAAGTATCAGCCCAAACCGCAGGAACTGCCACGCTAATACTTATAGGCGCACTTCTTACCGGCTTGGGAGTGTATGATAACATTGTTAGATTCGGGGGAGCCGGAGGGATAGTTCCGGTGACCGGTTTTGCCAATTCCATGGTTTCACCGGCGCTGGAATATAAAAGAGAAGGATATGTATTTGGGGTGGGCGGCAAGCTTTTTACCGTGGCCGGACCGATATTAGTTTACGGTATCGCCACTTCAATCCTTGTAGGGATTATATATGTGCTGCTAAGGCTCTAAAACATCTAAGCCAATTCATGCCGGCAATTCAAATTAGATTAAGCATGTTATTTATCAAAATCAATAAGCTGTAGTCTTAAGAATTTGGAATAAATGGAGATGACAAAATTGGGATCAAAAAAGGTAGGGAACCAAAGTATTATTTTCCAAAATCCTCCTTTTATTCTGGCCGGATATAATATTGTCGGACCAAAAGAAGGAGAAGGCCCCTTAAAGGACAGTTACGATCAAATTATGAAGGATACCTATAACGGTGAAAAGTCCTGGGAAAAAACCGAAGCCAAGATGCTGGAAACAGCATTAAGGGGAGTTGCCGATAAGGCGAAAGTAACTGTCGACTCTGTAGATTTTGTTTTAGCCGGGGACCTTCTGAATCAAATCATTTCATCCAGTTTTGCTGCCAGGCAGTTAGGGATTCCTTTTATTGGCTTGTACGGAGCCTGTTCGACAATGGCCCTATCTACGGCGTTGGGTGCCATGCTCATTGAAGGAGGATTTGCCGGCCAAGTGTTATGTGCTGCTTCCAGCCACCATGACACGGCCGAGAGACAATACCGGATGCCAACTGAACAAGGCAATCAGCGAGCAATGTATGCTCAGTGGACTGTGACCGGGGCAGGCGCCCTTTTGCTTGCTGCCAGCGGGACAGGTCCGAAAGTTACGTCAGCCACCCTAGGCCGGGTAATAGACTTAGGGACAACAGATACCAATAACATGGGGGCAGCTATGGCGCCGGCAGTAGCGGATACAATATTGAACCATTTTCAAGATTTAAACCGACAACCGGATTATTACGATCTCATTGTCACCGGAGATCTAGGAACAGTAGGTTTGCAGTTGCTAAAGGAAATTCTAAAAAAAAGCAATTTCCCCATGGGCAAAAACCTCTCCGATTGCGGTGTTATGGTTTTTAGCCCCAAACAGGATATCCATGCCGGGGGAAGCGGCTGCGGCTGTTCGGCGGTTGTTTTAAGCGGTTATATTTTAAATCAAATGAATAGCGGAGAATTAAAAAAAGTCCTGCTTATCGGCAGCGGTTCTTTGCATAGCCCTACTTCGGCTCTCCAGGGGGAATCTATTCCGGCTATAGGACATGCCGTATCTATTGAAATATCTTAACAGCATTTTACGGTCTAAAGAGGTGAAAATATGTTTGCCAATATTATTCCTGCCTTTATCGTCGGCGGGCTGATTTGTGTAGTTGGACAGCTGTTTATGGATTTAACCAAAGCAAATATCCAACCTGCCCATGTTCTGGTGAGCTTTGTTACTGCGGGAGTTGTGCTCGGCGGTCTTGGACTTTATGAGCCGCTGGTCAGAATTGGCGGGGCAGGTGCAACCATCCCTTTATCAGGCTTTGGCTATACCTTGGCCAAAGGAGCGATGGAAGGAGCTCAAAGCAGCGGGCTGTTGGGTGCTTTTTCCGGCGGTGTAGAAGCTGCCGCAGTCGGAATCGCCGCCGCAGTTATCTTTGGATATTTGACGGCCTTGGTATTTAATCCGAAAGGTTGATAAGAATGGCATTAACGGCAGAGACCACAATGAGTGTTTCCAAAAACTATCAAGAAAATATTGATTATTTAAACTCCAAGCTGGGGGTCCCGGACAGTTTTGATATTGTGCTCCGCGAAATGACCGTAGGGGGCAAAAAACTGGGTATTTACTCCGTAAACGGAATGGTTAGCCGTCCGGCAAGCAACATAATACTTGACACTTTTGTAGAAATAGAAAAAGCTGATTTGATAGTAAACACCTTAGAAAAATTGGTAAAATATAAAATCGCGGACTTGCAAGTTTCTGAAGTAGAAGCCATGGACGAAGTTATTTACTTTCTCTTGTCCGGTACTATGGTCATTATCGTCGAGGGTAAAAATCAAGCAGTTATTATTGACGTCCGGAGTTATCCCGCCCGTCAGCCTGAAGAACCCGATGTAGAAAGAGTGACCAGGGGTTCCAGAGACGGGTTTACGGAGACTTTGGTTTTTAACACTACTCTTATCCGCAGGCGTTTAAGGGATCCAGGATTAAGGATGAAATTGATTCAAACCGGAAGCCGCTCCAGAACAGATGTCTGCATTGCTTATATTGAGGATATTACTAATCCCGATATGGTAAAGTATATTGAACGTGAGCTGAAAAACATAAGAATCGATGGTATTCCTATGGCTGAAAAAAGCGTGGAGGAGTTTATCCTGGGAAGCAAGTTCTGGAACCCCTTTCCTAGAGTTAGGTTTACGGAAAGGCCGGATGTGGCAGCCATGCATTTACTGGAAGGTAATGTGCTGATTATGGTTGATACTTCCCCTAGTGTGATTATCGCTCCTTGCACTTTCTGGCATCATGTTCAGCACGCCGAGGAATACCGGCAGGAGCCCGTGGTAGGGGCTTATCTGCGCTGGGTTAGATTTATAGCTATTTTCCTTTCCGTTTTTTTGCTGCCAACCTGGCTGGCAGCAGCGTTAAATCCTCATCTTCTGCCGGAAACGCTAAGGTTTATAGGGGTAAGTGAACCGGCTAAACTGCCCTTGTTATTCCAGGCCCTGATTGGAGAAATCGCGATTGATATGCTGAGAATGGCGGCTATTCATACTCCCACCCCCTTGGCAACTGCCCTTGGCTTAATTGCTGTATTTATGCTAGGGGACATTGCTATCGCCGTCGGGCTCTTTACCAATGAAATTGTTTTATATCTGGCCATTTCGGCTGTCGGAACCTTTGCCACGCCAAGTTATGAATTATCCCAAGCCAATAGGCTGGCTAGGATATTTTTACTCCTGATGGCCGGATTGTTTAACTTCTGGGGACTGGGCATTGGTGTTCTTCTGTTATTTTTCCTGTTATGGAGAACGAATTCTTTCGGAGTACCCTATCTCTGGCCTCTTATTCCTTTGGATTACAAAGCACTAAAAACAATAATCGTCAGGCATCCTGTGCCCATTCATAATTTAAGACCAAGTATTTTTAAACCCTTGGATAGGGTGAGGCAGCCCAGAGAAAGACCGACCCGGGAAAGACCTAATCCTTCTTAAAGCCGATGTATTATTTTGATTTTCTTGGACGGACAAAAATCAAGTCCAAGGAAACAAGAATCAAGATGGAAATTAAGATTATTTCCAGGAGATTATCGTAATTAGTGTCCGTTACAATCAAAACAAAAGGTTGACTTGGCAAATTATGATTGCCGGGCAAAGCATATAAGTAGGAATTACAAGCAGGGACCATTAAGCCGGGATTGGCTAAGCTAGTCGGTGGCATGGCAAAAGTTCTTGCCGGTTTGATGTAAGTAGGAGAATAAGGTGAGGATAATAGAGAACTAGTCCTGGAAGGAATTCCTTTTCCACCATGTGTTGCAAAAAGGGACCTGTTCATCTATTATCCTCCTTTCTTGGTTATAGGGAATCTATCTCGGATCAAACATTTGGTTAATATTGGAAACCTAGGTTATTATATTACTGCTTCTGTGATCTTGACACAAAAGTTCAGTCTAAGGTAGAAAAAGTAAGGGCTTCGGGGTTAACGCTTATTGTTTATGTAAGGTTGATAATTTATAATAAAGTAAAAATACCTTTAATAAAGTAAAAATACCTTGCTGGTAATCCTGTTCATTGAGGTGTTATTATGATCATCGGCTTTGGTTTCGGCAGTCCGTTAACGGCTTTGCTTATGCTCATTGTTACGGGGTTTTTGTCTTATTCTATTTTTAAAGCTCTTAAAGGGATGCGGGACGAACGGGAGAGATATCCCGGACAGCACTATTTAGAGGATAAGGAAGAATTGAAAAGAAAAAAGCGGGAATTTTATTATGAACAGAGACAAAGGGCCTGGGATATGATGCGGGAATACAATCTAACGGATGAGGAAATCGAAAAAAGGGTCGAAGATGAGTTTCGTTAACCAAAAGGTCAAGACTTAGAACTTGACTTTTTTCTAATTAATCGAGTAACTACTACTCAAATCAGAAAAATAATTTTTCAATTTTGTTTTTTCTGATTATAATATATTGGAAATACTATTTAGAACTTTGATACCAGACAGGGAGGATCATTAATGGAAGAAAAAATGGCCAAGCTTAAAGAATATCTTCAAATGGAAACAGAAATTCCCTTTGAAGAGTTCAAAGAATATTATACTGGTGTAATTGACTTGCTAAATAAGGAATACGACAAGATGGATCAAACAGCTTGTCTTCAGGCCAGGTATATTTGCACCATTGTGCAGGCCAACGCCGAAAGTAGGGCTACAAGGAGCAAAGCAAACAGTAAGGCCTTTAAAAAAATGGCTGCCAAATGCGCCTTCTGGGTTGAGGCTATTGATTATCGCCTGCAAAAGAAAGAAGGATTAACCAGAACCTTTATTGAGGGCGCAATGAATGAAATCAATCAAAGTAT
>JAAYMU010000159.1 GCA_012521215.1 Peptococcaceae bacterium | reverse complement strand
GTAATCTTGTGATTAAAGGGCAGGATTTAGGGGTGAAGAATTTGGATCTTGATCAGACAGAAGTAGAAATTCAAGGACAAATCGATCTTTTGACCTATCCGGCGAACCGCTCATCAGACTCGTCCCGGGGAGTTTGGGAAAAAATTTTCAAATAGTAACCGGGATAGGGAAAGGAGAGAGCGTCCATTAGTGAATTTGTTGTCTTTTTTCATATTTTTTTAAGTGGAGTAATTGTTGGCCTTTGTTTTGATTTATATAGAATTATCAGATGGAAAATGGGACTCAATAGAGTTATAACGTTTCTAGGGGATATTTTTTTTTCTCTAGTGGCTTTATTTATAATTTTTTACCTGGCTCAAAAAGCTAATTATTTGGAATGGCGTTTTTATTTATTTGCAGGCAGCCTACTGGGTTTGATTATGTATCTTCTTTTATTGAGCCGTTATATTACTAAGTTATTTAATATATTCTTAAACCAAATTGTGCAATTGATTAAACTAATAATAAAAATGTTCGAGATCTGCGGCCGCGGCATTTTTAACTTTATTGCTTTTTTTATGGCCATACCCTATGGAATATTACGTTGGATAGGGCTTTTACTTTTTAGGATAGGGGAATCAGTAGCCATAGATACTGCGACTAAAGTCAGAGGCAAAATTACCAAAAATCCTAATCAGCAATAGGAAAAAGGGGAAAATAACCAGATAACTATTGATTTTGTTTATATTTCTAGCTATAATAACAAATACCTAAATATGTAATTGATTTGTAAGTAAAACGTACTAGATAGTTGGGAATCTAACATGCATTGGGAAATAAGAGGGTTAGAAAAACTAAGCTATCGGGAGCGACAAGCTGTAATGCTCAAAGAAAGCGGGCATTCCAGTGAAGATATTGCTAAAATATTGAATGTTGCTCCTAGCTCAGTGGCAACCCTGCTGGCCCGATCTAAAGCGAAGGGGTACCAGATAGTAGGTATTATACATGATAATGAATTTGGAATAGCTACATCCTCGACGGAGGACGAGTAATGACCAATAATAAAACCACAGCCAGAAAAAAGAAAAAAAGATTAAATCCCATCTTCGTTATAGTAATAGGGATTTCTCTGATCCTAGCCGGAAGTTGGTCCTGGCAGTTAATTAAAATAGACCAGTCTATGGAACAGCAACTGAACTACTTGTTGGAACAAAAGAATGTTCTTATTGCTGAAAATGAAAAATTACGTAAGGACATAGAAAAATTGAATACACCTAGCTACATTGAACAATTAGCTCGTGAAAAATTAGGTTTGGTGCGTAAAGGAGAAATTTTAATAGCACCTAAAGAAGCTGAATAATTTATTAAGCTTGAGATCATAAATAAAAGCCAAAGATTTAATGTTAGCTAAAGATTTAATGCTAGCCTCCGTTCAAAAGCGGAGGCTATATTATTAAAAAAGATTGTCGAAGTCCAGAAGATAGGATGTACATATTTATTTAAATACATTATTTTGCAGAACTAAGTCTCATCATAGCGTTAGCCTCTTCCTTGCTTAGACAAGCTTCGCACTTACAATAAGCTATAATAAAGCCATAAAATGGAAGAGGTGGCTTTATGACTGACTGGGCAACATTCAAAGCCGAAAAAATTAATAATAGATTTTCCGGATCATTAGGCAGTTACATAGTGGTGGCTGTGTTTGGCTGCCTAATTGCCCGAGCCAATATCCTGGAAATCTATCCTTTTGCGCTGGCATATATTGCAGTGCTAGCTATGAATAAGGAACAAAAATTACTTCCGGGTCTTCTAGGGGTTATTATTGGAATAGCCACAGTTCAGAACTATTTGCTTTTCCTGGAAGTAATGGTCGGGGCCTTGCTTTGCATTCTATGTATGCCGCTTATTAAAGGCCGCAGTACTGAAAAACTTCTACTACCCCTTTGGGCAGCGATATGTTCTGTACTCCCCTTATTATTAGTAAGATTTTTATCCGCCGGGCTGACAGGCCAGGAAATAATTTTCCTTATAGTTCAAGGTGCCCTCACTGCAGGATTTACAGTAATTTTCGCTTATGCTTTAGCGCATAAAGAGAATATTATGAAGGGAAGCTTAGGTGGGGAACAAGCTTTAGTTTGGATAGTTCTTTTAGCAGTTAGTTTGAGTGGCTTGCATAATATTGAAATTGGCTCGGTTAATTTGCAGATTGTCACTTTAAGTTTCTTTATCCTTTTTATAGTTGACCGTTTTGGGGCTGGGGCCGGAGCCGGTTCGGGCGCTATTTTAGGCTTCCTGCTTCAATGGGATTTTAGCATAGCTAATTTGGTTAATGCCGGAATATATGGCTTGGTGGGATTTGCCTGCGGGGGATTTCGCCGCTTTGGCAAGCTTGGCCTGGCAATTTCCTTTGCTTCCATTACCATGATTATTACCTTCTTTGTAAATGAAGGTTTTCTTTGGTCGCATCTTTATTCCTCCGGACTGGGATTATTATTATTTATTCTTTTCCCCGGGAAAAAGAAAAACAAAATACAATTAAAGTCCAGGGTTATGCCCGAGGTTGAAACAACCGTGAGCAAGGTCAAAACCCTGGCTGAAATATTTGATCAACTTGCTTACGGTTTTCAAGCAGCCGGCCTGGAGCAGAAGTTGAAACCTGAAATTCCAGAATTAATGAATATTTTGGTAGAAAGAGTATGTAAAAACTGTCCCACCGCAAATTATTGTTGGGAAAGAGAATTCTACCGCACCTACAATTTTATCTTTGATCTGCTGGCTTATCAGGAGGAGATTATGAGTTCTCCGGATGATGATGTCCATGAGGTTCCCGAAGAGTGGAGAAGGTACTGTGGAAGACTTAAGGAGATGATGCTGGCTGCCGGATTTATTGTGGAACAACAAAAGGACAGAGAAGTTTGGCAAAAGCGGCTAGCCCTAAACAGGTATGCTGTTGCTGAGCAGTACCGCAATGTTTCCCAAGTAATCGGACACCTGGCTAAAGAGCTGCATTCTCGTCATAATGCGGAGGAAGGCAAACCTTTGGTCTGGTCCCGTCAGCACAGACTATTACTGGATATAGGTGTGGGGACTTTTATTAAATCAGGAAATGGTATCAGCGGAGATAATTATAGCTCTGTACCCTTATCCTCCAGCCAGTGCGCTTTTATTCTATGTGACGGCATGGGGGTAGGTGAAGACGCAGCTAGAATGAGTTCCGCTGCGCTCACGATTCTGGAACAATTGTTGAGTACCGGATTTGAACCGGAAGGAGCGGTTAAAGCCCTTAACTCGATTTTGGTTCTTCGTTCTCCCGAAGAAAGCTTTGTGACCATAGATATGGCGGTATTAGATATTGAAACAGAGTCTGCGAGACTGATTAAAATCGGTGCAGCCCCTACCTATATTGTTGGTCAAGATAAGGTTGAAGTAATAGAAACTTCGAGTTTGCCGGCCGGAATATTAAATGATATTGAAATTCCCGTTATTGATGCTGATATCAAAGAAAAGACCTTGGTTCTTATCACAGACGGCGTTCTAGATGTAGTTAACAAGAAAAATGATTGGTTAAAAGAGTACCTTTCAAAAACAACAAATTTGCCGGCCCAAAATTTAGCCGATAGAATTATCAGAGAGGTTAATTTGAGTTCAGGCCGGGATTTCGAAGATGACGGTGTTGTGCTGGTTATTAGGAAAAAGTATAAATAAAAGGCTTTGACAAAACAGGTGAATAAATGGAAAATAGAGAAAAGATAATAATTATATGTAGGCAGTTATGCTTCCAAGGGAGCTAATCAACATGTTTTCTTATTTGAATTCTGAGGTTTTGCCGAAGCTGATTCCTTCTAATTCCAGAATACTTGCTGCCGTTTCGGGAGGGCCGGATTCTGTCGCATTGGCCCACATTTTATATTCTTATCAGCAACAAAATCCGGACCAAAAGATTGTCGTTATTATAAGCCATGTAAATCATAAGGTTAGAAAGGAAAGCCAAAGCGAAGCTGAATTGGTGGCAAGGTTAGCCCGTCAGTGGAAGTTCCCTTTTGTTCTCCATGAATTTGATGCTAAAAGATATGCCGATAATAGGGGTAAGGGTTTTCAAGAAGCTGCTAGAGAATGGCGATATGCCCGCTTTAAAGAAGATATGGTCAGGTTTGGCTGCAATCTTTTGGCCACGGCCCATCATTTAGATGACCAGGCAGAAACTGTTCTTTATCGTTTATTAAGGGGAAGCGGTACTGCCGGCCTGGCCGGTATCTATCCCTGCAAAGACAAAATAATCAGGCCTTTGCTTTCCGTACCGAAAGAAGCTATTCTCGAGTATTGTTTAGCCGAAGGACTTCCCTATGCTCTTGACAGAAGTAATTTTGAGCCTTGGTATGACCGTAATAAAATTAGGCTTCATCTCCTGCCCCATCTTGAGAAGGAATATAATAAGCGAATTCACGAAGCTCTAGCGAGGACGGCTGAACTGCTTCGTTGGGATGAGGAATATATTAATTCGCAAGTTAATGAAAAATGGGAACAACTTGTCCAGGCTGGTGCTGAGGGGTGTTTAGTTGATTTTAAAGCTTGGGATGAACCGGAAGCCATCCTATCCCGTATTCTGCGTAGAGCTGCCGCCATGGTAAGCGGTGAACCGCGAGGTTTGGAATACAAATATGTTAAATTGTTAATGCAAGAGGGAAGAAAGACAGGCTGGCGTCAAGATTTACCTGACTTAAAGGTAGAATCTACGAAGTATGGCTTTCTCTTTTTTCGGAGAGAATTAGAACAAAAGCATAAACAAAACATGATAGTTCCCCAGGACTGGGAAATAACCCTAGTCCCGGATAATTGGTACCAAATCCCAGGGAGCAATCTTCAAATCGGTATCTTTTCTGAACCGCAAACAGACCTTGACCTTCTTTTTGGGACCGAATTTGACAGGCATAAAATAATGACTCTTGACTCTCCCTTAGTTTGCCGGAGCAGAAGACCCGGGGATAAAATGTATTTTAAAAATCTAGGGCATAAAAAAATTAAAAAAGTGTTTCAAGATAATGCGGTACCCGAAGCAGAACGCAAATCCACTCCTCTCCTGGTATATAAAAACAACGTTCTTTGGATTCCCGGAGTGTCCCGGAGTGACTGTTACTTACCTGAAAACTCGCGCCCGAGATTGTACGTTTTTATTGCTAGAATTAGGATGACTGCTCCTAATTAGTATTGATTGTAAAAGACTTGACAGCATGTTATAATGTTCTATGTTGTTTTTAAGGTTATTATTATATGTTTAGGCTATTATTTTTTTAAGGTTATTATGTGTTATTTTCGTTGAGAGGAGGGATCTTCGGATTTGAAAGTATTTAGAAACGTAGCCATATATTTGCTAATAATTTTACTAGCTGTACTGCTCATAAAATGGGCAAATCCCCCGGATGAACCTGATACAAGCCTTACTTACACAGAGTTTACGCAATCTGTGGAAGCGGGTAAAGTCAAAGAAGTTTCGGTAGTTATCAATAATAACTATAATGTTTATACTGTAACTATGAATGATGGCAAGACTTATTCGGTCGTCGGTGAAACAGGAGATCAGACCCTTGTTGATACTCTGAAGGATAAGAACGTTCCCGTGGTGTTTAATCCTCCTGCTACTACTCCCTGGTGGGCCAATGTTCTGCCTACAGTACTCATGTTCCTCTTTATCATTGGCTTATTCTTTTATATGATGCAGCAGACCCAGGGCGGCGGCAGTAAAGTAATGCAATTCGGTAAAAGTAGAGCCCGTTTGGTTACTGACGAAACAAAATATACCTTTAAGGATGTAGCCGGTGTTGACGAGGTCAAAGAAGAACTTGAAGAAATTGTTGAATTTCTTAAATCCCCTCGTAAATTTACTGAAATTGGAGCCAAGATTCCTAAAGGAGTTTTGCTATTTGGTCCTCCCGGGACAGGAAAAACTTTGCTGGCGAAGGCCGTTTCCGGTGAGGCAGGAGTTCCGTTCTTTAGCATTAGCGGCTCCGATTTTGTAGAAATGTTTGTCGGTGTAGGGGCCTCTCGGGTAAGAGATCTGTTTGAACAAGCGAAAAAGAATGCCCCTTGTATCGTCTTTATTGATGAAATCGATGCTGTAGGGCGTCATCGTGGTGCCGGTCTCGGCGGGGGTCATGATGAGCGTGAACAGACCCTGAACCAGCTTTTAGTGGAAATGGACGGCTTTAATGGCAATGAGGGCATAATTATTATTGCCGCTACTAACCGTCCGGATATTCTAGACCCTGCTTTGCTGCGTCCGGGACGCTTTGACCGTCAGGTAGTTGTTAATGTGCCGGATATTAAGGGCAGGGAAGATATTTTGGCTGTCCATGTAAAAGGAAAACCCTTGGCTGATGATGTCAATCTGGAAGTATTAGCCCGCAGAACGCCTGGTTTTACAGGTGCGGATTTAGCTAATCTGGTTAACGAAGCGGCTTTATTGACCGCGCGCCGCAATGAAAAGGAAATTTCCATGAAAGCGATGGAGGACTCCATCGAGAGAGTTATTGCGGGACCGGAGAAAAAGAGCAGAGTAATCAGCGACTTTGAAAAGAAACTGGTATCCTATCATGAAGCCGGACATGCTCTGCTTGGTGAATACTTGCCTCATACCGATCCTTTGCATAAAGTCTCAATTATTCCCAGGGGGAGAGCCGGCGGGTATACTTTACTTCTCCCTAAAGAAGATCGCAATTATATGACCAAATCCCAACTCCTTGATCAGGTAACAATGCTTCTGGGGGGAAGAGTGGCCGAAGCTCTGGTGCTTAAAGAAATCAGCACAGGGGCCTCCAATGACCTGGAGCGGGCTACCGGTATAGTACGGAAGATGATTACAGAATTGGGAATGTCGGAAGAGCTTGGCCCGATTACCTTCGGTCATAAGGAAGAACAGGTTTTCCTGGGCAAAGATATTGCCCGAGATCGCAATTATAGTGAATCCGTAGCTCAAGCTATTGACAATGAAGTTCGTCGCATTATTGATGAGTCCTATCAAAGGGCCCAAGATATAATAATTGAAAAAATGGATATCCTTCATGCTATTGCGGAAGCTTTAATGGAAAATGAAACTCTTGAAGCTGAAGGATTCCTGGAGATTATTGCCCGCTTTGATGAAAGCCGCAAAGAAAATCTGCTTAAATTAAGAGAAAGCAATGGGAAAAAATCAGTTCAAGCGGCCGAAAGCCAAGACCATGTTTCTAGCGAAGAGCAAGACGAAATAAAAACGGCTGAAGATTTGTCCTATGAATAACTTTATAAATTAAATAAAACTCCTTAATATAGAATAGTAGAATAATTCTATAGGAGAAATCACAGATGGAAAAAACATTTCTGATGTTAAAGCCCGATGCTGTACAAAGAGGACTAATCGGCGAAATTATTACCCGTTTCGAAAGAAAGGGTTTTAAGCTGGTTGGATTGAAAATGCTTAAACTGGATCGAGAAACGGCCGAACTCCACTATCAGGAACACAAAGGAAAACCTTTTTTTGAATCAACAATTGAGTATATTACCAGTTCACCTGTAGTGGCCATGGTTTGGGAAGGCCAGAATATCATAGCTATGGCAAGGCAAATGTTAGGGGCCACAAATCCAGCCGAGGCTTGTCCAGGGTCTATCAGAGGCAGTTATGCAATAGATATCGGCAGAAATATAATCCACGGCTCTGATTCCCTAGAAAGTGCAGAACGGGAAATCAAATTGTACTTTCGAGAAGATGAAATCTTGTCCTATTATAAAACGGGGGAAGAATGGCTGAGCTGATATAACATTAAGACACCCGCTTTGAGGGTGTCTTTTTGGAATCACTGAGGTGAAAATATGCAGAAAAAGAGAAATATAGCCATAGGCTTAATAACTTGTTGTTTAATGGCTATCGGCTTTTTTTCCGTTGTCCTGATTAAAGCCCATTATCAGAATAAGGCGGAGGATGCTCAAGAAGCAAGCCTACCCAACCTTATCCAATTACAATTGGAGAATGATAAATTGACTAAAGAAAACGAACATCTTTGGGAGGAACTTACCCGCTTACAGGCGGCGGACAGTGTGGCAGCTTTGGCTTCCCAACAATTGGAAGAGGCCAATATCAATGCTTGCTTGGTGGGAATGAAGGGACCGGGAATCAGAATTATCCTTGATGACTCTAAAGAAGAAAGAATTGCTGAAACGGGCAATTATGTTATTCATGAAGAGTATCTAAGGACTTTGGTTAACGCTTTATGGAACGGCGGAGCAGAAGCTATTGCTATTAATAATCAGCGCCTAACTGCCCATACGGAAATTTTTTGCAGCGGTTCTTTTATTCAAATTAATGGGACAAGGCAGATGCCTCCTTATCGCATAGTGGCTATCGGTAATCAAGATAATCTTAAATCGGCTTTACAGTTTTATTATTGGGATATATTGGGCGAATATCAGCAGTTATATGGGATAACCAGAAAACTGGAAACCCCCGAAGAACCTCTTGTAGTTCCCCCTGCCAAAGCATTTACTTTTAAATATGCTGAGCCGCTTAAGGAGGGATGAATTTGAGACCGTTAAATAAACATGTGGTTACGGTAGCAACAATAGCCGCCATAATTATTGGTTTTTTAATTGCGGTTCAGATTCAAGCCAAAGAGGAAGCAGATACCGCCGCTCAAATTCAGAGTAAAAGATTGGCTCAAATAAAATCTGTTACCGAAAGTCTAAAAGAAAGAAATAAGCAGCTTCAGGATATCCAAGATCAGCTTAATGAACAAATCAAAAATTACACAGATGAGAGCATTAATAACCCGTTTCTCATCAATAAACTGAATGAACTTAAAATGTCCGACGGGACAATTGATGTTCAAGGTCCCGGGATAAGGTTGAAAATACAAGATAGCGGCCAAAATATAGATGTGTTGTTTCCCCTGAATACCGATGATTTGCGAAGAATTGTTAATACTCTGCGCTATGCCGGTGCCGAGGCAATTAGTATCAACGGTCAACGAATTGTTGCCTCCACGTCCATAGTAATGAGCGGTAATTCGACGATTTTAGTAAATTCCGTGCCGATAAGTAAGATAGGGGGAACAGCCTATGAAATACTGGCCATAGGGGACCAAACAGTACTGGTCGATTATCTTACAAACTTGGAAATATTATCTTTAAAACAGGTCGGAATGAAAGTAGATCTTACGAGAGAAATTGTGACCATTCCGGCTTATAAAGGTGGATATAGTTTTGAGTATGCAGAAGCAATTTAAAAAGACCGCATTTATTGATTGCCGGGGGAAGACTCTCGAATTAGGAAAAAGGACATTAATCATGGGTATTCTAAATGTTACCCCTGATTCTTTTTCCGATGGCGGGAAGTATTACATTCTCCAAACTGCGCTGGATCATGCTACGCAATTAATTAATGAAGGTGCTGATATCTTAGATATTGGCGCAGAATCAACTCGTCCCGGACATCAAGAGATCAGCGCGGATGAGGAATGGGGAAGACTGGAGCCTGTTCTTAAAGAACTGGTAAAGATGAGTCCTATCCCTCTCTCCCTTGATACCCAGAAAGCTGCGATTGCCGAGAAAGCACTGGACTTAGGTGTGCATATTATTAATGATATTTGGGGCCTCCAAAAAGATGCTGGAATGGCCCAAGTGGTTGGTGCCTACAAATCTCCGGTAGTTATCATGCATAATAAGCATGATACTCATTACCGTGACCTAATAGGAGAAATATTGCGATTTTTAGCCCGAAGTATTGATTTAGCCATCAAGAGCGGAGTGCCGGAGGACCAGATAATTATTGACCCGGGAATTGGTTTCGGCAAAACAACCGAGCAAAATATCGAAGTTATCAGGCGGCTGGATGAATTAAAATCTCTTGGTTTTCCCGTACTTCTTGGTGTTTCCCGCAAGTCGGTTATCGGAAAAACATTAAACCTTCCTGTTGAGGAGCGTTTGGAACCCACAATTGCGCTAGGTATTTTGGGTATAGTTGCCGGAATAGATATTTTAAGAGTTCATGATGTCCTGCCTCATAAAAAAGCGACGCTGATGGCGGATATAATATTAGGTAGATCAAAGGGAGAGAATGATGAAATTTAAAGGCATTATTCATCTACGTAAGATGGAGTTTTACGCCTATCACGGTGTTCTGCCGGAAGAAAAGGTATTGGGACAAAAGTTTTTAGTTGATGTTGACATCTACTTGCCTGGTTTACGTAACCAAGAAGATGACGATTTGATTCCTACTGTTGATTATAGCCGAGTTTATCAAGCGGTTAAGGAATGTGTAGAAAATGAGCGCTTTAACTTAATTGAAGCTCTTGCCGATAGAATTGCTACCAGAATCCTGGCTGAATTTACGTGTCTTAAAGTAAGAGTAGAGGTTCATAAACCTCAGGCACCTATACCCGGAATAATTGGGGATATTTCAGCGGAAGTAATAAGGGAGAAATAAAATGATAGCTTATTTGAGTCTGGGCAGCAATCAGGGTGATAAAAAAAATAATCTGGAAGCGGCCATTAGCTTATTGGCTAATAGTCAGGAAATTAAAATCCTTAGTATCTCCAGCTTTTATGAAACGGAGCCCTGGGGTGGGGTGGAACAAGATTCATTTTTAAATATGGTTTTAAAAATTGATACGACCTTAAGCCCCTTAAAATTACTTCACCGATGCTTGGAAATAGAAGGGATACTGGGCAGAAAAAGAGAAATGCGTTGGGGTCCAAGAATTATTGATATTGACATTCTTATCTATCAAGATGTTAGGATTGATTCAGACGAGCTAACAATTCCCCATCCCTATATGGAACAGCGAGAATTTGTCCTGGCCCCCTTAAGAGAAATTGCACCCGAATTGATTTTGCCCTCCGGCCAAAAAGTTAATGACTTAAAAGGGCAAGGTATAGTTCAAAAAAAACTTTTAAATGAGTTTAATATATAATATAATGGATGTACTCAAAATAATGAATGTACTCTGACAGCTGCGGGCAGTATCTCATGAATTGCACCGGAGAATTTTTGAGGAGTACAAGGGTTTATAAAACCAATTCTTGATTAATTATGTATTGCGTATTAACCGCTTGGATATAATACTGGGACGGTGAAGGCAAATTACTATGGTATTTTAGTGCACCTTCGCCAAAAGAGGTGTATTTTTTTGTTAAGCACTAAAAATTTTGCTATAATCGGCACAGGTGTTGTGGGAACTTCCATAGCAGTTTTATTAGAACAAGCCGGCTTGAAATGTATTGGAGTAAACACCCGAAGCCAGGCTTCATACCAAAGATTTTGCCGGTATTTGTCTAAGGAACATCTATCTCTTGAACAGATATCTAAACGAGCGAATTTAATCTTTATCACTACTCAGGATAGTTCTATTGAAAAGGTAGCGGAGAAGTTATCCGCCTATAAACAGAGAAAAAAAGACCAAATCTGGATTCATTGTTCCGGTTCCTTACGTTCGGAGGTCATGTGCAAGGACCCCAGTCTTCAAGTAGGCTATTTGTCTATTCATCCTTTACAAGCCTTTGCTACAGTAGACAGTGCTTTGACTCTACTGGCCGGAACTCATTATGGTCTAGAAGGCAGTACTGGTAAGGTCGAGGAAATAGGGGTCGCGCTTGTAGAGCTGCTGGGAGGAATTCCTCATCGTATTGAGCCTTCTAAAAAGACACTTTATCACGCTGCGGCGGTGGTAGCTTCTAATTACCTTGTTTCTTTATGTTTCTTGGCTGTTAAATTATTTAATCTAGCAGGCATCAATGAAGAGGATGCTTTAAAGTCCCTGCTTCCGCTGATGGAAGGCTCTTATAAGAATATTGGTCAGGTAGGAATAACAGAAGCGCTGACCGGCCCTATAGCACGTGGTGATGTCCAAGTGGTTGCTAAGCATTTATTGGAGATGCCGCCTGAGTTTGTCGATATATATAAAGGTTTAGGGCGGCTGGCGCTGGAAATCGGACAAAATAAAGGCAATAAGCACGGGCATGGCTATGATCAAAAAACTTTTCAAAACCTGAAACTATTATTGGAAAGCTCGGCTGAAATTGGAACCCACAGGAGTGAAGAAAATGAATATAATTAAACAAATAGGTGCTTTAAGGGAAAATATTAACCAGGCCAAAAAACAGAATAAAAGTATTGTTTTTATCCCTACAATGGGTTTTCTGCATCAAGGGCATCTATCTATGGCTGAGCAGGCCCGCGCGCAGGATAAGGCTCGCAGCAAGTTTTATATTGTAATGAGTATATTTGTTAACCCGCTTCAATTTGGACCCAATGAGGATTATGATAGGTATCCCCGTGATTTGAGCAGAGACGCCGAACTGGCGCAGAGAGCGGGGATAGATGTAATCTTTGCCCCTACAGTACATGAAATGTATCCGGAAGGTACAAGCTTAACTACGGTAAATGTAGCGGAGGTTACGGAAGGATTGTGCGGGGCCGGACGTCCCGGGCATTTTCAAGGAGTAACAACAGTAGTCAGCAAACTTTTTAATATCGTCCAGCCGGATATCGCTTACTTTGGGCAAAAAGATTACCAACAGGCTATCACCGTTAAAAAAATGGTTCAAGATTTAAACTTCCCTATTGAGATTATTGTCGCTCCAACTGTCAGAGAACAGGACGGGCTGGCTATGAGCTCACGCAATTCCTATCTTAGTCCCGAGGAACGTAGGCAAGCTCCTGTCCTTTATCGCTCCTTGCAAGAAGGAGCTGCTCTTATTAAACAAGGTGAAACAAAACCTGAAGTTGTTAGAGAAACAATTGTTCGAAGAATAAGGAATGAATCCAGCGGGCAAATTGAATATGTAGAAATAAGAAATGCGGATAACCTGGCGACAATAAACATTATAGACTGCAACGTAGTTATTGCCCTGGCTGTTAGTTTCGGTTCAACCAGATTAATAGATAATATCGTAGTGGAGGTGTAAAAGATGTTAAGAATCATGATGAAATCCAAAATTCATAAGGTTAAAGTTACGGAAGCCAATTTGAATTATGTCGGAAGCATAACCATTGACAGCGCTCTTATGGAAAAAGCAGATATACTGCCCAATGAAAGGGTTCAGGTTGTAAACAATTATAATGGCGCTCGCTTGGAGACTTATGTTATCCCAGGTAAAAGAGATTCAGGCATGATTTGTCTAAATGGAGCTGCAGCCAGACTGGTACAAGTCGGGGATGAAATCATAATTATTTCTTATGGTATGTTTAGCGATGAAGAGTCTCGTAATTATGTACCCAAGATTGTGTTTGTCGATTCTAATAACCGTCCAGTAGATGTAGCCCAAGTAGAGATTCATGGCACTCGGGCTTGACACTTTTTGACTACCAGCATAGAATTTAGAAAAGGTCTTGAAATTGGGAAAGGAGAACCTGATAAGTGGGTGAGGAAAGCAAGAAACAACTCATTGAAGAAATTAATCTATTGCGCCAACAAAAAAATGCCATAATTCTTGCTCACTATTACCAACCGGATGAGATACAGGACATTGCAGATTTTGTTGGCGACTCCTTGCAGTTGGCCCAGCAAGCTGCAAATACTAAAGCAGATGTCATTGTATTCTGTGGTGTCCACTTTATGGCAGAGAGCGCTTCCATTCTTTCACCGGAGAAAATCGTACTTTTGCCTGAACCCGGGGCGGGTTGCCCTCTGGCAGATATGATCAATGCCGAAGAATTAAGAGAAGAAAAGAGAAAACATCCTGGCGCAAAAGTGGTCTGTTATGTAAATTCTTCAGCGGAGGTCAAAGCTGAAAGCGATATTTGCTGTACGTCCTCCAATGCCGAGAAAGTAGTAGCTTCTCTCGAAGGCCAGGATATTCTTTTTGTTCCAGATGGTAATCTTGGGAAATATGTTGCGGCTAAGACTAAAAGAAAAATTATCTCTTGGCCCGGTTTCTGCCCGACTCACCATCGAGTAAGCAAAGAAGATGTCTTGCAAAGTCGAGAACTCCATCCGGATGCCAAAGTTCTTGTTCATCCCGAATGTAGGGAAGAGGTTTGGCAGGAGGCGGATTATGTAGGTTCAACATCTGGAATAATAAAGTATGCTGAAAATTCTTCAGCTAAAAAATTCATTATAGGTACTGAATGTGGAATTCTACATCAGTTGCGAAAAAGGTGTCCCGATAAGGAATTTTATCTTATTGCTAAACAAATGATGTGTCCCAATATGAAAAAAAACAGTCTACAAAAAGTCAGAGATTCTTTGCTTACTCTCTCTCCGTGTATAACCGTAGCTCAGGAAGTGAGAGAGAAAGCTATTGCTGCTCTGGAAAAAATGCTAACTGTTTAATGCCTTTCCATTATATGATTGTATTATTAATACGTTTATTTCTAAGGATGATAAAATGCATGAGGATAGTAATTATCTAATCCCTTGGAATCCGGATGAACACGAGATACATACAACTGAAATACTTGTTCTTGGCAGTGGCATTGCAGGCTTATTCGCAGCAATAAACCTAAGTGATCGCTTTAATGTAACAGTTTTAACTAAAAAAAATATCATGGCAGGAAATACTGAACATGCTCAAGGTGGGATAGCAGTTGCCCTTAACCAGGATGACTCCCCTGAATTTCATTTTGGAGATACTATCAAAGCCGGAGCAGGATTATGTAATTTAGAAGCAGTACGTATCTTGGCTGAAAAGGGACCGGAATGTGTTGAACAACTTATTAAATTAGGAGCTCAATTCGACAAATTAGAAAATAGCTTGGATTTTACCCGGGAAGCGGCCCACAGTAAAAGCAGAGTTTTACATGCCAAAGGGGATGCGACCGGTGGAGAAATTGAGCGTACTTTGGTAGCTAAGGTTCGGGATAGCAATATCTCTGTGTGTGAGAATTATTTTGTTATAGATCTTTTGAAGAATAAGCAGAATAGGGTTTGCGGGGTACTTGTTTATAATGAGAATAAATTAAAACTTGAAATTTGGTTGGCAAAAGCCGTAATTTTGGCTACCGGCGGTTTAGGCCAATTGTATAAATATACAACCAATCCTCCCGTGACCACAGGCGATGGGCTGGCCGCAGCTTATAGAGCCGGGGCGGAGTTAATGGATATGGAATTCATCCAGTTCCACCCCACAGCTTTATTATTACCCGGGGCTCCTAGTTTTTTAATATCTGAAGCTGCGAGAGGGGAAGGGGCTAAACTGCTGAACGCCAAAGGGGAACGTTTTATGCATAATATTCCCGGCCAGGAGCTGGCCCCCAGGGATATTGTAGCCAGAGAGATCTGGGCCCAGATGAAGGAAGGCACGGTTTATCTTGATGTCAGCTGTTTGGGACAGGATAAGGTTCAAAAAAGATTCCCGGGTATCTATAAAACTTGTTTGGAATATGGAATTGATATTTCTAAATCACCCGTTCCGGTTGGACCGGCAACTCACTTTTTAATGGGCGGTGTAAAAGTAAACATTGACGGCGAGACCAACCTTGTTGGCCTATATGCTTGCGGAGAATGTGCCTGTAATGGAGTTCATGGGGCCAATCGTCTGGCAAGTAATTCTTTGCTGGATGGGTTGGTATTTGCTTCTATAGTGGCTGAAAAAATTAAAGAAAATCCGGGCTCTTTGCCTAAGAAGTCAGATCTAAAGTTTTCTTCAAACTTGGATTTTTCTAATGAAAAAAATAACAGTGTTGATATAAAAAGCATAAAAGAAGAATTAAGGCAAATAATGTGGGATAAAGCCGGGATAATCCGTGACAGAAGCGGTCTTCTACAAGCAAAAACTGAACTGACAAACTATATACAAAGATTTTCTCCCGGACTAAATACAGCGGAATTAGAATTAGGTAATATGCTTACTTTGGGTCTATTAATCGTTAAGTCGGCCCTAGCCAGAGAAGAAAGCAGGGGAGGGCATTATCGCAGTGATTTTCCCTTGACCGATAGAAAATGGCAAAAGCATTCTGTTATAAAAAAAGGAGATACTCGAGTACGCTATGTATCTATATGATGAAATAGTTGATAGAGCCCTCAAAGAGGATCTTGGTACCGGAGACCTTAGTACATTAATAATTCCCGAAGATTGCTTAGGAGAGGCAAAATTATATGCCAAGGAAGACGGGATTGTCTGCGGTATTCCCATTGTGGAAAAAGTGTTTAAAAAAGTAAATCCCAATATAGAAATTTATTCTAATGTTAAAGACGGAGATGCTGTTTTTCCCGGGATGTTGGTCATGGTAATAAGGGGCGCCCTGGCCGGCATATTACAGTCCGAAAGGACAGCACTAAATTTTTTGCAGCATTTATCGGGAATCTCTACATATACGCGCCGGCTGGTTGATTTAGTCCAGGATTTAGGGGTAAAAGTAGTTGATACTAGAAAGACTATGCCCGGTATGCGCCTGCTCCAAAAATATGCGGTTAGAATAGGCGGAGGCCAAAATCACCGTTTTGGTTTGTATGATGCGGTGATGTTGAAAGACAATCATCTTGCTGCTGTCGGCGGGCTAAAAGAAGCTGTGTATCAAGTTAAGAACAAAGTCGGCCATATGGTAAAAATTGAAGTGGAATGTGAAACCCTTGAGCAGGTAAGAGAAGCGCTAGAGTGTGGCGTGGATATTATTATGCTTGATAATATGTCGCTAGAGGATATGAGGGCAGCCGTGAAACTCATAGATCATCAATGTATAGTAGAAGCATCAGGTGGAATTACAGCCGAAAGCATCAGGGCTGTAGCCCAAACAGGTGTAGATATAATTTCCGTAGGCAGATTAACTCATTCCGTAAATTCTATTGATTTTTCTTTAGTTATCGACGATCAGAAACCATCTATCCAAAAACAAATAGCTACTAATAAATATTAAAGTTATAATTGGTAATGATTGGAGGGGGGATTTTGCTCCTGGTAATTGACGTAGGCAACACTAATATTGTGTTAGGTGTTTATGCCGGAAAAAAACTCGTCCATCATTGGAGAACCTCCACAGATAAGTCCAAAACTGATGATGAATATGCCGTTTTAGTTAAAAACTTTTTCAACTTCATAGGCCTTTCTTTTACTGATATTGACGGGGCAATTATATCATCCGTAGTGCCTCCCCTTACCTCTTCTATGGAAACTATGGTGGAAAAATATTTTAATGTTAAGCCTCTGATTGTAGGCCCCGGAATAAAAACCGGCATTTCAATTGTTTATGATAATCCCCGCGAGATTGGAGCGGATCGCATTGTAAATGCCGTCGCCGCTTTTAATAAATACGGAGGCCCTTTAGTTATAGTGGATTTTGGCACAGCCACAACATTCTGCGCTATCAGTGAAAAAGGTGAGTATCTGGGCGGAGCTATTGCTCCGGGCATCAAGATATCGAACGAAGCGCTGTTTCAAAGAGCTTCCAAACTTCCCCGGGTGGAAATAATAAAGCCCAAAAACATTATTGGTAAAAATACTGTTAGCGGTATGCAAGCGGGAATATTCTATGGTTTTTGTGGGCAAGTTGATAGGATAGCTGGCGTCATGAAAGAAGAACTGGGAGGGAACGTTAAGGTCATAGCAACCGGCGGGCTGGCGGAACTAATTGCTAGCGGCTCGGAGATGATAGATTTTATTGATCCCTTTTTAACCATGGAAGGGCTATTAAGCATATATGAAAAAAACAAGAATTAAAAAAAGGAGCTTGACCAGAGGTTACAATGAAAATTGGCGAATACGATTTAGGGACTCCGGTATTTATGGCCCCAATGGCGGGGATAACAGATAAAGCTTTTAGGGAAATAGTTCATACCCTTGGGGGCAAATTTGTCTTCTCAGAAATGATTAGCGATAAAGCGCTCTTATATGCTAATCCCAAAACCTTAAAGATGCTGGATTTAAGTGGAGAAACAAGGCCGCGTTTTGTCCAACTCTTTGGTTCTGAGCCCCAGCCGATGGCCGAAGCCGCTAAAATAGCAGTAGACTATGGTGCGGATATAATTGACATTAATATGGGTTGTCCAACCCCCAAAATAGTTAAAAACGGTGAAGGAGCTGCGCTCCTGCAAAATCTACCTTTAGCTGAAGAAATAGCTGCTCGCATTGTGGAAAAAGTAAATGTTCCGGTAACAGCCAAAATGCGACTTGGTTGGGACGATCAAAGTATTGTAGCTCCTGAATTGGCTCAGCGTCTGGAAAGAGCGGGAGTCAGTATGATTACTGTACATGCTCGAACGAGAGAGCAATTTTATGCCGGTGTCGCTGATTGGGACTGGATTGCCAAGATAAAAGAAATGGTCAGTATACCTGTTATAGGAAATGGGGATATTCTCACTCCTGAACATGCTCGTAATATGCTGAACCAAACCGGCTGTGATGGCATTATGATAGCCAGAGGAGCACTTGGCAGGCCTTGGATTATTGGAGTAATTCAAAAGTTTCTGGAGTCGGGAGAAATAACTCCCGAACCGGATGACAAGCAGAAATATGAAATTGTATCGCTACATTTCGAAAAGATACTAAATTATAAGGGAGAAAAGATTGGGATAAACGAGATTCGTAAACACGCTGCTTGGTATTTCAAAGGAATAAGGGGAGCAGCCCAATATAGAAATCAAATAATGGGTGCTCAAACTGCTGAAGAAATTAGGAATATTTTTAAAAAGGCATTTGTCCATTGAGGTTCGTTAATTGAATAACTTTGCCAAACTTGACAAGCCTATTTCGGTTACTTATAATAACGAGTATTATTAAAGCGCTATACACTTGTTGTGTGAATATTTTATAGGGTTATGTATATAATGTTTTACATACTAATAAACTAGAAAGTGCCTCACAAAGGAAAGAGGGAGGGGTTATTTTTTATGCCCGAAAAAGAAGTAATACTAACACTCAATGGACTCAAAAAATTAGAGGAAGAACTTGAAACTTTAAAAACCCAGAGAAGAAGAGAAGTTGCCGAAAGAATCAAACAAGCTATCGAGTATGGTGATATTTCAGAGAACTCTGAATATGAGGACGCTAAAACAGAACAGGCTTTTATTGAAGGCAGAATTATTACTTTAGAGAAAATGCTTCGCAACGCCAGAGTTATCGATGATAATGAACAGAAGGACACTGTATCTATTGGAAGTACAATTGTCCTGAAAGATATAGAAGGTGGCGATGAAGAAGAGTATACTATAGTTGGTTCGGCGGAAGCTGATCCCGCCGTAAACAAAATTTCTAATGAATCCCCGGTAGGCAAAGCTGTTCTAGGACATAGCAAAGGAAGTATTGTGGAGGTACATGTTCCTGCAGGGGTTTTGCATTTTGAAATAGTAGACATCCGTTAATAATACTGGATTCTATCGCACTATAGGCCCGTGATACCTTGAATCGGTATTACGGGCTATAAAGTATTTGCAGGGGAATTATTTTGGTATAATATGATCAGATTGATTTGGGAGGATAAAATATGAATAGTAACACTTATGAAAACTTCAATGAATTAATGATGGTCCGTTTGCAAAAAGTAAAGGAAATGAGAAAAAAGGGTATAGAGCCTTATGCGGACAGATACGTTAGAACTCATCTTTCTTCGGAAATTATTGAAAATTTCACAGAGTTAGAAAATGAGGAAGTATCAGTCGCCGGCAGAATAATGTCTAAAAGAGACCAAGGAAAAGTAATATTTATACATACCCAAGATATGGGCGGAAAGATTCAGGCTTACATTCGTAAAGATGCTCTAGGCGACGAAGCCTTTGAGCTGGTTAGCACGTACGATATTGGAGATATAATCGGGATAAGAGGGACGGTATTTCGTACCAGAAGGGGAGAGATATCCGTTAAAGCTGAAGAAGTGACCTTGCTTTCCAAGTCCCTGCGACCGTTGCCGGAGAAATTCCACGGCTTGACTAATGTCGACATTCGTTACCGGCAACGTTACCTAGATCTGATTATGAATGCCGAAGTTAAAGAAACATTTATTATGCGCAGCAAAATTATCAGAGCTATGCGGGAATACTTAGAAAACCAAGGATTTATTGAAGTTGAGACTCCAACCTTAATGACTATTCCCAGTGGAGCAGCGGCCAGACCCTTTATCACCCACCACAATTCCTTAGATATGGATTTATATTTGAGAATTGCGCTGGAACTACCATTAAAAAGGCTAATAGTCGGCGGTTTTGAAAAGGTTTTTGAAATAGGAAGAAATTTCCGTAATGAGGGTATTTCCATTAAACATAATCCCGAATTCACTATGATGGAATTGTACCAGGCCTATGCAAATTATGAAGACATAATGAACTTAGTCGAAGACATGATCTTCAACATAGTAATTAAGGTACGTGGTACAGAGGAAATCACTTATCAAGGAGAAAAAATATCTTTTGCTAAACCATGGCGCAGGGTTATGATGCTTGACGCTATTAAGGAGCATAGCGGTGTTGATTTTAAAGAAATTAAAACTGATGAAGAAGCACAAAAAATCGCTGCCGAAAAAAATTTAGAAGTAGATAAAAATGATTCCAAAGGCAAAATTATCAATGCTTTTTTTGAAAAATACGTGGAACCTAAATTAATTCAACCTACATTTGTTATTGGTCATCCTGTGGAAATATCCCCGTTAGCTAAGCGTAATGCTGAAAATCCGGAATATACAGATCGCTTTGAAGTATTTGTATACGGAAGAGAGCTTGGTAATGCTTTCTCAGAACTAAATGACCCGATCGATCAAAGACAAAGATTTGAAATACAAATGCTGGAGAGGGCTAAAGGCGATGAAGAAGCCCATATGATGGACGAAGATTTTGTGCAGGCTTTAGAATACGGGCTTCCTCCTACCGGTGGACTAGGGATAGGAATTGATCGTTTGGTAATGTTATTGACCGATTCGGCTTCCATCCGCGACGTTATCCTATTCCCGACCATGAGACCCCGCGAAGATTAATACGAGTATCCCATAAAAAGAATATTTTTCTGAAAAGTGATTATCCTTTAGATAACTAACGAATTATTTTCTAAAACGTAGAACAATCGACATATTTCTCTTTAAATCGGTAAATATGTGCTTGAAAGCTTACCATAACTCTGATACAGTAGTTGTTGCACCCAAAAAAGGAATGTTGTTCAATTCATAAGAAACTTAAAAAATGTATTGACAGATAACATTCTAAGTGTTATTATAACCGAGCGTCGCGAGGCGGGAAGCTGAAAAGCGCGAGAAAAAGCGATAAGTAAGCGAAAAGAAAACGGAAGTAAAAACTGGCAGTTGACTTGAGAGAGGAAATTTGCTAAGATAAGATTCCGTCGCTAAAGACGCAGGAGGTTCAAATTCTAACGTCATCCATGACAAATTTGAACTTAGGAGCCTCCGTGCTCCGTCGGTCATT